>QHSP01000083.1 GCA_003220495.1 Candidatus Rokuibacteriota bacterium | reverse complement strand
GATAGCGCTCGAACGAGAACTTGACGTCCTCGGCGGTGACCGGCTCGCCGTTGTGGAACTTCACGCCGCGGCGCAGGACGAACTCGTACGTGAGCCCATCGGGGGATACGGTCCACGACTCGGCGAGCGCCGGCGCCAGCGGGTTGCCGGGCAGCGCCTTCAGCATCGCGTCGTGGAGTCCGTAGAGCACCATGAACGGCGTGACGATCCCGGGGGTTTCGGCTGGATCGAACCACGTCGGAGCGAGCGAGATGTGGACGCCCCAGGTCACCTGGCCGTCGGGCGCGGCGGCAGCGGGTCCGGCGGCGGCCGCCGAGATCAGCAGAACGAGGACGGTGACTGAGCGGAGGGGTCTCATCATGAGCCTCCAGCCTCGATCAGCGCCCCGCGATCGTCCGGATCACGGCGGTGTAGTAGTTGTCGCGGTAGCCCGCCTCCATCGTGCGCTCCATGAGGCGCCTCGTTGTCGTCGCCTGCTCCAGCGTCACCCCCGCGGACTCGGCCAGCGCGAGCGCATACGACAGGTCCTTGATGATGTAGCTCGTCGGGAACGCGCCGTGGGTGGGATGCGTGTCGGGCAGCAGCGACTTCATCCCGTGATTGCGCAGCACGAAGCTGTCCGCGGAGCCCTTGGTCAGCGTCTCGAACAAGATCTTTGGATCGACGGCGCCGGAGGCGCGCGCCACGGCGAGCGCCTCGGCGAGCGCGACGACGGTCTGCGCGACGACCATGTTGTTCATCAGCTTGACCGCCTGCCCGGCGCCCACCGGCCCGCAGTGTGTGATCTCGGTGCCCATGCACGCGAGGTACGGCCGCAACCGCTCGAACACCGCCGTGTCGCCGCCGACCATGATCGACAGCGTGCCGTCCTTCGCCGCCTGGGCGGTGCGCGCCACCGGTGCGTCGGCGAAGTTAACGCCCCGGGCGGCGAACGCGTGACCCAGCTCGCGCGCCAGCGCCACCGGCGCCGTGCTCATGTCCACCACCGTCTGCCCCGCGCGCACGTGCGCCGCGAGGCCGTCGGGCCCGAGAGCAACGGCGCGTACCTGCGGCTCGCCGGGCAGGCACATGAAGATGAGATCCGCGCGCCCCAGCACCTCGCCGGCGGACCCGGCTGCCCCTACACTGTCGCGCGCGAGCGCCGCGAGCGGCTCCGCACGCCGGTCGAACGCCACGACCGCGGCCCCCGATTTCCTCGCCAGGTTCCGGCACATGGGCTCGCCCATTACCCCGAGGCCGATGAACCCGAGCGTGGTCGCCACGCTTATGCTCCTCCCAGCCCGTAGAGCGCGGCCGCATTGTCGTGAGTCAACTTGCGGCGCATCTCCGGCGACAGGTGCCGCATCTGCCGCTCAATCGCTTCTCGGGAGTTGGGCCAGACGCTGTCGGGGTGGGGATAGTCCGACGCCCACAGCAGATGGCCCTCGCCGAAGAATGGAATGAGCGACATCGCCACGTGGTCTTCCTGGAAGGTCGCGTAGATCTGCCGCTTGAAGAGCTCGCTCGGCTTCGTTTCGAGGGCGCTGCCGCCCTTGTCGGCCCAGAACTCCTTCGCCTCCCAGAGTCGCCAGTGGCGGTAGTCGAGCTCCTGGACGAGCCAGGGAAGCCATCCGGTGCCGGCCTCGGCCATCACCATACGCAATCTCGGGTGGCGCTCGAGGATGCCCCAGGCGAAGAGGTCGACGAAGGGCTCGAGGAAGTTCGCGAGAAAGAACTTGGTGTTCTCGAACACGCTCGCCGCCTTGCCGGCGACGCGATCACCCGGCTTGCCGACGAACACCGTGATGTGCCAGGAGAGGATGATGCCGCTCTCCTCGAGCGCCTGCCAGAGCGGCTCCCAGGCCGGGTCGTCGAGCCTGGGGTCGACGTTGGCGATCATGAGATTCACCTGGCGCACGCCGCCCTTCGTTCGCAGCCGCTCGACCTCGGCGAGCGCGCCCTCGGGTGTCTCCGGCAGCATCGGCAGGCCAATAAGCCGGTCGGGCGCCGCCTTGCAGAAGTCGAGCAGCCAGTCGTTGTAGACGCGATAGCAGGCGGCGCGTAGCACGGGATCGTTGGTCGAGATCTGGAAGATCGGCCCGAAGATCACCTGCGTCGCGACGCCGTCGCGGTCCATGTCGGCGAGACGCAGCTCGGCGATGGCCGGGCGGCGCGCGCTCGCGTCGTGGATGCCGGCGCGGTCGAAGGCGTTATAAAGCGGCTTGATCGGCCGCGCCGAGCCCGTCGCCGGCGGCCTGCCGTCCCAGCGGCCCCAGACCTTCCCGTCGCACACCCAGACCGCCTGTCCGTCGCGCTCCTCCACATGCGGCGCGCGGTCGAGCAGCGACGCGGGCAGCCGTGTCGTCCACAGATCTGCGGGCAGTTGGCTAAGATCCATGTGATCGTCGCAGGAGATGAGCCGGTCAGTCATGTGATCCTCCGGTCGATGGACGTGTCGCGCGCTTGGCGGCAACTGGCCGATCCTACCGCGTCCCGCCGCTCTCACGCGCAAGACATTGCCTCTTGCCTGGGTCTGGACATCCTCGGCGACTGGGTCCGCGATTCGCTCGACCCGAAGCTCACTCAGCTATGAATGGTATCCGGAAATGGAGTGGCAGCAACCACAGCGTTAACTTGAAAGGGTCGAGTGGGTACGGCGCTCTCGTTGCAGACTAGGGCCACGATTCCCCGTGCTAAACTCCTCCCCCATGAGTTGGGTCACTCCGGTGCTGCGAGCCGTCGGGCTTGACTGGAAATCGCGTGGCCGACGCGCCAACCTGCGCACGTTCCGCGACCTGATCGCATGCACCAACAACTTCGCCACGATGCGCTGGCTCGGGAATCCGATCTGGCAGAATGTCCTCGACCTATGGACGATTCAGGAGACGCTGGCAGAGGTCCGGCCCGCGCTCCTGATCGAAGGCGGCACACACCGCGGCGGCTCAGCGCTGTTCTACGCACACCTCTTTGACTTGATGAACCACGGCCGCATCATCACCGTCGACATCGAGCGGATACATGACCTCAAGCACCCGCGTATCGAAGCCGTCACCGCCTCGGTCCTCGACGTCGTTCTCGTCGAGCGCTTGCGCCGTGAAGCAAGCCGCGCGCAGGGGGCGGTCATGGTGATCCTGGACGACAACCACGCCGCCGCTCATGTTCGGCAAGAGATGGAGATGTACGCGCCGATGGTAACACCGGGCAGCTTCCTGATCGTGCAGGACGGGCTGATCGACACCCTGCCTGGGTTCGGCAAACCCCCAGGCCCACTCGTCGCGATTCGAGAGTTCCTACTGACGCACGCCGAGTTTGAGGTGGACCGCGCGAAGTCGGAGCGGTTTCCCTTTACGCACCACCCGTCGGGCTGGTTGCGGAGGCGCTTGTAGCGTCTTCTGACCTCAGCGTGAAGTCCTGAACGCACGTCATGGTTCTGGAATAAGGCCACTTGCCGGCAAACTGATCTCTAAAGTCTCGCTTCCAACCTATTGCTTCTTCAACTCCGCGACGGAGCGGAGAGGCGTGCCGTCGGCGCCAAGGAGCGGCAAGGTGACCGAGCGCGAGTACCACCCTGGGATCGAGGCTGAGTGATTCCCGGCGCCGCCGGCCACGACGACGATGATGTCTTCCGGCTTCTCGACGATCCGCCATGACCGCCGACCGTCCACTCCCTCGATACAGTTGCCGCGCCACACGCTCAAGACGTCCGCGTTGCTCTGGCTGATCTGCTCGAAGGGGATACGGGCGTGCTCGAACAGGGCCAGACGCAGCCGCTGCTTGTCGAAACCCTGCCTCGCTGCGATCGAGGCGTGCTCGGGTCCGAGGACGACGAGCGCTTCCTGGCTCATGAACATGTTGTTGGATCCCGAAACGGCGACCGCCCGCGCAATCGTTTGGAGCATCTCCTGGGCGGTTTTGCTCTTATCGATAATGTTGGCGGGCGCGGCGCCGCCGAAGACGGTGACGGTGCTCGTCTCGGCCTCGAAGCCGCGCTCGACGTGAAGCGGCGCCCACGGACTGTCCACCTCGTTCTCGGCGAAGCAGCAGGTGTACTTGGCCGGGTTGCCGAGCGTCGACTTGTCGGCCTGCTGCGGCACGCCGCCGCCGATCGTTGTCATGATCAGCCGAATCGCACGGCCGATGGTCGCGTTGGCGCGGAAGCCCGGACCGAACAAGTTCCCGCGCGCGTTGAGCCCGATCTCACGGGCAATGGGCCCATTGACGATGAGCACCGGGCTGGCTGGGTTCGTCGTGCCCTGGATGCCGTACAGGTTGAACGGCTTGCCGAGAATCGCCTTCACCGCCGTCACGATGACCGGGAAGTACTCCGGCTTGCACCCGGCCATCACTCCGTTGACCGCGAGCGTGGTGATCGTGGCCTCTCCCCAGCGCGGCGGCATCGGCCCCAGCGACAAGGACGGGTCGAGGGCGCTGAAGGCGAGCATCTGCGCGACTCGCTCCTCGGTCGGAGGCACGATCGGCAATCCATCGGTCCAGCCTTCGCTGGTGAACCGCTCGAAGATCACCTCAGGGTCGTCCGCCACGGTGATTCGCTCGACGACGGCGGCGGCGGCACGCCGGCCCCGATCGGCGGAATGCCCGTCGGCGGCCTCGCTCGCATACGCGCCCGTCGCCGTGGTGATCTCTACGATCGCGGCCATCACGGGCTCGGCACGCCCACGCATCTCCGGGTGCGGCACGCTGACGATCGGATGCCGCACGTACACGGCCGGCAGACTCGGCTGGCCGAGACTCGTCGTGACGATGGTGTACAGCGTCCGGAACTCTTCGGTGACGATCGTCGCGGTCGGAATGCCGCGCTTCTCGAACTCGATGCTGTCGTGGACACTCCACGACGTGCAGGACCCTCAGTCGGCGATCCCGTTGATCACCACCTCGCACTCGCGAGCGGCCGCCTCGAGCATCTCGTCGGGCACCGGGAGCGCGGCGGCCCTCTTGTCGTAGCGGATGATCCTGGACACGCCGTGCGCGCTGCGGAGCAGCTCCTCGACGCGATCCAGGAACGGTCGGGTCCCCGCCTTCGAGTTGTTGAGGAGACCCACGACTCGACCCTCGAGCGTAGGAACGCGCTTGGCCAACGGCACCGCGTTCTCGGCAACTCCAGCGAGCGGAGCGAGCAATTCGATCGGCGGCATATCGGGTACCCTCCTATCGCCGCGCCAGCAACTGCGCCGGCGTGGGCTCCTTGAGCCCCTTGAACTCGGAGACGAAGCCTTCCGGGCAGCCGAGCAGGCCGCCGAAGAACGCGCGGGTTTCCAGCGGCACCATCGCCACGAGCGCATCCATCATGTCCGGGTAGCTTACGCCCTATTGGAGCGTCTGCATCCCGCCCATTGACGGTCCGATCACCGCGACGACGCGGGCGATCCCGAGATGCTGCAGGAGCCGCTGCTGTGACTCGACCATGTCGCGTATCCCATACTTCGGAAACTTCATGCGCGGCCGTGCCGTGCTGTTGCTCGGCGAGGTCGCGAGTCCATTGCCGATCGCGTCGGTGGCAATCACGAAGTACTTCGTCGGCAGCGTTCGGCGCATGGCGACCCTCGGCGGCCTCGTACCGCCGCCGCTCGCCATCACGCCTGAGAACCACGAGGGCGGCGGCTGGGTGCAAGTCTGGCAGGTGAAGGATGGACAGCTCGTACGCGTTACCGACTGGTTCAAGGCGTACCCGGACGTCATCGCGCGTCACCTGAAAGCCCCCTGATCGGGAGTCCGGCGGCAGCAGACCGGCCGGCTTCAAGGATCCTTGAAGACGACCGTCATCTCCACGACCGACCGCCGGGCCGCGTGCTCCACCTCGTAGACGAAGCGGTTCCGGCTGGAGCGCACGAAGGCAGCCGCGATACCGAGCCACCCGCAGTGGCGACCGTCGCGCATGGGCAGGCGGACGATTCGATAATGCGCGAGATCAACCCGCTCTTCGTTGATCGCTAGCCCGAAACGCACACCGGGTAGCTCCGCTTCGAGCCGCGCCGGGGTCTCTGCGCACCATGCCGGCCCGATGGGGAGCGGGAAGGGCTCGATGATCCCCTCGCTGTAGGCTTGGATCCGGTCGGCCAATGGCCACGAATCCAAAATCACCGCCTCCCAGAAGATCGCCTCTCGCGCAACGAACGACTCCACGGGCTCTAATCGCATCTCCGTCGTGGTCATCGGCGGACCGAAGCGCTGCGGTCGGTACGTGGCCAATGCCCCGGCGAGGATGAGTGCTCCGGCGAATAGCGCGGCGGCTCGAGCCGGTCGGCGATCGTCGAAGCCGACAGCAGCCGAGCCGTCGTGCGCGACGAATCGGACGAGCCCTCCGACGACCCAGCCCACCCAGCCGCTCAGCGCCCCGATGCCGATCGTCACAGGCAGCGCCGCTGTCACGGCGGCTTCCGCCCAAGGGCGCGCGATGACTCTTGCCATCCAGACGCACTCGATCGCGACGAACGCAACGGAGAACAGGCTACCGGCGACGATGGCGATGACGGCACGGTGACCCGCGCGGGCCGCGATCGCGTAGAGAGCGCTCACAAGCAGCGCCGGCAGTGCGAACACCGGCGTCAATGTGTAGCGGACGAAATCAATAAGATAGAGAGTGAGGTCGACTCCGACCTGGATACCGAAGAAGAGGCTCGCCGCCGCCACTGGTGCCCAAGGGCCGATCGACCGCGCGGCCGTCACCAGGAGCGCGGGCACGGAAAGGGCCACGAGCATCGGGTAGAAATCGACCGTGCGCGTCTCGGGAACCTGCGTGTAGTGTGCGAGGCCATAGTGGACCCGTTGCAGGAGGTCGACTATCACCAACGTCGCCGCCACCGGGCGCACGCGGGGACGCCCGAACCAGCCACGGCCGCGCTGGGCCGCGACGGCGAGGAGGATGCCGCAGTCGGTGAGCCCGGCACCCAGCAGAAGCTGCATGTGCGGCCAGCTCCACACCAGCACGTCGGTGCCGTACATCCAGTGGAACCATGCGTCCACCGGCATCGCGGTCATCATCACGAGAGTGCCAGCGAACGCGAGTGTGAAGCCGAGCGGCAATCGGAGCCCCAGTGGCGACAAGACTGGACCGCCGAAGCCGCCGGGCCCCAAGCGCGTTGCGATGGCGATGCCGCCAAGCGTCGACGCATAGACCGCCATTCCGCTGCCGTACATCAGGAGATGCGGTAGGCTCCAGAACGTGTCGCGCCCGAATGTGCGATGCCAAGCCGTGTCGAGATAGAGACCGAGCATGCCGACCCCACCCGCGACGAACACGAGCGCGAGAAGATGATCGGGCGTGACTGCGGAAGCCACGCGAATGCGGGTCTGTGCGTCGACCAAACTGCCGAGGAGTCTAACCGACCGCGCCGACATACACGAGCCGGCCCAAGCCGGAGCGGCTTCGCGCCGATGCGCGCGAGCCCGCGGGTAATCACAACT
>QHSP01000007.1 GCA_003220495.1 Candidatus Rokuibacteriota bacterium | reverse complement strand
TGAGCACGGTGATCCGCGTGTTCGGCTGGCTGGTTATTCTCGGCAGCGAGGGCCTCGTCAACCAGGGGCTCCGGCTGCTGGGCGTCCGGGAGAGCGTGCGGCTGCTCTACACCGAAGGGGCCGTGATCCTGGGACTCGTTCAGCAGACCCTGCCGTTCATGGTCCTGCCCGTCATGGCCGCGGTCGAGCGCATCCCGCTCAGCCTGGAGGAGGCGGCGCGGAACCTCGGCGCGAGCTGGGGCCAGATGTTCGTGCGCACGATCCTGCCCCTGAGCCTGCCCGGCCTCGTCTCAGGCTCGCTGCTCGTCTTCAGCGTGTCCATGAGCGCATTCATCACGCCCGCCCTGATGGGCGGCCGTCGGGTCCGGATGGTCGGCCAGCAGATCTACGAGGAGGTGCTGACGGCCTACGACTGGCCGGGTGCGGCGAGCTTGACGATCGTCCTGTCGGTGTCGATGCTGGCGCTCGTCGCGCTGGCGCTGTGGGCCACGGGCCGCCGAGCGCGCCCGAAGAGGGTGCTATGACCAGCCGCCCGCCGCGGTTCCTGTGGCCGTTCGTGGTCGTCGTGTACACGCTGCTGCTGGCCCCGCTGGTCGTGGTCGTCACTGTGTCGTTTGGCTCCACCCCGACGTTCGATTTCCCACCCAAGGGGCTGACCCTCCACTGGTATCGGGCGTTCTTCGCCAACGAGATGTTCGTCCGTTCGTTCTTCCGCGTGAGCCAGGTCGTGGGGCTCCTGACCGCGCTCGTCGCCACGCTCGTTGGCACGCTCTCGGCGATCGGTCTCGTGCGGCTCCGCTTCCGCGGCCGCGAAGCCCTCGAGACCTTCTTTCTGTCGCCGCTCCTGGTGCCGCACATCCTGCTCGGCGCCTCCGTGTACCTGTACCTCGCGCGGCTCGCCTGGCCGACCTCGTCGATGACGTTGCTCGTGGGGCACATCGTCATCGCCACGCCCTACGTCATCCGCTGCGTGACGGCCGGCCTCGCCGGCATGGACCCGCGGCTGGAGGAGGCGGCGATGAGCCTGGGGGCCAGTCGGCCACAGGCGTTCTTCAAGGTGACGCTGCCGTTGCTCAGATCGAGCCTGGTCACGGGCGCGGTCTTCGCCTTCATCATCTCGTTCAGCGACATCAATCTCGCGCTCTTCCTCGCCGGCGCCAACGCCCCGAGCTTGCCCGTGCAGATCTTCTCGCAGATCCAGTTCGAGGCCGATCCCTCGATCGCCGCCGCCTCGGCCCTGCAGATCGCCATCGTCGGCGGGCTCATCGTCCTCGCGCAGCGACTGTTCCGCCTCCGGCTCATGGTGTGACGGCGCGTTCACCCCTTGAGCGTGCCGAACGTCAGGCCCTTTACGAGGTGACGCTGCATCACCGCGATGAACAAGACGATCGGCGCGAGGATGCCGACGGCGCCGGCGGCCGACCAGGACCAGTACTCGATCTTCTCGGCGCCGTACTGAGCGATCGCGACCGAGAGCGGCTTGGCGTGGCTGCCGGTCAGGATCAGGCAGTAGAGAAACTCGTTGTAGGCGAAGAGAAACGTGAAGAGCGCCGCCGTGAACACGCCGGGGCGCACCACGGGCAGGACCACGCGCAGAAAGGCCTGGAGTGAGCTGCAGCCGTCGATCATCGCCGCCTCGGGCAGCTCGCGCGGCACGTCGAGGAAGAAGCCGCGCATCAGCCAGATGGCGAAGGGCTGGTTGAAGGCCACGATGATCAGGATGATGAGGATGTGCGTGTCGTAGAGCTGCGTGGCGCGGGCTACCAGGAAAAAGGGCACGAGCAGGAGGATCCGCGGGAACGCCCGCACCGCCAGCAGCGAGAACAGCAGCACCTGGATCGGCCGGCTCCGGTACCGCGCCAGATAGTACGCAGCCATGCAACCCAGCGGGATCGACAGGAGCACCGTGCCGATCGTGATCACGAGCGTGTTGAAGAGGTAGCGGGGAAACGGCGTCTCCACCCAGATGAACCGGTGGTGCTCGAGCGTGGGCGTGAAGATCCACGTCGGCGGCGTCGTGAAGGCATCGCGCGTTTGCTTGAGCGAGGTCGTCAGCGCGAAGTAGATCGGGAACAGCGAGACGGCGACCACGGCAAGGAGCGCCAGGTAGACGAGGGCTCGCGCGAGGACGACGCGCGGAGCGCCGACGCCGCGGCTCACCATTCTCCCTTCTCTCGTCGGTAGAGCAGGTAGATCCATGCGCCGATCACGAGCGACAGGATCAGCAGGGTGATGACGCCGAGCGCCGAGGCGCGCCCCATGCGGAGCTGCCGGAAGGCCATCACGTAGTTGTAGAAGGTGATGGTCTGCGTGGTCGTGCCCGGCCCGCCGCCCGTCATGACGAACACCTGGTCGAAGATGCGGAAGGCGTCCATCGAGCGGATGATGAGGACGAACAGCACCAGCGGCCGCAGGAACGGGAACACGACGTGGGTGAGCGTCTGCGCGCGCGAGGCGCCGTCCACCATGGCCGCCTCGAGCGGCTCGACGGGCACGCTCTGCAGGCCGGCGTAGACCACGAGAATCACGAACGGCGTGTTCTGCCAGACGTCGGCGAAGATGATCGACCACAGCGCCCAGGCTGGATCGCCGGTCCACCCGGGTCCGCGCACGCCGACGAGACCAAGGAAGTAGTTCACCAGCCCCCAGTTGCTCTCGAACATCCAGCGCATGAGCAGGCCGGCCACCGCGGGTGTGATCGCCATGGGAAGCAGCACCACGGTGTTGACGAAGCGCCGGCACGGGATGCGAGCATCCAGGAGCAACGCGACGGCAATGCCGAGCACGACCTCGATGGCGACGGCGGCGCCCGTGAATCGCGCGGTCACGCCCAGCGCGTCCCAGAACGCGTCGTCGCCAAGGATGTAGCGGAAGTTGTCGAGGCCGACGAAGGTCGTGTGCGGCACGGGCAGGTAGTAGTTGTAGAAGCTGAGCCCGAGGCTATAGGCGAGCGGATAGACGAGCAGGACGGCGAGCACCGTCATGCTCGGGACGAGGAAGATCAGGCGGTCCCGGCGCTGCTGCCGGCTCGCCACGCGGCTACTTCTTGTAGTAGCCCTTTTCCGTCATGAGGTCGCTCATGACCTTCTGCGCGCGCTTGAGCGCCTCGGGGATCGCCAGCTCGCCCGTCAGACCCTTCTGCAACGTCTGCGTGGTCTGCAGCATCGCCTCGGAGAACTCGGGATTGCTCGGCACGAGCCGGGCCCCCGCCTGGACGTTGTCGGCCGCGGCCCTGATGAACCGGAACTTCTGCATGACCTCGGGATCCCTGGTGACGGACAGCCGGGTCGGGGTCGCCAGGCCGGCGGACTCGCGCATGTTCGCCTTGCTGAGCGTCTTGCCGATCACCTGAAAGACGAGGTCGGGGTCGTTCTTCGTGAAGGCGCTGATCGAATAGCAGCCGACGGCCAGCCGGGCGTGGCTCTTGCCCCCCTTGGTCGCGGCCGGGGGCACGGCGAAGCTCACCTTGCCGACCACCTTGGAGACCTGCGCGTTGTCCATGGCCAGCGCCCGCGACTGCCAGAGGAGCCCCATGGCCGTGAGTCCCTGCTGCATCGCTACCGTGGACTCGTCGTTGTGGAAGGCCAGGACGTTCGGCGGCGCGTACTTCATGAGCTCCTTCATCGTGGTCAGCGCCTTCACGCCGGCCTCGCTGTCGATCGTGACCTTCCAGTCCTTGTCGTACCAGTCACCGCCGTACGTGCGCAGGAAGTACGTGAAGTCGTTCTGGAAGCCGTCGCCGGCCTTGAGGGTCATGGCCGTGCCGTACTGCTTCTTGTCGGCCATCGTCAGCGCCTTGGCGGCCGCGATCCACTCGTCCATCGTGGCCGGCGGCTTGAGCCCCGCCGCGTCGAACAGGTCCTTGCGGTAGAAGAAGAACATCGAGATGGCGAGGTTCGGCACTCCGTAGACCTTGCCCTTGTACGAGCAGACGTCACGAACCAGGATCGGATCGATATCGTCCCACTCGACGGCTTGACGCAGCTTCGCGATGAGCGGATCGAGCGGCATGAGCCAGCCGCGCTCGGCGAAGGTGGGCAGGAAGGCGTCGGTCGCCATGATGTCGTAGGTCGACGCGCCCTGGGAGAGGTGGATCTGCATCTTCTCGAGGGCCTGGTCGAAGGGGATCAGCTCGGCCTCGAGCTTGATCCCGGGATACTCCCCCATCTTCTTCACCCAGAACTCCAGCATGGGGAATCGATGGCTGATGTAGTGCACCGTGGGATCGGCCGCCAAGGCGAGCGGCGGCGCCCCGCGCCCGATCAGGAGCGCACCGGTCCCGACCAGCAAGATCAGGAGCAGCAGACAGCGCCGTCCACCGAACCGCCACGCTCGCCGAGTCATCGTCGACCCCTCTCCGCCGTCCGGATGTCCGGACGGGCTGCGCGGTATCATTGCGATCCGTCGCGACGCTGTCAAGGCGCCGGCGAGACCCTCCTCAGGAGACGCCATGGGAACGATGAAACAGGCGGTCAGCCGAACCGCCATGGTCGTCGCCCTCTGGCGGGCCCGGGAATCTCAGCGCTCCGCGGCCAGCCGGCTCTTCGAGGACGATCTGGCTCAGGGTTTTCTCGACCGGCGCTTCCGGGTGGCCCTTCGCGTCTCTCGGGTGCCCCTGGTGGGCTCACTCGTGCCGTGGTCACTCATCGATGGTCACTGGACCGGCTCGAGGGGAACGGTGGCGGTTCGTACGCGGTACATCGATGATGCCCTCACCTCCGCGCTGCCGAGCGGCGTGGAGCAAGTCGTGATCCTCGGAGCTGGCTTCGACAGCCGTGCCTATCGAATCCCTGGGATCGGCCGGATCCGTGTGTTCGAGGTGGACCATCCCTTGACGCAAGCCGAGAAGAAAAGGGCGGTCGCGCGACGCCTGGGCGCGCTCCCGCCGCACGTGGAGTTCGTCCCGATCGATTTCAGCACGCAAACCCTGGACGGCGCGATGCCCGCCGGGTTTCGCACGACGGCCCGGACGTTCTTCATCTGCGAGGGCGTGACGCACTATCTGTCGGCCCCGGACGTCGATACCCTGTTTCGCTATGTCGCCCGGAGCGCCGCCGCCGGCAGCGAGATGGTCTTCACGTACATTCACCGGACGATCCTCGACGGATCCGCGACCTTTGACGGAGCCGATAAGACACTGACCACCGTTCGGCGATCCGGCGAGCCGTACACGTTCGGCTTCGATCCGGCTCGACTGCCTGAGTATCTCGCCGCCCGCGATCTCGCCCTGATCGAAGACGTGGGCGCGGATGAGTATCGCGGGCGCTATCTCGCGCCGCGGGGCCGCGGGCGGGAGCCCCTCTCCGAATTTCAGCGAGCCGCGCTCGTGCGGGTCGCCTCGAGGCCCCCTTTTCGCGAAGCAGATTCGAGGGGCGCCCCGGCTGTGCCGGGGCGTCTCCGAGCGACGGGGGTCTAAGGGGGCCCTTCGAGGCCCCCTTTTCTAAAGAATCTGCCAGCGCGAGCGCGGGAACGCGGTCCCGGTTCGGGTCTGAAGCTTCTCGCCGATCTCCTGCACCTTCGCGAAGAGCCGCGGCTCATCGACGAAGGTCTGGCGATAGGCGTCCACGACCACGCGGCCGTCGATGATGACGGTGTGCACGCTGCGGCCGTCGGCGTTGTAGACCAGGTTGTTGACCGGATTGAAGAGCGCCTGCCACTCCGGACGCTGCGTGTCGAA
Source organism: Candidatus Rokuibacteriota bacterium (assembly GCA_003220495.1). Lineage (GTDB taxonomy): Bacteria > Methylomirabilota > Methylomirabilia > Rokubacteriales > CSP1-6 > AR31. The sequence goes on along the minus strand of QHSP01000007.1, from coordinate 22,539 downwards.
GAGCACGAGATCCGCCTTCTTGCCGGGCTCGATCGAGCCGATCTCGTCGGCGACGCCGAGCGCCTGAGCGCCCGTGATGGTTGCCATCTCGAGCGCCGCCTCGGCCGGGATCATCCGCGTGTCCTGGCGCGCGTCCTTGTACTGGATCGCCGCCATGTTCATCGCGCGCACGATGTCCAGGTGGTTCGAGTTGTTGGGGGAGTCGCAGCCGAGCGCGACCTTCACGCCCTTGGCCAGAAGCTCCGGCATCCGCCCGTGCTCGGGCACGCCGCGGCCGCCCTTCGCCGCGGTCACCGGACACATCGCGACCTTCGTGCCCGTGCGCGCCAGGCACTCGATCTCGGCGTCGTCCACGCCGAGCGAGTGCGCGAGCACCACGTTCGGCCCGAGCACGCCGATCGACTCGAGGTATTCGGTCGGGGTCTTACCGTGGCGCGCCTGATAGTCCTTGCGCGCCTGAGGCCCGCTGCCGTGGTGAAGCGTCAGAAACGTGTTGTGCTCGTCGGCCACGCCCTTCACCGCGCGCAGCAGATCGGCGCTGCACGTCTCCGGCGAGAACGGCATGGCCCACGCCCGGATCCGGCCGTCCAGCCGTCCCTGCCACTTGCCGAGGAACGCGGCCGTGCGGTTGACGGCGTCGCTCGTGGCGTAGCGGGGCAGGGGGAACGGAGCCTCCTGATCCGACACGCACTCGCCGATGATCGCGCGGATGCCGGCGTCGTCGTAGGCCTGCAGACACGCGTCCGGGAACTTCGTGCTGCCGGGATCGACGAAGCAGACCGTGCCGCTCTTCAGGAGCTCCACGAGCCCCAGCAGGGTCGTGGCGTGCTCCTCCTCTTCGGTCATCGCCATCTGCAGCTTGAACACGTGGCTGAGAGGGCTCGCGAGGTTGTCGGGGAAGATCCCGCGGACCGCGTGGGCGTAGCTGATGTGCATGTGACCGTTGACGAAGCCGGGCGTCACGAGCAGATGGCGCGCGTCGATCACCCGCTCGGCCTGGGCGTTCGCCAGCGCGGCCGCCTTGCCCACCCGACTCACCTTGCCGTCCTCGACGAGGATCGAGCCGTCCTGGATGATTCGCCGCTCGCGGTCGACGGTGACGACGTAGCGGGCGTTGTCGATCTTGAGGCTCCGGGGCGGCATCGCGCGTCCTACGGGGGCGCGATCACCGGCCCTGGAACTGCGGGCGGCGCTTTTCCGAGAAGGCCTTGACGCCCTCCTGATAGTCCTGGCTGTTGAAGCAGTCGGCGATGAGCTTCTCGAGCATGGCCAGATCGCGCTCGCCGTCGGGACGCACGAGCTGCTCGACGGTCGCCTTGGCCGAGCGCAGGGTGAGCGGCGCGTTGCGCGCCATCGTCAGCGCGTAGGTGCGCGTGAAGGTCTCGAGCTCCGCCTTCGGCACGACCTGGTTCACCAGGCCCATGCGAAGCGCGTCCTGGGCGCTGAAGTCCGTGCGCGCGGTGAAGAAGATCTCCTTCGTGTAGGCGGGGCCGACGAGCTTCATGAGCTTTTCCATGCCCTTGTAGTGATAGCCCAGGCCCAGCCGCGCCGCCGGGATGCCGAAGCGCGCGTCGTCCGAGGCGATGCGCATGTCGCAGCCGATGGCGATGCCGACGCCGCCGCCGACGCAGTAGCCGTGGATCATCGCGAGCAGCGGCTTGGTCAACTTGCCGAGCGCGCTCTGACCGCGCTCCGAGATCCGGCTGTACTCTTCCTGGTCGGCCATGTTGCGACGGCGCTCCTTGAACTGGGAGATGTCGGCGCCGGCCACGAACGCCTGATCGCCCGCGCCGCGCAACACGACCACGCGGATCGCGTCGTCGGTGGAGAGATCCTGGACGTAGTCGGGCATGAGCTGCCACATCTCGAGGCTCACGGCGTTGCGCTTTTCGGGCTGGTTGAAGATGATCCAGCCGATCGGTCCGTCCTTTTGCAGCAGGAGCTTCGGCGTCTCGCTCATGGCGGTCTCCTGGTCAGGGGTTGAGCTCAAAGCTACCGTGCGGCGCGCCCACTTGTCCAGACCGCGTCTGCTGTTAGACTTCGAGCGGTCGAAATCTACACCCGCTCACCGAGAGGAGCCCCATGGACCGCTGGCCCAACAGCCCCGTGCGATACCCGGATCCAGCTGTCCAGGTTCTCGACCCGAGCTTCGCCCCGTACCGGTTGCCGCTCGCCGCCGTCGAACGCCTCGCGACGGGCTTCCGGTGGGCCGAGGGCCCGGTGTGGTTCGGCGACGGGCGCTTCCTGCTGTGGAGCGACATCCCGAACAACCGGGTCATGAAGTGGGAGGAAGAGACCGGCGCGGTGAGCGTCTTCCGCAAGCCGTCGAACAACACGAACGGCAACACGCGCGACCGTCAGGGCCGGCTGGTGTCGTGCGAGCACGATGCGCGGCGCGTGACGCGCACCGAGCACGACGGCACCGTCACGGTCATCGCCGACCGCTACCAGGGCAAGCCGCTCAACTCGCCGAACGACGTGGTCTGCAAGTCGGACGGATCCATCTGGTTCAGCGACCCGCCGTTCGGGATCCTCGGTAATTACGAGGGGCACGTCGCGACGCCGGAGCTGCCGACCAGCGTGTATCGCGTCGACGGCCGGACGAGCGAGGTGACCGCCGTGACGAGTGACATTCCGCGGCCCAACGGGCTCTGCTTCAGCCCGGACGAGTCGAAGCTCTACGTCGTGGTCAGCGGCGCCGTGCCGCGAGAGATCCGGGTGCTCGACGTCGTCGACGGGACGAGCCTCAAAAACAGCCGCGTGTTCATCAATTGCGGCGACGGGGTGCCGGACGGCATGCGCTGCGACGTCGACGGCAACCTCTGGTGCGGCTGGGGTGGAGGCGAAGGGCTCGACGGCGTGTCGATCTTCAATCCATCCGCGAAGCTCGTCGGGCACATCTCGCTTCCGGAGCGCTGCGCGAATCTCTGCTTCGGTGGGCTGCGCCGCAACCGGCTCTTCATGGCGGCCAGCCAGTCGCTCTACGCGCTCTACGTGAACACGCAGGGAGTCCAGGGGGGCTAGGGGCGATGCCAAGTGGACGGTGCGGATCGATCCTCGTCGCGGCGCTGGCGGTGCTCGCCGTCGCCGCGCCGGCCGCGGCGCAGAACCGCTACAGCTTCGTCGACGCGGCCAGGTCGCCGCTCAACTTCTGGAAGGCCACGGTGAAGCCACAGATCGCCTGTCCGGACATACGCAGTCTGGCGGCGGGCGGCGTGTCGCTCCTCGCCGTCGAGATCGTCGCGGCCGCTGAGGGCGTGCCGGAGCACTGTCGAGTCACCGGCTCGATCGCGCCCGAGATCCACTTCGAGGTGAATCTGCCCGCCGCCTGGAACCGCCGCTTCTACATGAGCGGCAACGGCGGCTTCGCGGGCGAAGTCCCGGACAGCCCGCCCCGGGCCGCGGTCCGCGCGGCCGCGTTGCGGCAGGGCTTCGTGACCGCCACGACCAACACCGGTCACGACGCGACCAAAGAGCCGCTGGCCACCTTCGCCCTCGATCCCCAGAAAATCACCGACTACGCGTTCCGGGCGGTCCACCTGACCGCGGTCACCGCGAAGGGAATCGCGACGCGGTACTACGACCGTCCGGTTGCCTATTCGTACTGGGATGGCTGCTCCACCGGAGGCCGGCAGGCGATGATCTCGGCGCAGCGATTCCCGGGAGATTTCGACGGCATTATCGCGGGCGCGCCCGTGCTGAACTTCGTCGACACGACCGTCGCCGGGCTCTGGAATGCCCGCGCCGTGGCCGATGGGCCGCTGACCCTCGACACCTTGAAGCTCGTCGCCGGCGTCGTCTACGCGAAGTGCGGTCCCGACGGCGTCATCGACGATCCGCGGCGTTGCCCCTTCGATCCCACGCGTGACTTGCCGAAATGCTCCGGCGGCGGTGGAGCGGGCTGCGTCACCGAGTCTCAGGCGCGCGCGCTCACGACGATCTACGGCGGCGTGATCCGGAACGGTCACCCCTACTTTCCGGGCCAACCGCTCGGCGCCGAGATCGCGGGCGCCTCGCCGGTCGGCGAGGCTCGCCCCTCGAGCGGCTGGGATCGATGGCTGATCGGCCGGGACGGGGGCAAATCGCTCCAGCTCGCCTTCGCCGAGTCGTTCATGCGGTACATGGCGTTCGGGAAGTCCGACCCGAGCTACGACGTGAAGAGCTTCGACTTCGAGAAGGATCCGGATCGGATGGGCGACATCCGTAAGCTCCTCAACGCGACCGATCCGGATCTCTCGGCGTTCCGCAATCGCGGAGGCAAGCTTCTGATGTACTTCGGCTGGGCCGACGCAGCGCTGACCCCGTTCATGGCGATCGATTACTACGAGAAGGCGCTGGCGACCAACGGGCCCGAGACGCGGGACTTCTTCCGTCTGTTCATGGTCCCCGGCATGTTCCACTGCCGCGGCGGTGTCGGCACCGACCGGTTCGACGCGATGACGGCCTTGATCAACTGGGTCGAGGGCGGCACGGCCCCCGACAGTATTCCCGCGGCGCGCCTCGAGGGCGATCAGGTCAAGCGCACGCGACCCCTGTGCCCGTATCCGCGCGTCGCCCGCTACAAGGGCTCGGGCAGCATCGACGACGGCGCCAACTTCGCGTGCGCTGAACCCTGACCCGCTCAGCCTCGCGTGATCTGCGAGATCCCCGGCAGGCGGCCGAGGAAATTGCCGGTGATGCCGCCGTCGACGACGAGGTCGTGGCCGTTGACGTACCGCGAGTCGGGGCCGAGCAGGAACGCGATGACGTCGGCCATGTCCTCGGGCGTCGCGACGCGGCCGAGCGGGACGAGCGCGTCGCGCTCGGCGGCGATCCGCTGGTCGGCGTAGACCTGCGCGGTCATTCCCGTGCGCACCATGCCGGGCGAGACCGTGTTGACCCTGATGCCGTCCCGTCCGAGCTCCTGCGCGAGCACCTGCGCCAGCATGATGACCGCCGCCTTCGTCGGGCCGTACGGGCCCAGGTTCGCGTGCGGGTTGGTGCCGGACATCGAGCCCACCGCGACGATGGCGCCGCGCGAGGCCTTGAGCGCCGGATACGCCGCCTTCGCCAGGAGCCACGTCGCTCGCGTGTTGACGGCGAACACGCGGTCCCAATCTTCGACCGCGTAGTCGACCAGCGGCCCCGGGCGATTGATCCCCGCGTTGCTGACGAGCCCGTCGAGCCCGCCGAACCGGCCGACCGCGTCGCCGACGACGCGCGCGGGCGCGTCGACCGTGCCCATGTCGCCGTGGAGGGCGAGCGGCTCCGCCTCCTGCCTGCGTAGCTCGTCGAGTAGGGTGTCGAGGCCGGGCGAGGGACCGATGTCGACCGCCGCGATCTGCGCTTTCTTGCCCTGCGCCCGCGCATCGCGCGCCAGGCGTAGACACGTCGCCCGTCCGATCCCGCTCGCCGCTCCGGTCACGAGAACTCGCATAGGCACCTCCCGCGCCGGGAGTGTACAACGGGCGACCGCCCGATGCCGCGCGCCATGAGCACGGTCACGAGCGGCATGAGCGCCAGCAAGCCGAGCTCGCCGTGGATCACCCGCCTCGGCGACCAGCAAGCCGCCGACGAGGATGATGCTGAGGTAGTGCGGGGGTCAACGTCCTCGATCGTCGAGGGGTGGAGTAGAATGCTGGGCCACGACGCAAGAGGAGGCGACCGGTCCATGACGATCAAAGGCAAGGCGTACATCGCGGGCATCTACGAGCACCCCACACGCAAGGCCGACACCCAGTCGCTGGCGCAGCTTCACGCCGAGTCCGCGATGGGCGCGCTGGCCGACGCCGGGCTGACCAAGGACGACGTCGACGGATACTTCTGCGCCGGCGACGCGCCGGGCCTGGGTCCGCTCTCGATGGCCGACTACATGGGGCTCAAGCTCCGCCACATGGACACGACGGAAACGGGCGGGTCGTCGTACGTCATCCACGTCGCGCACGCCGCCGAGGCCATCGCGCTCGGCAAGTGCAACGTCGCGCTGATCACGCTCGCCGGCCGGCCGCGCGCCGAAGGCATGGCGACCGGCACCGTGCCGCGGGCGCCGGTCGCGGCCGCGCCCGATGCGCCGTTCGAATATCCGTTCGGCCCGACCGTCGTGAACCAGTACGCGATGGCGGCAATGCGCCACATGTATCAGTACGGCACGACCAGCGCGCAGCTGGCGTGGATCAAGGTGGCCGCCTCGCAGCACGCCCAGCACAACCCGCACGCGCTGCTGCGAGAGGTCGTCACGGTCGAGGAGGTCATCAACTCACCGATGATCTCCGATCCGCTGCACCGGCTCGACTGCTGCGTCATCACCGACGGCGGCGGCGCGATCGTCGTCGTGAAGCCGGAGATCGCGAAGCGCCTGAAGCGGCCGCTCGTGAAGGTGCTGGGCGCCGGCGAGGCGCCGAAGCACCAGATGGGGGGCAAGATCGACCTGACCTATTCGGGCGCGGTCTGGTCCGGGCCGGCGGCCTTCGCCGAGGCCGGCGTGACGCCGGCCGATATCAAGTACGTGTCGATCTACGACAGCTTCACGATCACCGTGCTCATCACCCTCGAGGATCTCGGGTTCGCGGCGAAGGGGCAGGGCGGCAAGCTCGTCGCGGACGGCAACCTGATCTCGGGCGTCGGCAAGCTGCCGTTCAACACCGACGGCGGTGGGCTCTGTAACAACCATCCCGCCAACCGCGGCGGCCTCACGAAAGTGGTCGAGGCGGTGCGGCAGCTCCGCGGCGAGGCGCATCCAAACGTTCAGGTGAAGAACTGCGACGTGGCGCTGGCGCACGGGACCGGCGGCTCGCTCGGCACGCGGCACGGCAGCGCTACCGTGATCATGGGCAGGGAGTGAGGCGATGACCACGACGACAGAGCGGAAATACCCGGCGCCGGCGGTCAACCCGGAAATCAAGCCGTTCTTCGATGCAGCCTCCAAGGGCACCTTGATGCTCAAGAAGTGTGGAGCCTGCGGCCAGGCCCATCATTACCCGCGCGCGATCTGCCCCTTCTGCGCGAGCGACCGGACGGAGTGGATCACCGCGTCGGGTCGGGGGACGATCTATTCCTACAGCGTCATGCGGCGGGTGCCGGTGCCGTACGCGATCGGCTACGTGACCCTGGAGGAAGGCGTGACGATGATGACGAACATCGTCGACTGCGATCTGGACGCCATCCGCATCGGCCAGCGGGTGAAGGTGGTCTTCAAGCCGACGGATGGCGGGCCGTCGGTCCCCATGTTCACTTTGGCCTGATCGATCTGAGCCTCGGGATGTCGCAGCTCTACGACGAGATCGGGATCGGCTACCAGCAGCATCGCCGCCCCGATCCGCGTCTGGCCGCGGCGATCACGCGCGCGCTGAATCAGACTGAAACCGTCGTGAACGTAGGAGCCGGCGCCGGCTCCTACGAGCCATCGGATCGCCCGGTCGTCGCCGTCGAGCCCGCGATGACGATGATCCGCCAGCGGCGCGCCGGAAGCGCGCCGGTCGTGCAGGCCTCCGCGACCGAGCTGCCGTTTCGCGACGATGGGTTCACCGCGGCGCTGGCGATCCTCACGGTGCACCACTGGCCCGATCGCGCGCGTGGGCTCGACGAGCTCGCGCGCGTGGCCCGACGGCGCGTCGTGGTCGTCACCTGGGATCCGTCCTCGTCCGGCTTCTGGCTGGTCGACGACTACACGCGTACCTCGACGCCGGTGTGCGCTTCGCGATCTCGACGTTCGCGAAGGCCCAGCCGCGCGAGCTCGAGTCGGGTCTCGAGCGGCTCCGGCGCGATCTCGCCGACGGCGCCTGGGAGCGCCGCCACGCGCACCTGCTCGGGTTGACCGAGATCGACCTCGGCTACCGGATCGTCATCGCGACGAAGCCCTGACCGGCCGCTGCCGCCTCAGGCGCACGCGACGGCGTAGACGTCCTTCACGTTCTCCGGCAGCCGCCATTCCTTCCAGCTCTTGCCGCCGTCGCGCGTGCCGAACACCTGGCCCTGCCGCGCAACGCTGTAGATCTGGTCAGGGTCCGCTGGGTGCAGCGACACCGCCATCATCGTGCTCTCGGCCTTGATGCCGTGATCGATCCGCCGCCAGCTCTGTCCGAGGTCGTCGCTGCGGAAGAGCGAGCCGTCCGTGCTGCGCGCGGCGGGGCTCAGCGCGGCCACCAGGGTCTTCGGGTTGTGCGGCGAGACCACGACGTCGCGCGCGTAGGTCAGCGGCGAGAAGCGCCCGATCTCCATGTCCTCCCAGGTCTTGCCACGGTCCGCACTGCGGAAGAGGCCCATGCGCACCGCGAGGAAGACCGTGCCCGGCTGCGCGCTCGACACCGTGAGCGCGTGGGTGTCGAGCATGCCCTCGTTCTCGGTGTCGCTCGCGATGCGGCTCTTGAGGTGCGGCCGCGCGGCGAGCTTCACGAGGTCGTCGCCGACGTCTTCCCAGGTCTCTCCGCGGTCACGGCTGCGCAGGACGCCGTCGACCTCGAGCCCCGCGTAGATCTCGTCCGGGCTGGAGGGATCGATCGCGAGGCGGGTGACGCGGCACGGGAAGTTCATCTTCACGCGGCCCGGTGAGGTCACGCGCGGGAGCTTGCGCCAGCTGTCGCCGCCGTTGTCGCTCCGGTAGACCGCCACCGGCGAGGTGCCGAGATACATGGTCCGAGGATCGCGCGGGTGAATCAGGATGGACCAGACTTCGAGCTCCTGGTCCGGGAAGGGCAGCTTCTCCCAGCTGGCGCCGCCGTCCCGGCTCCGGTAGGGCCCGTCCTGGGACCCGGCGAAGATCAAGCTCGGGTCGGATGGATGGATGGTGATCGCCTGGACGTCCATGCGCTCCGGCAGCCCCTTGGTGAGCCGCTCCCACTGATCGCTGCCGACGGTTTGCCGGAAAATCCCCGAGAGGGCTCCAGGGACGCGTGCCGCGGTGCCGACGTAAACGTGCGAGGTTCCTGACGGGTTCGCCATCGCCGACCTCCAGGTTGATTAGGCAGTTCGTGGCCCAGACTCTATCACTCCCACGCCAAGCAGGAAAACCAGTTGACGGCGCCCGCGCTCCGGGCGTAATGGAGGCTCTACCCGCGCTGTGCGGGAGGCCAACTCACACCGTTGAAAGGAGTCGCACGTGATTTACGAGATTCGCACCTACCAGATCGCCCCAGGCAGCCTTGCCGAGGTCGAGAAGCGCTTCGGCGACGCTTACGAGTACCGCAAGAAATACTCCGCGCTCACGGCGTTCCTGCACACCGAGGTCGGACCGCTCAACGAGATCGTCCACATCTGGGAGTACAAGGATCTCGCCGATCGCGCGCGCGTTCGCGGCGAGGCGTCGAAGGAAGCGAACTGGCCGCCGAAGATCCAGGAGTTCATCCGCCAGATGCGCTCGGAGATCGTCGTGCCGTTCGCGTTCATCCCCGAGCCGCGGCCCGGCAAGCTCGGCCCGGTCTACGAGCTTCGCTACTACACGCTGAAGCCCGGCACCCTGCCGGACACGGCGAAGGGCTGGGAGTCGAAGATCGGCGAGCGCTCGAAGCTTTCGCCGATCGTGTTCGCCGGTGGCGTGGAGTTCGGTCGCGCCAACGGCTTCGTCCACATCTGGGCGTACTCGAGCATGGACAACCGGACGCAGGTGCGCGAGGAAGCGAGGAAGAAGGGCGTGTGGCCGCCGCCGGGCGGCGCCGACCGGCTCCTGACGCAGGAAAACAAGATCCTCCTGCCTTCCGCCTTCTCGCCGCTACAGTAGAGAAGACTTCGGCGCGGGAGCGCTCGCCGCGAGGTGCGCATCGGCCTCGCGACGAGCGTTCGCCGCGCGGCCCGCTCTTGTCCGATAAGGAGCTGACGTGGCCCTGAGAATCGGCGTCGACATCGGTGGCACGTTCACGGACCTCGTCGCGCTCGACGAGACGACGGGCGCCGTGGTCACCACCAAGGCCCTCAGCACGCCACGCGAGCTTCTCGAGGGCGTCCTGCGCTGCGTGGATCAGGCCGGCGTCCGGCTGGCTGACTGCCGATTCGTCATCCACGGCACCACGATCGGGATCAACGCGCTCCTCGAGTGCCGGGGGGCGCGCACCGGGCTCATCACCACCGAGGGGTTCCGGGACGTGCTCGAGATCGGCCGCGGCAATTTCTTGAAAATGTACGACGTGCTCTATCGGCGGCCCGAGCCGCTGGTGCCGCGCGGGCGCTGCCGCGAGGTACCCGAGCGGCTGACGGCCACCGGCGACGTGCTCGTACCGCTCGACGAAGCCGCGGTTCGGGCGGCCGCCCGCGCGCTCCACGCCGACGGCGTGGAGTCGGTGGCGATCGTGTTCCTGTTCTCGTATCGCGACCCGGCCCACGAGCAGCGCGCCGCTCAGATCGTCGCGAGCGAGATACCGGGCGTGTCGGTCTCGGCCTCGCACCGCATCACGCAGGAATGGCGCGAGTACGAGCGGACGAGCACGACGGTCGTGAACGCGTACGTCCAGCCGATCATGGACCGCTACCTGGGTGCCTTCGGCAAGGGGCTGGCCGGGCGCGGTTTCCAGGGGCAGGTCCTGGTGACCCAGTCGAACGGCGGGGCGTTCTCGCTCGCCGCGGCGCGCTCGAAGCCCGTGCACACGATCGAGTCGGGACCCGCGGCCGGTGTCACGGGCAGCGCGAGCCTCTCGCGAATCCTCGGCGCCGACCGTCTGATCTCGTTCGACATGGGCGGCACCACCGCCAAGTGCGCGATCGTCGAGCGCGGCCTCGTGCAGACCACCGACGAGTACCACGTGGACGGTCGTCCGCTCAGGATCCCCGTGATCGACATCAAGGAAGTGAGCGCCGGGGGCGGGACGATCGCCTGGATCGATGCGGGGGGCGCCCTGGCGCTCGGCCCGCACAGCGCCGGGGCCGACCCCGGACCGGTCTCGTACGCGCGGGGCGGTGACGAGCCGACCGTCACCGACGCGAACCTGGTGCTCGGCCGGATCGACGCGGCGCGATTCCTCGGCGGCACGATGCCGCTCGACCTCGCGGGCGCGGTGCGCGCCATCGACCGGAAGATCGGCGAGCCGCTCGCGATGCCGCGCGCGGCGGCCGCGGCGGGCGTCGTCAGACTGGCCGACGTGAAGATGGCGCTCGCGGTGCGGAGCATCACGACCGAGCGCGGCCTCGATCCGCGGGAGTATACGCTGCTGGCCTACGGCGGTGGCGGCCCACTCCACGCGGTCGCCATCGCGCGCGAGCTCGAGATCCCGCGCGTCGTCGTGCCGCCGTCGCCGTCGACCTTCTCGGCCTGGGGGATGCTCGCCACCGACCTCCGGCACGATCTGGTCCGCACCGTGCTCATGCCGCTCGACCAGACCGACGCCGGCTGGGCCGAGGCGAGATACGAGGAGATGCGGCGCGAGATCGCGACGATCTTGCCCGGCTCCGGCGCGCCGGTCCTGCACCGCGCCGTCGATCTCCGCTACCTCGGCCAGGAGCACACGGTGACGATCGCGCTGGAGGCCCTCGGCGACTGGAAGGATCTCCGCGCGCGGTTCGACGCGGCTCACGAGCGCGCCTACGGCTACGCAGCGCCGGACGTCGACGTCCAGCTCCTGAACCTTCGCCTCACCGTCGTCTTCCCGCTCGACCAACCGCGTCTTCCCAGCCTGGCACAACGCGCGACTGGCGCGCCGCCGTTCGAGACGCGCAAGATCTACTCCACGCTCGCGGGCGACGACCTTGAATACCGCGTGTACCAGCGGGAGGCGCTCGGGGCGGGCGACCAGCTCCAAGGTCCCGCCGCCATCGAGGAGCCCGGAACCACAACGATCATCGACACCGCCGACACACTTTCGATCGAAAACCACGGCTGCCTGGTCATCCACGTGCATGCAGCCGGAGCGATGGGGGGTGTCGGGGGGAGCGCGCATCGCTCGCCCTGACGACAATCAACCAGCTATGCCAGACGCGATAACGGTCGAGATCATCCGGGCCGCCCTGAACGCAGCCGCTCAACGCATGCGGATCACCCTGATCAAGACCGCTTACAACCACATCATCAGCGAGAGCCTCGACTTCGGCTGCGCGATCTTCGATCCCGACGTGCAGATGATCGCCCAGGGCATCGGCCTGCCGGTGTTCCAGGGGCATCTAGGGTTCCCCATTCAGGCGACGATCGCCGATCGCGGCCTCGAGGCGTTCCGCGAGGGCGATGTCTTCATCCACAACGACCCCTACACGGGCAATGGCAACCACCTGAACGACGTGGCGATGACCGCGCCCGTGTTCTGGCAAGGGCGGCTCGCGGGCTTCGCGGCGGTGAAGGCCCATTGGAGCGATGTCGGGGGGCCCGTGCCGAGCTCGATGCAGATTGGGTCGACCGACTTCCGGCAGGAAGGTCTGCGCTTTCGCTCCGTGCGGCTCGTGAACCGCGGCGAGCTGAACGAAGAGGTGATGCGGATCATCGCCGGCAATATCCGCACCGAGAGCGGCACCCTGAAGGACATCCAGGCGATGCTCGCGGTGTGCCGCGCGGGCGATCAGTTCTTCCGCGAGGTGCTCGACAAGTACGGGCGCGAGGCGGTGCTGGAGGCGACGCGCGTCTACATGGCGCAGTCCGAGCGCCGCACGCGCGCGGCGCTCGCCGGGATCCCCGCGGGCGTGTACCGCGCGGTCGGCCACTTCGACAACGACGGCATCTCGCTCGAGCGGCCCGTGCGCGTCGAGATGGCGATCACCGTCGGCGACGGCGGCATGACGGTCGACTTTGCGGGCTCGGACTCGCAGGTCAAAGGACCCTTCAACTGCGGGGACGCGATCACGATCAGCGCCTGCCGGATGCTGATCAAGTGCTTGACGACGCCGCTCGACCCGGTCGACGAGGGCTGCTTCCGCCCGCTCACCGTCGTCATCCCGCCGCGCTCGGTGCTGGCCGCCGAGGAGCCGGCGCCGACGGCGCGTTACTACGTTCCGGTCAATCTGCTGCTCGATCTGGGGCTGCGCGCGCTGGCGCCCGCGATGCCCGCCGGCGTGCCCGCGGGGTCGTACGGCGACCAGATGCCCACGATCGCGTTCGGCACGCACCCGCAGACGGGCAAGCTCTTCATCCAGGGCGATCTGAACGCGGGCGGCACCGGCGCCCGACCGACCTTCGACGGCGAGTCGGCGATGATCATCTTCGCGGGCTCCACGGCCCGGAACAACCCGGTGGAAGTCGTCGAGTCGCGGCTGCCGACGATTCGCATCATGCGCTATACGCTGCGCCGCGACTCGGGCGGCGCCGGCCGCCATCGCGGAGGCCTCGGGATCGAGCGCGAGTATCACTTCCTGCAGCCGGCTTTCATCACGTTCAGCCTCGAGCGCAAGGCGACGCCGCCGTGGGGGCTCTGGGGCGGGAAAGACGGCGCCGTCAACGGCGTGGACATCACGTCGCCGGACGGCTCCCTGCGCCAGGTGCGCAAGGCGACCCAGCACCCGATCGCGGCCGGTGAGGTCGTTCGCATCATGACCGGCGGCGGCGGGGGCTACGGCCCGCCGTCGGAGCGCGAGCCCGACGCCATCCGCCGCGACGTGCGCGAGGGCTACGTGTCACGCGAGGCCGCGCGGCGTGACTATGCCATCGACGTGGCGGAGCCCGCGTCGTCGCCATGACGCTCCGCGCGCAAGCGCTCGCGATCGCGGCCTCGATCCTGCTGGCGCTCGGCGTGGCCCACGCGCAGGACGAGTCCCTTCAGAAGATGGTCGGGACCTGGCTGGGCAAGGTGGACGTTTACGACGAGCCGGAGCGGACGCTCGTGATCAAATCCATTACCCGAGAGGGCGACATTTGGATCGCGGGCATCGAGTACGGGCCGACCGGCAAGAAGCTCAGCTTTCTAGCGGCCCGCGTCGAGAAACAGCGCGGGGCGACGACCTTGACCTTCCCGGTCTCCGCGACCAGCAAGGTCGAGCTTTCGCTCATCTCGGAGCGCGAGCTGCGCGGATTGCTCAAGATCAGCACCGAGGGCGAGGGGAGCTGGGTCGGCCGCAGGATGCGCCTGCAGAAGACCAGCGACAAGCCCTGACCGCGGTGATCGGCCTCGCCAGGACCGTCGTGATGGCCAGGCCTATCGCGGCCGCCGCGCTCTCGATCGTCCTCGTTGCGTGCGCGACGCCGGTGCCGCAGTCCGCCGGTCCGGGGCCGCGCTTCAACCCGGGTGGTCCGGACGCCGACGAGCAGGGGGCGCGCGAGGGTTATCCACTCGGCGATCGCGCGACCTTCTTCCGCGTCCCCTTCCTGGTCGGCTCCCAGAGTCACCAGGACGAGATCTTCCCGGCTCGGTTGGTCCGTCGAGCCACGACAGCGTCAGGGCTCGCGCGGGCTCATTCCGAGCCGGCTCTGCGCTACGAGTACCAGGGGCAGACGTTCGGCCTCGACGACTACCTGACGCGCAACCCGGCAACCGGCCTGCTCGTGGCACGCGACGACACGATCTTCGTGGAGCGCTACCAGTACGCGCGCACCGACCGGGACCGATTCACCTCGTGGTCGATGGCCAAGACGATCACGTCGATGCTGATTGGAATCGCCCTCGACGAGGGGCGCATCCGCTCCGTGGATGATCAGGCCGCGACGTACGTGCCTGGGCTCGCCGGAACCGAGTACGGACGCACGTCGCTGCGGCACTTGTTACAGATGTCCTCGGGCGTGCGCTTCGTCGAGGAATACAGACCGGGCGACGACGTCTCGCGTCTCGCGAACGACACGTTCCGACAGGGCGGGGCGGGCGGCGTCGGCGCGGTGACGCGGTTCAACGAGCGCGCGGTTGCGGCCGGCACGAAGTTCTCGTACGCGTCGGTCGAAACCGAAGTGCTCGGCCTCGTTCTGGCCGCGGCCGTCGGCCGTACCGTCTCCGAATATCTTCAAGACAAGATCTGGCAGCCGATCGGCGCCGAGGCCGACGCGACCTGGATCACCGACCGCTCGGGCCAGGAAGTGACGTTCTGCTGCTTCAACGCGGTCCTGCGCGACTACGCGCGGCTCGGCCTGCTCCTGGCGCACGACGGCAACTGGCGCGGACGGCAGATCATCCCGGCGGCCTGGGTCCAGGACGCCACCAGCGTTCGCCCGGATCAGCCGCACCTGCGGCCTCGCACCGCGACGCCGTTCTTCGGCTACGGCTATCAGACCTGGATCTTCCCGGGCGACCGCCGGATGTTCGCGTTTCTCGGCGTGCGCGGTCAGGCGATCTACGTCGACCCGGCGAGCCGGCTCGTGTTCGTGACGACCGCGGTGCGCAAGCTCCCGGTCGATCCGGGTGTCGCGGAGACGGGCGCGCTGTGGCGCGCCGTCGTGCGCGATCTCGGCCGCTGACGGATGGGTCGACCGCGTATACTCGTGGCCCGGAGGTCAGGGCCAGTGAGCATCCGCGCGATCCGCTGCGGCACCCTCTTCGACGGCGTTGCAACGACGCCGCTACGCGATGCAATGGTCGTCGTCGATGGCAATCGCATCACGGCCGTCGGCCCGGCCGACCGGACGCCGGCGCCGGCCGGCGCCGAGGCGCTCGACCTCACGAATCGATTCGTCATGCCCGGGCTCGTCGACTGTCACAGCCATGCCTCGATCGTGCCGGGCCTCGGCGATCAGCTCGGCCAGCTCTGCCGCGGCCCCGTGCCCCAGGCGCTCGCCGCGACCGCCAATCTGCGCGCGGACCTCGCCGCGGGGACGACGACGATGCGGATCATGGGCGAGGAGCACTTCCTCGACATCGAGGTGCGCGACGCCATCGAGGCGGGCGTGATCGTCGGGCCGCGCCTCCTGGTCGCCGGCCGCGGCCTCGCCGCCAACAACGGCCACGGACGAGCGCTCGCCAGCTACGACGGCGTCGACGAGGTGCGCCGCGGCGCGCGCGAGAACCTCCGGCGCGGCGCGAACCACGTGAAGATCTTCGTCACCGGCGGCGTCAGCTCGCCGGGCGCGATGTCCACGTCGAGCGCCTACACGCGCGAGGAGATCCGCGCCGCCGTCGAGGAGGCGCATCGGGCCGGCACCTACGCCGCCGCCCACGCCCATGGCGGCGCCGGGCTACGGCTCGCGGTCGAGGAAGGCGTGGGCACGATCGAGCACGGCCTGCTGGCCGGCGACGAGGACGTGGCCCTGATGATCGAGCGGCGCGTCTGGCTGATCTGCACGTTCTCGATCTTCATGCACCCGACCGGCATCGAGCAGGGCGACGGCCAGCGCCCGGTCATCATGGACAAGGTGCGCTGGGCGCGCCGCGTGGTCGACGAGACCTTCCCGCGCCATCTCGCCTCGGGCATCCGCTTCGCGTGCGGCACCGACAGCATGCATGGACTGATGCCGATCGAGCTCGAGACACTCGTCCGCTTCGGCGTGTCGCCGCGCGACGCGCTGCTGGCCGGCACTCGCTGGGGCGCCGAGGCGTGCCGGGTCGACGATCAGGTCGGGACCCTGGTCCCGGGCAAGCGCGCCGACCTGCTCGCGATCGACGGCGATCCGCTGAAGGACATCCGGGCTTTGCGCTGCGTGAGCCTGGTCATGAAGGATGGAGTGCCCTACGACGGAGTCTTCGGGAGGAACGGACGATGACCGACACGATCACGAGGCGTGAGTGGCTCCATCGAACGGGTGGGCTCGCGGTCGGCGCCGGAGTGAGCTCGCTCGTCGGGGAATGCGGCGTCAGGCTCGCGGTGGCCCAGGGGCAGGGGAAGCGCGGCGGCGTGCTCCGCGTGGCCACCGTCGACAAGCCCGTGAACATGGATCCCGGCTACGCGCAGCTCTACTCGTCGCTCCAGGTCTACCAGAACGTCTACAACAAGCTCGTCTACGTCGACGAGACCGGCCAGTTCATCCCCGGCCTCGCGAAGTCGTGGAAGCAGGAGGACGACAAGACCTGGCTCTTCGACCTCGTCGACAACGCCGTGTTCCACAACGGCGAGCCATTCACCGCCAAGGACGTCGCCTTCACGTTCGCCCGGATCCTCGACACCAAGAACAAGCTGCCGATGCGCATCTTCTTCACGCCGATCGAGGGCGTCGAGGCGGTGGGCCCGTATCAGGCGCGCTTCCATCTGAGCCGGCCCTGCGGCCCGCTGCTGGCCATGCTCTCCCAGGCGACCGAGGTCGTGAACGAGAAAGCGCTCAAGGAGAAGGACCCGAAGCTCTTTCCGATCGGCACCGGGCCCTACCGCTTCGCCGAGTGGGTGAAAGACGATCACATCACGCTCGAGCGCTGGGAGAAGTACCATCGCGCCGGCCGTCCGTACCTCGACAAGATCATCTTCTACGCGCCGGCCGACGACACCGTGCGGCTCACCGGCCTGCAGACCGGACGCTTCAACTGGATCCAGACGGTCCCGCCGCAGCGCATCGGCGAGCTCGAGCGCGCGCGCGACATGAAGTCGTCGCCCGGCCGCCCATACTTCCCCTTCTATTTCATGCTCAACGCCAGCAAGCCTCCGCTGGCCGACAAGCGTTTGCGGCAGGCGATCGCGTGGGCGCTCGACCGGTCCGAGATCGTGAAGCTCGTCTACTACGGCAGCCACGTCGTCACCGCCGAGCCCACACCCGAACCGAGCCCCTGGGCCACCGGCGTCAACGTCCACAAGAACGCCCCCGACCTCGCGAAGGCCAGGCAGCTCATGAACGAGGCCGGCGTCGGCGGCGGGCTCAGCCTGACCTATCTCGTCAAGTCGCAGGTGCCGGTGCTGGTCAAGACGGGCGAGATCCTGCGCGAGCAGCTCAAGAAGATCGGCATCACGCTCGAGGTCCAGCCGCTCGAGTCCGGGCAGTACTTCGAGGCGCTCGTCGGCAAGAAGTTCGACATCGCGGGAGCCTGGTGGAGCGTCACCGTCGATCCCGACCTGTTCTACAACCCGATGCAGCACTCGACGTCGCCCTGGAACTTCACCGGCTTCAAGTCGGAAGAAGCCGACAAGCGCCTGGACGCCTTCCGCTACACCGCGAGCGCGGCCGCGCGCAAGAAGATGTACCCGGAGCTGGTGCGCTGGTTCCAGGAGGAAGGCTCGCTGCTGATCTTCAGCAACGAGATCCAGCGGTACTGGATGAAGCCCAACGTGAACGGCGTGGTCCCGCTGCCGTCGCTGGAGCTCCGCTTCGAGGACGTCTGGCTCGCCTGAGCACGGCCCAATAACAACATGCCGTCGCTGACCTACGTGGTGCGGCGGCTCGCGCTGGCCGCGCCGCTGTTGCTCGGCATGAGCGTGCTGGTGTTCGGTCTCATGCGCGTGATCCCCGGCGATCCCGCCGTCGTCGTGCTCGGCTACAAGGCGACGCCCGAGAGCATCCGGGCGATGCGCGAGACCTTCCACCTCGACGAGCCCCTCCTGACCCAGTACGCGCGCTGGTGTGGAGGCATCCTGCGCGGGGATTTCGGCATCGACTTCCGCCAGAACGAGCCCATCGGCCGGATGCTCGTCGAGCGCCTGCCGGTCACGATCGAGCTGACGGCACTGGCCTCGCTGGCGGCCGCGCTGGTCGGCGTTCCGCTCGGGCTCCTCGCCGGCGCCCGGCGTGGCGGGGCGGCCGACCGGGCTTCGCTGGCGCTCGGGCTTCTCGGCATCTCGCTTCCCGATTTCTGGCTCGGCATCATGCTGATCCTCGTCCTGTCGCTGGCGGCGGGGGTCCTGCCGTCCAGCGGCTTCGTGCCGTTCGCCGAGGCGCCGCTCGAAAACCTCTGGTACCTGGCGTTGCCCACGCTGACGTTGGCGTCGAGCCGGGCGGCGGCGCTCGGGAGGCTCACGCGCGCGGCGGTCCTCGACGTCGTGCATCGCCCGTTCGTGCAGTTCGCGCGCGCCAAGGGGCTCGCCGAGGGCGCGATCCTCGTGCGTCACGTGCTGCCCAACGCCGCCATTCCGATCGTGACGGTGATCGGGCTCCAGGTGGGCTACATGCTCGGCGGGGCCATCGTCGTCGAGACGATCTTCGCCTTACCGGGGCTCGGCCGGATGACGCTCGACGCGGTGCTCGAGCGGAACTACCCCGTCGTGCAGAGCGGGCTCCTCGTCGTCGGCGCGATGTTCATGGCGGTGAACCTCGTGACCGACGTCCTCTACGGTCTCATCGACCCGAGGCTGCGGCGGCGATGACCCGAGGGACGTCGGCCGTCGCGGTGACGGGGCTCGCCATCGTGGTCCTGCTGGCGCTCCTGGCCTTCGCGGCGCCGCTGGTGCTGCCGGGCAGCCCGACCGCGATCGCCAGCGCCGCGGCCTTGCAGGCTCCGACCGTCGTCGAGCCCTTCGGGATGGACGACCTCGGCCGGAGTGTGCTGAGCCGCGTGATCCACGGCTATCGGGTCTCGCTCGGCGTCGCGCTCGCCTCGGTCGTGATGGCCGTGCTGATCGGGCTGCCCCTCGGGCTCCTCGCGGGGTATGCCGAAGGTGTGCTGGACCAGCTCATCATGCGACCGCTCGACATCCTGATGGCGTTTCCGGCGATCCTGCTGGCCATCGCCCTCACCAGCGTATTCGGCACAGGCGTGCTCCTCGTGTCCCTGGCGCTCGCGATCGTCTACGTGCCGATCGTGGCGCGCGTCGTACGGGCGGCGGTGCTGGCGACCAAGGCCGAGGTGTACGTGGAGGGCGCGCGCGCCGTCGGGGCGACGGCGCGGCGCCTGGTGCTGCGTCACATCGTGCCCAACTGCGTCACGCCGCTGCTCGTCCAGGCCTCGGTGCTGATGGCGATCGCGATCCTGGTCGAGGCCGCGCTGTCGTTCCTCGGCGTCGGCGTACGGCCGCCCACGCCGTCGCTCGGGCTGATGCTCTCCGACGGGCGCGGATTCATGCTGCAGGCGCCGTGGGTGGTCGTGTTCCCGGGGCTCGCGATCCTGCTCGCCGTGCTCGGCTTCAACATGCTCGCCGACGGCTTGCGCGACTGGCTCGACCCGCAGCAGGGCACGGGTCGTTGACGGCGACGCGCGCTATTCCTTGTAGTCCAGGCCCGCTGCCGCCAGCTTCGGCTTGAAGTCAGGGCGGGCGAGGAACGCGACGAACGCCCGCGCGGCGTCCTTCGAGGTGCTCGCCACCGTAACGCCGGCCGCGTAGACCGTGGTCTTCTGGAGCTCTTTCGGCAGCGGCCCGACGAGCGTCACGCCCTTGACGGGAACGATCTCGCTGATCTGGTGGACGACCAGCTCCACCTCGCCCTTGGCGACGAGCTCGGCGGGATAGCCGCCCGGCACGAGCGTCGTCTTCGACTTGACCGCGTCGGCGATGCCCAGCCGTTGCAGCACGGAGGCGAAGTGAATGCCACTGGTCCCGCCCTGCGCGGGATCGACGTAGACGAGCGACTTCGTCGCCAGGAGCGTCTGCTTCAGCGCCTCCGGGCTGCCGATGTCGGGCTTGGGCGCTCCGTCGCGCACGGCCACGCCGATGCCGGTTCGGCCGATCGCGGTCCACGAGCCCTGGGCCACCGCGCCCTGCCGGGTCATCTCCTGCATCGCCTCTTGGGTCATGATCGCGACGTCCGCCGGTGCGCCCTCGGCCAGCTTCGCCCTGACCACGCCGACCGTGCCGAACGTCAGCTTCACCGTGTTGCCCGTCTCCTTCTCGAACGCGCCGGCGAGATCGGTGACGATCGAGCGCATGGCGCCCGCGCTCAGCACGTGCAGCTCGGGCGCTTGGGCGAGCGCCGCACTGGTCAAGAGCGCCACGACCAGCAAGACGGCGCAGAGCGTTCTCGTCTTCGATAGACCCATTGCGATCGTTCTCCTTATCCTCGGCCGCGCCTCAGAGCAGCCCGTAGAACTTGCCCGCATTCTCGCACGTGATCTTGTGCGTGACGTCGGCCGGCAGATGGCCGAACTGCTCCTCGATGTATTTCGAGGACTCGGGCCACACGCCGTCACCGTGCGGGTAGTCGGAGCCCCACATCAGCGTCTCGACGCCCATGTCTTCGATGAGCTTGGTGCCGATGCGGTCGAACTGGAAGGTGCCCTTGCACTGCCGGCGCCAGTAGTCGCTCGGCTTCATCGTGAGGCCAAGGTCGCGGAAGCGATCCTCCCACTCGAAGTCCATCCGGTCGAGCGCGTAAGGGATCCAGCCGATCCCGCTCTCGCCGAACGAGATGCGGACGTTGGGATAGCGCTCGAGCACCGCGGCGCCGATCACGGCGGCCAGGATGTTGACGAGGTTCATCTGGAAGCCGGAGACCACCGTGAAGAAGGCGGCGCGGCGCGTGAGCCCGCGCTGCGTGTCGAGCTTGCCCGGCGGCAGCGCCGGGAACGTGTGGAAGTGGAGCGGCAGGTTCACGTCGTTCACGGCCTTCCAGAGAGGCTCCCAGACCGGATGCCACATCGGCTCCATGTCCCACGAGCAAGAGAGCTCCATCCCGCGCAGGCCGAGCTTCGCCACGCGGTAGATCTCCTTCACGGCCGCGTCGATGTCGCCGTAGGGCAGGCAGGCCAGGCCGATGTAGCGGTCGGGATAGTGGCTGCAGAAGGCTTTCAGCCAGTCGTTGTAGATCCGGAACATCTCGTTGGCGGCCTCCGGATCGTTGAGCCGCGTCGCGGCGCCGAGGATGCCGTAGATCACCTCGGCCTGGACCCCGTCGCGGTCCATGTCTTTCACGCGCAGCGCGGGATCGGTGGGCCGGCGGATGCCCTTCTTGCCGTCCTCGTAGAGCCCGGTCGACGCCATGACGTCCACCCGATAGTGCGAGCCCGGGACGTACTTCGCTCCGGCCGGGCCGACGCCGTTCATGAGGCCGAAGGACCCGCCATTGCGGCAGGTCCAGTGCGGACCGTCCGGGCCGTCCGTGACGTACGGCATCCGTTCCTTCATCGTGGCCGACGCGTTCGAGGTGAAGAGGTCGGGCGGAATCCAGGGCAGGTCGATGTGGCAGTCGGCCGAGATTCGCGTATAGCGCATGGCGCTCCTCACTTTATCAGCGCGCCTCGGCCGGCGGGGCCCCAGCCCCGCGACGGCCTGCAGCGCGCACCACGTTATTGCCGCTTGAGCCGGGCCGGCTCCTCGACCCTGGGGCCCACGCCTCGAATGAATCCATTCTCCCAGATCGGCACGAATATCATCTTATCGCTGGATCTGGTGGAGCATCTCTTCGCGCTTCTTGCGGTCGATCGCGTGGCTCGCGGCGAGGCGAACCCGCCGGTCGTGCCCGGGAGACCCCACGCGGTACGTGCCGCTCTCGCTGCCGGAAGCGCGCATCGAGGTTCGCCGCGTTCGTTCTGATGGATTGCCCCGACGTCGATTCAGGCGTTTTATGCATAGAGCCCTCCGGTCAGCGCTGAAAAAATCTGAGCCGGGTATTGGTGTCCGCGGAAATCCGATTCGAACCAATGGAGGATCGAGCGATGCTGAGCCGAAGTGGACCTGCTGGAAGCAGTCGGCCATGTAGGCGCGCAGTGTGGATCATCTTGATGGTACTCGTCGTTGCCCTGGGGCTCGCGCGGCCGGGCGGCGCGGCGGTCTTCACCTGCGCGGCGGGGGACGTCGCGTGCCTGATCGCGGCCATCGATACAGCGAATGCGAACGGCGAGGTCAATCTGATCCGCCTGGAGTCGGGCGCCTACACCCTGACGGCGGAGAACAACAGCACCGACGGATCGAACGGTCTGCCGTCGATTACCAGTCCGCTGACGATCGGCGGAGACG
>QHSP01000005.1:244-717 GCA_003220495.1 Candidatus Rokuibacteriota bacterium | reverse complement strand
GGTGCAGGGACCGGTGCCGGTGCAACCGCCGCCGCTCCAGCCGGTGAACGTCGACCCGGCAGCAGGCGTGGCGGTGAGCGTGACGGCGGCGCCGCTGGCGAACGCGGCGGCGCAGGTCGCGCCGCAGGAGATGCCGGCGGGCGCGCTCGTGATGGTGCCAGATCCGGCGCCGGCCTTGGTCAGCGTGAGCGTGAAGGACGGGAGCGCGAAGGTAGCGGTGACGCTCTGGGCCGCGCTTAGCGTGACGGAACACGCGCCGGTGCCGGTGCAGCCGCCGCCGCTCCAGCCGGTGAACGTAGATCCTGCGGCAGGCGTGGCGGTGAGGGTGACGGCGGCGCCGCTGGCGAACGCGGCGGCGCAGGTCGCGCCGCATGAGACGCCCGCGGGCGCACTCGTGATGGTGCCAGATCCGGCGCCGGCCTTGGTCAGCGTGAGCGTGAAGGACGGGAGCGCGAAGGTGGCGGTGACGCTCT
>QHSP01000005.1:0-195 GCA_003220495.1 Candidatus Rokuibacteriota bacterium | reverse complement strand
GCGTGGCGGTGAGCGTGACGGCAGCGCCGCTGGCGAACGCGGCGGCGCAGGTCGCGCCGCAGGAGACGCCGGCGGGCGCGCTCGTGATGGTGCCAGATCCGGCGCCGGCTTTGCTCAACGTAAGCGTGAGCGACTGGAGCGTGAAGGTGGCGGTGACGCTCTGGGCCGCGCTCATCGTCACGGAGCACGTGCCGG
>QHSP01000006.1:30818-32233 GCA_003220495.1 Candidatus Rokuibacteriota bacterium | reverse complement strand
GTTGGCCACGCTCGTCGCGCACCGCCTCGATGCGGATCGGGAGATCGAGCAGGCGGCCCAGCATGCGGAGTCGACGTTACGCGCCCTGGGCTTGAGAGCGATCGGCGAAGCCAAGCGTCGCGAGTTGCTGCCGATAGCCCGTGCGGCACTGCGTGACCCGGACCCGGTATGTCGATTCTGGGCCGGATGGTCGCTCGCGCTGCACGGCGACCCGTCCTCGGCTCGCATCGCGTTCGAGTGCGGGTCTTCGCACGCGCTCCTGAGACGCTCCGCGCTGGAGCTTGCCCTTCGCTGCGGCGAGCTCGACTGGGCGCGCGACGTCGTGCGGTCACTCGCCTCCTCGCGGGCAACACGGCGCGAGGCGATCCAGGCGGTCGGAATCTTCGGTGATCCGATCGCCGTTCCGTGGCTCCTGGAGCATCTCGACGATCCCGAGCATGCCCGGGCGGCCGGGGAAGCCATTTCGATGATCACAGGAGTGGACCTGAAGTCAGTGGATCTCACGTCCGACCCTCCCGACGATGCGGAGCCAGTCGCCGCCGACGCCGATCTGCCGTTGCCGAATGCCGCGGCCGTGCGCGAGTGGTGGTCTCACCACCGCTCGGAATTCGGCGCAGGGCAACGTCATCTCGGAGGGCGGCCCGTGTCGGCGGCCGCCGCCAGACAGGTTCTTCGGGACGGCTACCAGCGCCAGCGCGCCGGCGCCGCCCTCGAGCTCGCGTACCACGAGGAGTCCCATGTTTTCCCGGTGGACGCACGCGCCGACCGGCAGCAGCGAGCGCTCTCGGCATGAGGCTAACCAACGTCAGCGGGATTCCCGCCAATTGGACTATGGGTTTTCAGCGGGACGGGCGAGAGATGCTGATCGTCATGGCGAAGGCGACGTACTCGCTGCCGCAGTCGGGGCACGAGGCGGTCCTGGCGCCGGAGCAAGTGCCGCTGGTTCAAGCCGATCAATTCACCGGCGAGCCCGGTCTGTCGGCGCCTCTCTACGAAAGTGACTACGCCCACCGCAAACCGGCGTGTGACGTGCTGCTGATCGGCAGTGCGTACGCGCCGGCGGGCCGGCGCGCGATCCGGACGAATGTGGGGCTCAAAGTGGGGCCGGTCGTCAAGCAGTTCGCAGTCGTGGGCCCGCGGGTGTGGTCGAAAGGGGTTGTCGGGGTCAGCGCGACGGACCCGCAGCCATTCGAGTCGTTGCCGATCACGTACGACTGCGCGTTTGGGGGCACGGATCGCACCCGGGCGGACCGCGGGCAGACCGACACCTTTCTCCCCAATCCCGTGGGGAGGGGCTATTGGAAGGCCACCGACGGCATCGACGGTCGACCGCTGCCCAATACCGAGGAGGCCGACCGGCCCGTGCAGAAGCCCCACGGTGAGTACGTGCCCAAGGCGTTTTCACCCATCGGGCG
>QHSP01000006.1:30233-30813 GCA_003220495.1 Candidatus Rokuibacteriota bacterium | reverse complement strand
GCTACCGCGAGCGAAGCTGGCCGGCACGTACAACCAGGAGTGGATCGAGAAAACGGCGCCACTGTGGCCGGACGATTTTGACGAGCGCTACTTTCAGGCAGCGCCGCCGGACCAGACGATGCCCTACCCACAGGGCGGCGAAGAGGTCGTGCTGCTCAACCTGACACCCGACGGCCGTCGGGCGTTCCCTCTCCCGAGTCGGCGGATGCCGATGACCTTCATCCCGCACAAGGGACGCGACATCACTCGGGACGCATCGCTCGACACCATCGCGCTGGAACCCGACCGGCAGCGCTTCACGTTGACGTGGCGAGTGGCCTTGCCCTTGGGGCGAAGCGTGTTCGACGTGAAGGAAACCGTGGTCGGCGAAATGTCGCCGGCCTGGTATCGCGCGCGGAAGTACCCCGGCAAGGTGTACTACCCGAACCTGCGCGAGCTCGTGAAAGCTCGTCGCTCGAGAGGGATCTCCTAATGCCGACGCTCGCGATTATGAGCAGCGGCATGGTCACGGCGCTCGGGTTCAACGCGCCCGCCACCTTGGCGGCGCTTCGCGCCGGCATCAGCGCGGTCGGCCAGACGG
>QHSP01000006.1:28731-30143 GCA_003220495.1 Candidatus Rokuibacteriota bacterium | reverse complement strand
GCCCCAGAGGCGCGCGCCAGTATCCCCCTGTTGATCGGCGTGGCCGCGCCCGACCGCCCGGGTCGCTCGGCGCGCCTCGATGGCGAGTTGCTGGAGGAAGTGTACGACCGTCTCGACATGCCGAGGCACCCCCGCTCGGCGTTGTTCGCCGGAGACCAGGCCGGGTGCGCGCAGGCTCTGCTGGTCGCTCAGGCTCTCCTCGAACGAGGCGAGGCGGAGCGCGTGGTTGTCGGGGGCGTGGACAGTTTTCTCCATCAGCCCACGCTGGACGGGTACATGGACCGACGGCGCGTGATGACGCCGAGCAACTCCAACGGGTTCTTTCCCGGAGAGGCCGGATGTGCCGTGCTGGTCGGGCGTCCGGGAACGAGCGACGGCGACGAGCTGTGGATTCATGGCCACGGCCTTGCGGTGGAGAACGCCACGATTCACGGCACCGAGCCGCTGCGGGCCCGGGGATTGACCGAGGCGGTGCAGCAAGCGCTCCGGAGCGCCGGCGTGCGGATGAAGGACGTCGCGTATCGGCTCACCGATCTGTCGGGCGAGCACTACAAGTTCAAGGAAGCGCTGTTCACGGCCGGACGCCTGGGCGGTGAGAGCGAGTACTCACTAGAGCTGTGGCACCCCATCGAGTATCTCGGGGAGATCGGCGCGGCCGTGTTGCCGTGTCTGCTCGCCCAAGCGATGCACGCCGTACAGGAAGGCTACGCGCCGGGGCCATTGGCCCTTTGCCATGTGGGCAGTGACAGCGGCGCTCGCGCGGCATTCGTCGTGGGTTTGAAGCGCCAAGGACTAGGAGGGGTCTGATGGGCAAGAACGTCTTCGCCAATGGCCGGGAGGTGTCGGCCATCAAGGACGACAACGCGTCACTCGGCGCCATGCCGGACATCTGCCTCTCGCCGCCGACTCCGCCCGCGGGCCCGATCCCGATTCCCTACCCCAACTTCTCGAAGTCCTCCGATACCAGTGACGGCACTCGCACCGTCCAGATCGGCGGCGATCAGGTGAGCATCAAGGACAGCTCCAACTACAAGAAGAGCAACGGCGATGAGGCGGCGACCAAAACACTCGGGATGGGCGTGATGAGCCATCAGATCCAGAACACGACGTACTTCGCCGCGTGGTCGTTCGACGTGAAATTCGAGGGAGAGAACGCGGTGCGGCAAATGGACCTGACGACCCACAACAATCTCTAGGAGCGCAGGCCGTGGGCGGGAAAACCGGTAATGCCGTGGCCAGCACGGTCAGCAACGCGAGCGTTGCTCCCGGGATCACGGTGGAAGAGTGCGCGAAGCTGAAGGACAAAAACGAGGAAGAGCGCGAGAAGGTCGTCGATGATTTGAGCGACGGCAGCTCGCTGAACCAGCAAGAGCAGGCGACGCTGGACAAGGCGGAGGAGACCGGGATGACGA
>QHSP01000006.1:27644-28707 GCA_003220495.1 Candidatus Rokuibacteriota bacterium | reverse complement strand
GCCCAGGGGACGTTCAGCGCGTCTAGCAGCGGGGTCGCTCAGGCGTGCAATCCCAACGGGCGCGTGGGCGGCGGGACGAGCGAACAAAAGATGGGCTGCAACTCCGAGGTCCGGGGGAGCGACTCGCCCAAGCACGACGAGGCCAAGGAGAAGGCCGGCGTCCTGTGCGACAAGTCACACGTGCACCCCGGCGGAGGCAAAGGCGAGCACGCCGAGGCGAAGATCGTCAACCACATGTCGGAATTGCCGGGCTCCGCCATGGAAGGCGGCAGCATGCTGCTGAACATCGATTGGCGGTTCAAGCGCAAGAGTGGGCCGAAGCAGTCGGGTATGCCGTGCGGGTCCTGTTACGATATGCTCTGCCATGCCCAAAAGGAATGCGACATTCAGATCTTCATCTGCGACAAAGACAACAATCCGCAGCCGCTCTCCAATGGCGATTGCGAGGCTGACGATGCGTATCAGGACCTGTGCCAGCGAGTCGACGGCAACCCCGAACCGGGTCGCTGACGCGGCACGATTCGGACCGACACGAGGGAACGGCGAATGAAGCTCCCGGCGTATCTCGAAACCCTTCACCTCTCGGCCTTGCCGATGGACTACACGTCCGACAACGCGACGTTCAACGAGTTCTGGAGCGCTCACGACGAGAGCAGTCCCCGGCTCGCGGCCGCGATCAATCCCATCAACGGCCGGGCGGCGTTTGCGCTAGGAGTGGCGTGTACCGAATGGGTGCTCGCGCGGGTCGAGGGCCACACCGATACTGCGGATGCGATGTTGCGCATCGAGGCCGGCTGGGCCGCGGTCGCGGACTGGCGGTATGCCAATCTCCCATCTCCTTCGCCGAGCCCGCCTTCGGCGCCGAGAGAGTACGCGGCTCCGCTGCGGCTCGCCATGCGGCTGCTGTCCCGAGCTCACGAGCTCTACAGCACGGGCTCGGTGGACGTGAACTCGAGAGCGCAGGCATTGGTGATGCTCGTCGAGCATATCGCCGGACGTCACGCCGCGTTCGAGCCGTGGGTTTCCGAGTCCCTCCGCCGTTGCCACGAGCACTTCGCCGACA
>QHSP01000006.1:23330-27619 GCA_003220495.1 Candidatus Rokuibacteriota bacterium | reverse complement strand
CCCGTGCGCAGGACGCTGTTTGAGCCGAACTTCGTCTGGCGCGACGGGATCGCCGAGGAATCTCTCGCACAGCTGGTGCGGGCGTTGGACTCGACGAGGAATCCCTATCTCCGCTCGCCCGAGGAGATGCTGGCAGCCGGATTCCAAGGGCCTCCGTACGGGCGGTCGAACTAGCGCGGCGAGCCATGCTGACTCGGCCACCGTGGGTCCAAGGACCCAGCGATCGAGAGCGGCGGCAGCTTCGCTATATCTGGGACGATACGCGTACCCTGCGGGACGTCACGGGCGACGCGGCGCCGGTTCTCGGCGCCTCGATGAAGATGTCGCTGCGGGCCCGCATGGTGCTGTGTATGGGCCTGTACGAGTGGATCGTGTGGCGTTTCGAAGGCTTGCACTGGCGGCCGGAACCGCTTCAGATCGCCGAAGTCGGCTGGTGCGCGACCGTTGATCCACGCTATATGCGATTCTTCGAGCTGACACGCGAGGACTGGCAGGGGCCCGTCGAGGGGCCGTTGTGGTGCACGGGGATGTGGCTCCAGCCCGCCATGTCGCAGGGGCACGCGTTCCCGAGGGGAGTTTACGACGCGGTATCGCTCCTGACCCGCATGGGGCTTCACGTCCTGCCGAACGTGGAGCAGTTTCGGGAGTGGCTCGGGGTCACCGTCGACCGGCTGATCCAGCTGCATCCGCTCACGCTCGACAATCCGCTCGACGATCTGTTCGATCGTCACGTGAGCGAGCGCCTGGGGCCGCTCATTGGACGCGACATTCTCGATCCCGCGGTGGAGCCCGACGCGGAGCAGGCGCTGAGCTTTCTGGCGCAGAACCTTCGTGAGGCGAGAGACACTGAGAACCCCTTCCTGGCTTCGCCCGCGGACTTGAGGGATGTCGGTTTCAGTGACGCGCCGTACGTCATTCCCGGGCGGTGATCAACCCGACCTGACTACGCGGAGGGAGTCCGTGATCCCTCGTGGTTCGCACCTCGCCATTGGCGGGCGGCGCGCCAAGGCAGCCGTTCAACGTCCCCCCCAAGGTAGGCGTGCCGGACACGCGCCTGTGGACCGCCAGCCACGGCTCCGATCGTCTGGTGCGCCGAGAAGACGGACGCGTCGCGGCGAAGAACCGGCCCGTGCACGTCCGTGTGAAGAAGCATTAGAAGCGCGCCGAGCCGCTCGGCGCGCGGGGGCCCGCGCGACCTAGCGCACCAACTCCTGCAGTCGCGCCTTCAGCGGATCCTGTAACCGAGACGCAGCGTCGGTATCGATCAGCTCGATGAACGCCGGAATCCCCGAAAAGCCCGTCGCAGCCAGAATCAAATCGTCCGGCGGCCGGAACGAGGGCAGCCCGAACGTGATCGTCGTGAGCGGCAGCTTCGGCAGATCGGGCGCGTATTCGGTCTGGATCTGATACCGCAGATCGGTCAGCAGCGCGCCGAGGCCGGCGGCATGGCTGATCGCCAGCTGCGTGACCAGTGTGTTCACGACGAACTGGCGGATGTGCTCGACGCGACGCTCCCCCTTGCCGGCGAGCCCTTGCCGCATCTGCGACAAACCGTAAGTCGACGTGAAGCTCACGACCCAGCGAACCGGTGAGGCCATGGTGATCGTCTTGGTCTCGCGGTCGGTCCTGGCTTCGTGCGCGTATTCCCACGGGTAGAGCCCAAGGCGGTTGCCCACCAGCGTGAGCCACTGCTGGTCGAACTCCGACGGCACCTCGAACGGGCGGCTGGAGAACGGCCGGTAGTTTTGCTGGAGCTGGGCGAAGGCGCGGTCGGCGATCATGTGATCACCTTTCGTGCCGAGGAATTTGCTGAATACCCTTTCGGGCGAGAGCACGGGCCGCAAGGTTTCCAGGTGGGCCGCGAGCTGCTCTTGCAGGAACTTCGAGACGGCTTCCGTCTTGCGACGGAGCTCCGTCAACTCCTGGAACGTCAGCGGCTTTGCCCGTTTGTCTGGCCCGGCCATTCCGTGCCTCCTGGGACGCGCGGTTAGTCTAGCCTTCTGAAGTCGCGGAAGTACAGCAGATTGAGGGGCGACGCGAGCGGCCCAACCGGAGTAAAATCGCTCTACGTTATGCTGACGATTCGCGCGATCTCGTTCAAGGGGCGGTCACTCGACCGAGTGTTGACGGCCCGCTTCGAGGAAACCGGGGGGACCATCGGGCGGGGCGAGAGCAACACGCTGGTGCTCCCGGATCCCGAGCGGTTCATCTCACGCACCCACGCCACGGTCTCCTTCCAGGCCGGCGGCTATCTCATCACGGACACCGGCACGAAGAATCCGGTCGTCGTCAACGGGCGGCCCCTGGGCTCGGGCAGCCAGGCGCGCCTCGGGGACGGGGACCAGATCAAAGTCGGGGACTACATGCTCCAGGTGGCCGTGACGGCGCACAGCGGGCCGCTGGCGGCCTCCGGCGCGGCGCCGGCCCTGCCGAGCGCGTTCGACCCATTCGCCGATCTTTTGTCTCCAGCCGCACCGTCGACCCCGCGCGCGGCTCCCGTGATCCCATCGCCCGCAGCTCCCGCGAGACCGCCGGCCGAGCGTATTCCGGAATTCAATGACCCGCTCGCCGGCATTCGCGGGCCCGAGCCGAGCATCGACGATCTCATCGGCCCCAAGGCGTCCGGCCCTGCCGAAATATTGCCGCCCGATTTTCTCGCCGACAAGCCGGTGTCGCCGTCCCACGCGGGAGGAAGCCTCGACGATATTCTCGGCCTGTTCCCAAGCTCGGGAAAGCCGAGCCCGTTGCCGACGGTTCCCGATCACGGATCCGAGATCCACACGCCGTTCACGCCGCCCGTGGCGAAGCCAGAGCGCGTCGTGAAGCCGGAGCCCGTGGTGAAACCCGAGCCGGTGATGAAGCCCAGGGTCGAGGCGCCGCCGCACGTCCCACAGCCGAAGGCTCCGCCGGCCCACGTCGCGCCTGCCGGTCCACAGGAGCAGGCGCTACTGCGCGCCTTCCTGCAGGGCGCGGGCCTCTCCAGTATTCAATCGAAGAGCCTCACACCCGAAGCGATGGAGGCGATCGGCAAGCTCCTGCGCGAAGCGGTGCAGGGCACGCTCGATCTCCTGCGCGCCCGCGGGCTCACGAAGAGCGAGATGCGGGCCGATGTCACCATGATCATGGCGCAGGACAACAACCCGCTGAAGTTCTCGCCGACGGTCGAAGCGGCGCTCACGCACTTGCTCTCGTCGCAGGTGCACGGCTTCATGCCGCCGCTGCGCGCAATGAAGGACGCGTACGACGACCTCCGGGCTCACCAGCTCGGCTTCCTCGCGGGCATGCGCGCGGCGCTCGAAGAGGTGCTGGCGCGCTTCGCGCCCCAGGAGCTGGCCAAACGGCTGACCGATCAGTCCATGCTCGACGATCTCTTGCCGATGAACCGCAAGGCGAAGCTGTGGGATCTGTTCCTCGAGCGCCACGCGGCGATCTCCGGCGAGGCGCGGGAAGATTTCAACGCCGCCTTCGGCAAGGCATTTCGCCGCGCCTACGAAGCGCAGGTCAAGCAGCTGCGGGGCGAGCGGAGCTAGGGCTCGCCGTGGGCAAAGGCGCGACGCTCACACCCAACCAGAAGGTTGTGGTCTGGGCGCGCGGAAAGCTCGGCCACAAGATCGGCCGGGGCAAGTGCTGGGACCTCGGGGAGGAGGCGCTGAAGCAAGCCGGCGCCAGCACGTCCAACGATCTCGGCCCCGTCGCGGACGACACGGACTATGTCTGGGGCGATCCCATCAGTGACCTCAGCCAGATCGAGCCGGGCGACATTCTGCAGATCCGGGATCACCTCATCACGACGAAGATCAAGATCGAGTACCTCTTCAAGGACGGCTCCACGATCGTGGAAAAGGACGAGAGGACTGCGCAGCGAGGCCACCACACGGCGATCGTGAACGGCAAGCTCGATGCCAACGGGGGAGTCAAGACCCTGGAGCAGCACGTGAGGCCCAAGGGCGACGTCGTTCAGGACATGTACCTCTATACGCGTGACGTCCCCGAGGTCGTGACCAAGACGGTGGGGCAGCACAAGCACCCCAGGACGAAACAGAGCGAGCGGGTCAACATCACGAAGTCGGTGACCATCACCGTCACCGGGACGATCTGGCCCTACCACCCGAAGGCTAAGTAGCGCCGGTCGAGCGACTCTCGAGTAGCCAGCCGAACTCTTCGGCGGTCGGTAGTCCGGCGCACCTGAGCATCAGCGACTCGCCGTCCACGCGGCCGCGCGTCCACCAGAGCGCTCGCCACCCCGTGCTCTCGCTCCAGGCGCGGAGCGCTTCGCTCTCGGCGAGTGG
>QHSP01000006.1:0-23129 GCA_003220495.1 Candidatus Rokuibacteriota bacterium | reverse complement strand
ACCGTCAGCGGGAAGTGCCGGCCCACGCGGTCGACGCTCGGCATCAGCACCCCGGCCCAGCCGCTCTGGGTCACCAGCCCTGGCAAGAAGACGAATCGCCAGATCGGCATGGTCAGGTAAGAATCGAACCAGCGCTCGGCGAGGGCGTCGCGCGTCGCGGGAATGACCTCCTGCAGGCAAGCGTCCCACGCCTTGACGAACTCGACCGGGAGGCGGCGAGTGGCGAAGTCGCCCAGGCTCGGCAGCTTCCCGTACCACCCGGGAACCGCGGCGCGCGGCTCCTCGGTCACAGGGCTGTAGGGCAGCGGAACTGAGCGAGCTCGGGCAGACGGAAGGGGTTGCGTACGCTCGAGGCGAAGATCTCGAAGACCGTGCGGCGACCCTCGATAGTGAACGTCGCGACGAACCGCTCCGACTGTCGGGTCTCGACGATCTGCACGCCGTCGAACATCCGGAACAGCGCCCACGGCCCCGAGAACGGGATGGCGTTCGAGCCCGAAGCCGGTGTCGGCGAGATACTGGCCCGCACCAGGCTCCGACCGCCGGGTCCGGGAAACTGCACGGAGGTCGTGTTCTGCGGCCCGTGAGAATACTTTACGAGCTTTCCATCCACGTCCAGGGTGAACTGCTGGATCGCGGCATCCATCTCGATCGGCTTAAACTCGAGCTGGATGCTCGGGGTGGCGCCACCCCCGCGGAAGTAGACCTCGCGGATGACCTGCGCCCGCTGGAACTCCGCCAGCGCGGCCGACTGCCCCATGGCCGGATCCTTGAACCGCCACGGCTTTTGCCCGGTGTCGACGTGCTGGAGCAGATACTTCTGGAAGAAGCCGTCGAGCACACCACCCGCCCCGAACAGGCGCGCGAAGTCCTCGGGCGTGATGTCCAGGTTGCTGTTGCGAACGAACGGATAGCGTCCGGCGGCCGCCTTGACGCAGAAGTCGGCGACCTGGGTCCGCAATTCGCCGTCGATGCGCTCGCGCTCTCTACCCGCGGTTCCCTGCGTCGCGCCCGCCGCGACAGACTGCAGCATCGAGCGGAGCGGCTCGGGCTGGCTGGCGGCCTCTGCGCCCAGCTTGCTCTTCGCAGTGCTCGGCGGCGGCGGCTGCCCGCTCGCGAGCGCCTCCTTGACGGCCGCGAGCCATTGATAGACCTCGCCGAGAAGCTGAACCAGCCCATCGATCGGAGGGGGCCCGGAGGCGCCGGGGGTCCCGCTCACGAAGCGGCGTATGTCGTCGAACTGGTCGTCGACCAGCGACTTCTCGAGCATCCCCGTGGGAGTGCCGGTGATGCTCTGGCGGGCCTTGCCCGCGATGTCCTGGGCCTTGCCGGCGAGGCCTCCGAGAGCGCCTCCGATCTCCGGCGGGACCGAGAGCGTGGTCTCGCGCTCGATAGCCTTCATCAAGGGCTTCAGCGGCGTGTCCGGCGCCGACAGGACGCGGGTGATCTCGACCAGCTTCGTGAGATCCCGGTTGTGGATGATCGTGATGTCGACGATGAACTGACGCCAGATGCGTCGATAGTCTTCGAGGTAGAGGCGCTTGACCGCCTCGGCGAAGCCCGGCGTCGACGTCGCCGCGCCGGCCCGGGATGAGCCGAGCACCCACGCCTCTTCTTCGGCGAGCTGCGCCGTGCTGAGATCGACGCGAACGAGGAAGTACTTGTAGTAGCCGTCCTTGGTGTAGAGGCCCGGCACCCCCTTGTTGAGCGACTGTCGGCTCTGTCGCTCGAAGACCAGCAGGGCTCTGGGGCCGGCCTTGTCGGTGACGGTGAACTCCTTCAGGTCGGGCTTCGGCTCTCGCTTCAGCCGTCCGTAGACACGGTTCGGCAGCGAGTCACTGCCGATGACCGTGCGCACGCGCCCGATCAGCGTATCGTTGCGCGCAACCGTCGGGTCGACCCACCCGCGGTCATAGAGCGCGTCGAAGTGTGCCTTCAATGCCTTGGGCCCGGCGTCGGTGCCGAGCAGCTGCTCGCCGCGCGTCTGGTACCAGCGCCAGACGGCTTCGGGATCGAGATGCTTGGGGTCGTAGAGCATCAGGTAGGTCTTGAGGGCCTCGTACAGCTCGTCTTGACTGGCGGCGACGTCTTGCTTGAGGTATTGCTCGAGATAGCTCGCCAGCGACGGCAGGAAGGTGTCCTGAAGCATGCGGCGATAGGCGGCGCCGCTGGCGGCCTCGAGCCGGCCGCCCTGATAGAGACCGAAGCGCATCGACCACGGCACGGTGCCTGCGGGGGTCGCCGGTGTCTCGGCGAGACCCTGAACGCCACTCAGGGTTGGCAGGAGCGAGGCGAGGTCGCTCCGTGCGCCCGCCCGAACCATCGTCACTTGCTGCTGGACCTCACCAAATTTTCCGCTCACCTCGGCCAGGTAGCGTGTGTTTTGCGCGGAGCTGGCCCACCAGAGCAGGGTGGCGAGGACCAGCGCGACGCCGCACGCCGCGACCGCGCCGGTCTGAAGCCACTGACGGCGGCGTTCCCACTTGAGGTCGAATCCGGCGAGCCCGGCTTCCTGGAACACGACCTCGCGCAGGAAGCGCGTGAGGAAGTAGCTTTTGCCGGTCGCATGCTGAGCGGGCAGGAGCTTGCGCTCGAGGCCGAATCCGCGCGCGAGCGCGCTCATCACGCGATCGATCGGGCTTCCTTCCTGCGTGCCGCTCGTGAAGTAGACGCCGCGGATGACGAGCTTGGCTTCGAGCTTCGTCGGGGCGAACGCGGCTTCGACGAACTGCACGAGGCGGTCGCGCAAGAGCGCGAACTGCTGGGCGAAGCCGTAGAGCAGCGCGCGTCGCGTTGCGTCGCGCTCCTCCTCGAGCTGCTCGGGCAACCGATCGTACAGGCGTCGCTCCAGCCGCTGGAGCTCGGCCGACATCGGCGCGGGGTCGAGCCCCTCTTTGCCGTACGGCAGCGAGAATCCCCACGCCTGCGCTCGCTCCTCTTTCCCGAGCGTGGAGAAAAACTCGCTGAACCCGGCGAGCAGGTCGGTCTTCGTCACCAGCACGTAGACCGGAATGCGCAGGCCCAGAGTCTGGTAGAGCTCCTGCACCCTGGTGCGCAGAGCCTGAGCGTGGGCTTCGCGCTCCGCCGCCGACTGCTGGAGCAGGTCGGCGACGCTGACTGTCACCAGCACGCCGTTGATCGGCCGCCGGGGGCGAGACTTCTTGAGGAGCTCGAGAAAGCTCTTCCAGGCGGCCGCGTCGACGTCCCGGTCACTCTGCTGTGTGGTGTACCGCCCGGCCGTATCGAGGAAGACGGCCTCGTCGGTGAACCACCAATCGCAGTTCCGAGTGCCGCCGACACCACGGACAGCTTCGCGGCCAAGACGATCCGCGAGCGGGAAGCGCAAGCCCGAGTTGATCAGCGCAGTCGTCTTGCCCGCGCCCGGAGCGCCGATGAAGACGTACCAGGGCAGGTTGTAGAGATATTGCTGCGAGCCGAGCGCGCGGAGCCGGGTCCAGAGCGACGGGCGGTCGACGCCGAAGCGGAGCTTCTTCAGGAGATCCAGCGCCTCTTCGAAGCGCTGGCGGAGCTGGGTCGCCTCCGCCGCCGACGCGGAAGGCCGGCCTTCTGCGGCGGGCGGCTGAAGGAGTCCGGTCGTCAGCGCGGCGTTGGCCCGCTTGGCCTTGAAGTAGCGCCACGCCCACCGTACGACCGGGGTCAGCACGATGAACGAGATCTGGATCCAGCGAACCGACTCTTGCTCGTATGGATGGAAGTTGCTGATCGAGATCGTCGGCCCGATCCACCAGACGAGCAGGGCCAGCGCGAGCACCACGATCCCGAGCAGCACCCATCGGTTGAAGATCAGCTTGAGGATCGTGACGACGATCGTCATGGCTTGCGCGGCGCCGGGGTGGGCGTCGGCATTTCCCCGGCGGGAACGTGGAGCGTGATCTCCACGCGGCGGTTCTTGGCGCGGCTCTGCGGCGTGTCGTTGGGCGTCACCGGCTCGGAATCTCCCCGACCGTCGTAGCGGACGCGGGCGGCCCCGATGCTGGCGGCGATGAGTCGCGCCACCGACTCCGCGCGCGCCTTCGAGAGCTCCCAGTTCGAGGGGAATCGGAGCGTGCGGATCGGGATGTTGTCGCTGTGACCGATCACGTCGACCTGCCCCGGCACCCGCTTGAGGGCGTCGGCGATGCGGCCGAGGAGCCACTGGTCCTCGGTGCCGATCGCGGCCTCTCCGGGCTTGAACAAACCGTCGCCCAGAATCGTGACGACGCTTCGATCGACGTTGTCGTCGACCTTCACGAGACCACGCTGGATCTCCTCGGCGAGGAAGGTCGCCAGTCGCGGCGCGGCCGCCGGCCTGGGCGGCACCGGCGCGGCGACGCGCAAGCCGGCGATGTCCGCCGCGATCTTGTCCGATGTCCGGCCCAGCCGCCACTCGAATCCAACGTAGATCGCGACCAGCAGCACGGCCGACACCGCGACCACGGCCCAGAGCGGCATCCACCCGAGACGTCGCTGATTCGCCGCGGAGAGCCCGCGCCAGCTCGGAGACAGGTCACGCTCGTACTCGCCGCGCTGCTTGCGGATGATCATCAGAAGCCGCTGGCGGATCGCCTCGAGCTGACGCTGGCCGCCCTCGGTGACCCGGTAGCGCCCCTCGAAGCCGAATTCGAGGCAGACATACAAGAGCTCGAGCAAGTCGAGGTTGGCCTGGGGGTTCTCGGCCAGCCGCGCGAGGAGCTGGAAGAACTTCTCGCCGCCGCCGACCTCTCCGTGGAACAGCGCCAGGAGACCCTGCTGGGCCCAGGCGCCCGAGGCGCCCAGCGGCGTGCTCGTCGCCGTCTCGTCGATCAACGTGCAGAGCGCGTAGCGAGCCGCCACGATCTTCTCGGTCGGCACGCCGGCGGTTCTCGCCTGCGCCTCGAACTGGCGAATGCCCTGCGCGAGGCTGTCGCGGAGGGCCGTCGGGTTCGGGTGCTGGACCGATGAGCGCAGCTGGGGCAGGACGTTGAGCAGTCGATTCGCCGCGGCCAGGAGCGGATTGAGGCCGCTGGCGACCGCCGTCGCCTCCGTTGTCTCCGCCTGCTCGGCTGGGGTTGCGCGCTGCTCCACGGGCGCCGGGCGCCCGGGCGCCGCCCGCCCGCCCGGCATCGGCATGATGACCGTTCGGTCGACGCCCAGGTCCGCGAACGGATCGTCAGGCACCGCGCACCGCCCAGAACTCGAGCTCGAGGCCGGGGAACTCGCCCGCGATGTGCATCGCCAGCGCCCTCGACTGCTCGGTCACTTTCCAGAGATCGCCGCTGCGGTCCAGCTCGAAGTAGAGGAACCCCGCGTGATAGGGGATCTGCCGCGGGGCCACCGGCAGGCTGCGCAGCGCGATCCCCGGCAGATTGAGGTTCACCAGGTCCCGGATGCGCTCGACCGGCCCGATCTTGACGAGCGTCGGCAGGCTGGCCTGGAGCCGCTCCGGTTGCAGCTGCGCTTTGGCCGCGAGGACGAATCGCGCCGTCTTCGCCAGATCGCTGTCGGGAATCGCGGCGATGCGCATCCCGTAGCCCCGCTCGTGAAGCTCGATCGGGATGGCGTTGCGCTCGAGCACCATCGACAGCGAGCGCCGGATGTCGGCGATCAGTGGCGCGAACGACCCGGCGAGGTCGTCGTGGCGATAGACGGGATAGGCGACCGGCCGGCGGGTCTCGCGCGTGAACGTGGACATCTCGCCAGCGAGCGAGAGACACGTCGCGTAGAGATATTCGGGATGCAACGGGGTCGTCGCCGCCAGGTGGGCGAAGAGCGGCTCGAACCGGTTGATGGTTTCGAGCCACAGGAACTCGGCGATCTCGGCGACACCGCCCGGCCCCGGCTGCGACAGCCGCGCCGCCAGCGCGTCGCCGCGCTGGTGCAGGAGCCCGTGAACGTCGCGCAGGAGACTCGCCAGAGGGGGCGACGCGCCCGAATCGAGCACCGAAGGGATATAGCCCTGGTCCAGGACCACGCGGTTGTCGGCGCGGCGCTCGATGACCTTGGCGACTCCGAGGCCGCAGTACGCCGCGGTGATGTCGGCCTCTTTCAGAAGCTGCAGTCGAAGCCGTCCGATCTGGATCAGCGCGGTGCGGTCGAACGCGGCATTGCTGTCCTTGACCTCCAGCTCGGCGGCGACGTAGCGGGCCAGGCTGTCGGCTCCGGCGCCGCCGAGATCCGCCTCGTCCACTCCGGGCCGCCGCACCGGCAGGGCCAGGGTCACGAGCGAGTCGCGCAGGGTGGCCGGCACATCCAGGGGCGGCGGCAGCGGGTCGCGGGCGGGGCAGTCGAACGGCGTGCCGTCCGGGAGCACGCCGCGCGCGCCGCGGAGCGCCAGCTTGCCGAGCTCCAGCAACGACTCGTCGAGCGCGATCTCGAGGAATCCGTAGCCATGAGGGCGCAGGACTCGCGTGCGCTGCTCGAGCTGGGCCTCCAGGTGACGGTCGTGCTGCTGGAAGTGCTGGGGCTGGAGGAACGTCCCCTCGGACCAGAGGATGCGATTGTCCCAGGTCATGGCCGGCTCACTTCACCGTCACGCTGACGGCTCGGGCCTGCAGACCGATCGTGATCGTCGGGCTCTTCTTCGGCGGCACCGGCACGGCCTGGCGCCAGCGCGCCTGCTCGAGATCCCGGAACGCGCCGACGACGCCGACGAATTTCGTCTCGGGCTGGAGCTGCCGGCTGTACTGGCGCGACTCGCCCGGTTGCAGCTGGAACTCTTCGCGCCCGACCAGCTCGCCGCTCAAGGTCGCCTGCTCGTTGTCGAAGAGCGCGAAGAAGTCGGCGCCGCTGAACGCCGCGGTCGCCTTGAGCTCATAGATCCTCACCACGATCGGCGACGGGCGCCCGGCGCGGTCGGGATTGACGTTCGAATCGACGGTGATCGCGCCGCGCAGCAGAGGCGGACTGCTGCCGCAACCCACGGCGAGCGCGATGCCGCACGCGAGCAGCAGGCGGCGCACCCTATGGCCTCTTGGCCCCGCGCGGCGCGGGATCGGGAGCCCGTGTTCCGAGAGGAGCCCGGTCAGCGTACTCGCGCGCTTCCTGGATCACCCAGCCGCGCGATCCGCGCTTGAGCGTGTAGGTGAATTTGAGCTCCTGCCGCAGACGCTGACCGTCTTTCAGGATGATGACGTCCTCGCGCCGGCCCACCGCCTGGGCTTCGTCGCCGTTGATCGTGATCTCGTCCACCTTCAGGTCGACCTTCTGGCTCCGCTTGATGTCGTTGGACGCGCGCGTGCGGTTGATCTCCTCCTCGGTGAGACCGGGACGCACCTGACGCAAGAGCCCGATGTCCCTGGTCTCCACGGCGCGAACGTAGCTGTCGAGCGTCGCCCGAACATCGGCGCGAGGATTCGACGGGGCCGGCTTGCTCGCGGTGGCCGGGGCGCTCGGCGCCGGCGCGACGGGCGTGGGCGCGGCGGGCGCGCTCGGCGCGGGCGGCACGCTCGCCACCTTCGGCGGCTCGGGCGGCGGGAGCGCCTTCGCGAACAGCTCGGTGGCGGCCCGGAAGCTCGCGGTGGCGTCGGTGAAGGACGCCTTGGCGTACATCGCGCTTCCCTGGCGCTCCGTCTCGGCCCCGCGCGCGAAATCCGGGGCCTCGGCCGACGCGCGCTGCTTTGCCGTCACCATCTGCGCGCGCGCCGTGTCGGCCGCCGTGCGCTGCTCACCCTTGACCTGAGCCAGTCGCTCGGCCTCGCCGTAGCGATCCGCCGCTTCCTGATACGCTCGCGCCGCCGCCTTCAGATCGCCCGCGGTCGAGAGACGCTCAGCTTCGCCTTGTGCCGCCTGCGCGCGCGACATGACGTCGACGGCGAGGGCCGTCGCGTCCGCTTTGCTCGCGCGGTCGCGCGCCGCCGCGACCGTCGTGCGCAGCTGCTCGAGCGCGGCGCGCTGCCGCTCCACGGCCTCGCGGCCGGATCGCTCCTGGGTCTCGCGCTTGGTGGAGCTGCCGGTCGAGGCGGCGTAGTAGATCCCGAACATGACGAGCCCCGCCGCCGCCAGCGACGGCACCAGGTAGCGCGGCGACTGCCAGATCGGTCGCGAGCGGCGGATGTGTCGCGACGGGACCGGCGCGGCGATCGTGGGCTCGGCCCGAGCCCATTCGGCGACCGGCGGCACCGGCAGGACCGGCGACGCCTTGGCTTCGACCGGGACGGGGCTCGTGGGCGCCGGCTTCTTCGCCGGAGGCGGAAACGCGACGGGCGGGGTCTCCACCAGAACGGTGGGCGCCTCGGCGAAGATGGTCTCGTCGGGGGTTCGGCTGGACCTCACGGGCTGGCCCGGCGCATCGACGCGGCGCGCCGCTGTCGTCTGAGCCTGACGAGCGGCCGTCCGCGCCTCGCGAGCCGCCGCGGCCGCTCGCTCGTAGAGCTGCCGAGCGTCGTCGAAATGGTGCTCGGCGGGCGCGTACTCTTCCGTCGCAAATGCGGCGCGGGCCTCGGCGAGCTTCGTCTCCGCCAGCTCCCAGAGATGGGACTGGTCCAGGCGGGCCTCGGCCGATTCGGCGGCCCACCGCGCCTTCTCGGCGCGCTCGCGCATGCGCCCGGCCGATTCACTCGCCTGGCGATTCGCCTGCAGGCGCGCCGCCTCCTCTTCCTGCTCGCCGGCGAGCGCGGCCTGCGCGGCGCTCCGCAGCCGTGCGGCGTCGGCCGGCTCGCCGTCCGGCGCGGCGTGCTCCGCGACCCATTCGAGCATCTCGAGGCATCGCGCGTAGTCTCCCGCGTCGTGAGCCGCGCTCGCCTCCAGCACGAACGCCTCGAGCTGCTCGCGGCCCTGGCGGCGCTCGGCGACCCGGTGCTGCGCCTGCCGCAGATTCTCGGCCGCGTGGGCGTGCTCGGGCATCTCGCCCACGACACGATCCAGCTCGAGGACCGCTCGATCGAAATCGCCCGACTCGAGGGCCGCGAGCCCGCTGTCCAGCGCCGGCTTGAGCGACTCCGCCCGCGACAGAAGCTCGGTGAGGCGAGCGATCCGCGTGGCGGTGTCCCGGCCGACGCTCTCGAGCGTCGTGAGCGGGGCGTGCTCGTCGACGACAAACACGGTCTCGTCGGCCCAGGGACCGCCCAGCCGCCCCTCGAGCGTCGCTTTCAGCTCGTGGAGCTGACGGAGGCGGCCCTGCACGTCCTGGCGGAGCCGCTCGGTGTCCTCGCCGCGCTTGCGTCGCAGCGTCTGGAGCTCCGCGCGCATCTGTCCCAGGGTGGCGAAGCGCTGCGTCGGGTCCTTGGCGAGCGCGCGCCCGATCGTCGCCTCGAGCTCGCTCGGCATACCCGGCATGACCTCGCAGAGCCGCGGCGGGTTCTCGGTCCGGAGCTTGTCCAGGATTTCGATCGGGTCGTCGCCCGAGAACGGCGCGCGGTTCGTGAGGAACTCGTAGAAGACGGCGCCGACCGAGAAGATGTCCGAGGCGTGCCCACCCTGGCCGCGCGCCCGCTCGGGCGCCATGTACTGGAGCGTGCCCACGATGAGCCCCGCGCGAGTCAGCCCGGTCTCGGCCGCGGCGATCAGCGCGATCCCGAAGTCGAGGATCTTCACCTGACCGTTGCGGAGCACGAAGATGTTCCCGGGCTTGACGTCTCGGTGGACGATGCCCTTCTCGTGCGCGTACTCGAGCCCCTCGCAGATCTGGATCATGAGGGGAAGCTTGTCCTCGAGATGAGTGATCGTCCGTCGGGCGATGAGCTGCCGGAGCTCGTCGCCCTCGAGCAGCTCCATCACGATGAAGAGGTTGCCCTCCGCCTCGCCGAGGTCGTGGATGGTCACCACGTTAGGGTGGCTGAGCTTGGCGCAGGCCTGCGCCTCACGGAAGAAGCGGGCCCGGAGCTCGTCGGTGTGATCGGTCTCGGCGGAGACGACCTTCAGCGCCACCAGGCGGTCGAGAATCGGGTCGTGCGCCTTGTAGACGCTGCCCATGCCGCCGCGGCCGATACGCTCGAGGATCCGATACTTCCCGATCTTCTGGATCATGGACGATACCGCAGCAGGAGCACGCTGATGTTGTCGCGACCGCCTCGGGCGTTGGCGCTGGCCACGAGCTCGTCGCAGGTCTTCTCGAGGTGCTCGTCGTCACGGGTCACGATCTCCAGGATGGTCTCGTCCTCGAGCATGTTCGTGAGCCCGTCGGAGCACAGCAGCACGATGTCGCCGGCCAGCAGGTCGTGCACCGCCACGTCGAATTCGACCTCGGGCCGCACGCCGAGCGCCTTGGTGAGGACATTCTTCATGACCGTCCCGACGCCGGCGTCGGCGTCGGCCCAGTCGCTGTTGGCGAGCGAATCGTCGCGGGTGAGCTGCAGGATGCGCCCGCCTCGGATCAGGTAGATGCGACTGTCGCCGACGTGGCCATATGTAAACAGCGTCTCGTCAGCCCTGCCGACGACAAGCGCCGCGACCGTGGTGCCCATCCCGGCATACTCGTCCTCGGCCGCGGCGCGCGTATAGATGGCGCGGTTCGCCAGCTTGATGGCCGTGCGGATCCGGTTGGCATCGAAGGACGCGCTCGGATCGAATCCGTAGGGCCAGGTGAGCTCGGGATCGGCCTCCGATCGGTTGATGAAGGCTCCGATCGTGTCGACCCCGATCCGCGAGGCGACGTCTCCCGCCTGGTGGCCGCCCATCCCGTCACACACGACGAGAATCCCGTCGCCGACGAAAATGGTGTCCTCGTTCCTCGCGCGCCGCCGGCCCACGTCGGTGCGGCCACAGTACTGAATCATCTCGGAACGCCCCTCTCGCACATCCATCGCGACGCGTGCCGGCTCAGGGCAGACGAAACGGGACTCCCGGAATTTCCGGGACCCGGATCTTCTGCCCAGCCCGAAGCGGCGCGTTCAGTGCAAAGCGATTCGTCTCGGCGATGACCTCGCAGCGAAGCCGATCGCCGTAGTACAGCTCGGCCAGCGACACGCACGTATCTCCCGCCCGGACCGTGTGGGTGATGAACATCACCTCGCGGACCTCGTTCTGGAGCGTCTCGAACGCGGTGCGGTTCGTGGGTTCGAGGCTGAGCGCGGTGAGAAACCGCTGCTGCGCCTCCCCGAGCACGCCGCGATCGAGGAGGGCCCGACCCTCCTGGAGCAAGCCGGCGACGTCTTGCGTGATTCGGCCCTGCAGGCGCTTGTGGGCGTCCTGCGCCTTCCGGTCATCCGGGATGATCGTGAGGGCGATCGCGCGCTCCTCCAGGGCCTGTCGCAGTAGGCCACGCTGTTCCATCTTCTCGGACCGCTCATTGTGCGAGGCTGCGAGCCGGTCGCGCGACCATGGTCCTGTGGCGGTCGGCGCCGGAAGCGCTTGCGCGCCGCCCGGAGCGCTCGCGAGCCTTCCGTCGGCCGTCCGCGCCACCCTGACCTCTTCGTCCTGGAACACGATCAGGTTCTTCGCGAAGTCTTTCGCCGTCATGTCCGCGTAGATCTGGCTTCGGCTGATCTTGAGCGGGGACACGAACGCGGCGTTGGACTGCCGCCGCACGGTGAAGGCCACAGTGTAGCCGTACTTTGCGACGTACGGGACAAGCTCGTCGTCCATCTCGCCGAATGGGTAGGCGAGGGCTTCGCTGGGGCGTCCGAGGTTCTTCTGGAACAAGGTCTGGGGGTAGGCGAGCTCAGCCTCGATCCGCTTGGCATAGGCCGCTTCGGACTCGCCTTCCTTGCGCCGAAGGTTGGCGTGGGATTTCGAGTGAGCCTGCACGGCGTAGCCTTGCTCGGTCAAGGTGCGCAGATCCTGCCAGGAAAGCGCGCTGCCGCCCCCGAGGAAGTCCGAGTAGACGAACAAGGTGGCGCCGAAGCCGTAGTCCTTCAGGATTGGGCGCGCGTACTGGATGAACGACTTGTAGCCGTCGTCGAAGGTGAGCAAGACGGACTTGCGCGGCAATTGCCGGCGCCCGGCCGTGAACGCTACGAAGTCGGCCAGGCTGAGCGCGTGGAATCCCTCGGCGTGCAGCTGCTTGAGCTGGGCGTCGAAAGCGTGCGAGGCGATCGAGAGCCTGCCCTTCTCCTGCGCGCTGATGTTGTGGTAGACCAGGATCGGCACGAGCTGGTAGCCCCAGGGGAACACACCGACAGGATTCCATTCGTGCTTCGGGATCACGACCTCCTGGCCCACGGAGAACGCGCGGGTTCCCATGTAGTCTTCGATCAGCCACCCCTTCTTGGGATCCCCGAGGTGGCGGGCGGCCAGGGTTTCGGGCGTCTCGCCGGCTTTCGCCACGGTCACGACGAAGTCACGCGACTCGAATACGTCCGCGTCCCTGGCACCCGGCCCGGACGGGGCCTGGGCTCCCGGGGGAGTCGTCGGCCCGGCGGGCTGCGGCGCCTGGGCCTGGCGGGTGGTCGAGCACGCGGCGACGGTGAGGAGGCACGCCATCACCAGTGCCGCTCGACGCACCACGGACACGCTCATCGGGCCTTCCCGACCCTGCGCTCGGCTTCCGGAAGCTTTGGTCTCACCGCGTCACACCTCCCGACTTCGGGGACACACATGTCCGTGCACCCAATATTTCGCTGCGCTTGGGCCGGAGTCTATCCCGGTCTCATCGTGGTTGGCAACACTGATGCCAACCGCCGATCTGCGTGAAAATACAGGGATCAAGACGCAATCCGCCGGGC
Organism: Candidatus Rokuibacteriota bacterium; assembly: GCA_003220495.1. Lineage (GTDB taxonomy): Bacteria > Methylomirabilota > Methylomirabilia > Rokubacteriales > CSP1-6 > AR31. The sequence continues at coordinate 10,551 of QHSP01000006.1, read as the reverse complement.
GAATATCCCATTCGGGCATCAAAAACTGCGCAAGCCGGTGGTCACCTCGGGCAATCTTCCGCAACACCTCGCTCAGACTCGCAAGCGGATGTTCCAGCGGTAAAGCATCCACATGATCGCCCACCACATGACGACATACACCAGGGCGTAGGCGAGCGATGCGTTGACGGGCGACGCGAGGGGAGCAAAGACGTGATCGAACAGTACCACCTGGAGGCTATGACCCTCGGCCCCAACCTTGACGATCGACAGGAGACGGGCGACCAGGGTCGAGAGGAAGAAAAGGACGAGGGCGTTGACGCCGAGGGGTGCAAAGGGGATCGCCCATCGCCGCCGCTCCCGGACCTCGATGAGCCAGTAGCAGACCGCCAGGACCACCAGGGCGAGGCCGGCCGTGAGCATCACGTACGAGCTCGTCCACAGTGACTTGTTGATCGGAAACCAGAAGCCCCAGACCTCGCCGACGGCGATGCCGAGGATCCCGGCCATGGCGAGGCGTGCCGCGATCACGTCGGACCTGCGCCCGCTACGCAGCCCAGTTCCGGTGAGAACGCCCAGCAGCGCCGTGGCCACGGCCGGGACGGTGCTCAAGATCCCTTCGGGGTCGTAGACCTTCGCGAATTGCCAGATGTGTTGTCCGAGGACCGCGCGATCGAGGTACGCCGCCAGGTTTCCCTCGGGGCTGAGATTGCCGGCGCCGTAACCCGGAACAGGCACCATGGTCATCGCGAGCCAGTACCCGAGTAGAAGCCCCGACGCGATGATCGCCTGAGCGCGCGTGCTGGTCACCAGGTAGACGACCGCGGCCACGAGATAACACGCGGCGATTCGCTGGAGCACTCCGGGGATCCTCAGGTTGGCCCAGACGAACCACGGAAACCCGTTGAGGACGATCCCGAGCCCGAAGATCACGAGCGATCGCCGAACGACCTTGAGCGCGACCGCTGCGCGTCCGTCGCGCTCGAGTCGCGGCCCGAGCGCCAGGGGAATCGCGACGCCGACGATGAAGACGAAGAAGGGGAAGATCACGTCGGTCGGCGTCCAGCCGTGCCACGTCGCGTGGCGCAGCGGCGGGTAGATGGCCAGCCAGGTGCCCGGATTGTTGACGAGCACCATCGCCGCGACGGTGAAACCTCGCAGCGCGTCCACCGAAAGCAGGCGGGTCAACTACCGACCAAGACGAGACAGCGGAAGCGTCCCTTCGATATCACCCTTCATGAGCGGCCGCTGATGGCCGCCGGCGGCGCGGGATTTACGCTCGACCTGGTCCTCGAGATACGGATAGAGCTCCGAGACCGTCACGAGCCCGTCGCCGTTGCGGTCCGCCTTGCCCGATAGCCCCTCGAGCAGGTAGTAGGTGAACAAGCCGTGGCCGAGATCGGCCGGCTCCAGCGCGACCTCGTTGGGACCGCTGGCCGTGATGACCAGACGACCGCGGCCCTGGGTGAGCCGGTCGAGGAACCGATCGCTCAGGTTGCGCGCTGGCGCATTCGGGGGCGCGAAGGTGCGCCCGCCCGACGCGCCGCTGTAAGAGGTGTCGAGCAGGAAGACCACACGCTCGGCCGGAATGCGGGCGAGCATTCCCGGCACCTCGTCCATCGCGAAGGCCGTCTTGCGGAGCGACTCCGGCTGCACGTTGCGCGGGATCAGATACTTCGCCAGCCCATCGGGGTCCTTGCTCGCGGCGTCGACATCGGGCGCGCCGTATCCGGCGTAATAGATGAGCACCATGTCGTCGCGCGTGGTCTTCCGGGGCAGGAAGTCACCGAGCGCCAGCCGAATATTGTGTAGCGTCGGCTTCTCCGGCGCCTTGTCGGTCAGCAGCAGCACGTTCTCTCTCTCGTATCCGGCGCGCGTCGTGAGCAGCCGATACATCGCGTCCGCGTCGGAATCGGAGAAGCGGAGCTTCGGGACGCTCTTGTTCTCGTAGTCCCCGACACCGATGACGACCGCCCAGCGGGTCGCGATCTTCGGGCCGGGCCCGGCTCCCGGGGTCGGGATCGCGGCGCCGGTACCGGTGACACGCGTCACGCTGCGAGCGACCTTCGCGACGTTTCCGGCTTTGTCTGTGGCGACGATCTCGATGACGTTCGGCCCCGGCTTGAGCTCGGCCAGCACGCCCAGCGGCACCCCGCGCCCGACGACACCGACGTCGAGCAGCGACGGCGCCTCGACGCCGTTGACGAGTACCTGGACGCGGACGACCTCCACGTTGTCGGTGACCAGGCCCGTGACCAGGATCTTCTCGTCCGCGACCTTGGCGTCAGGCGGCGGCTGGTTGATCGTGATCTTGGGCGCTTCGGTATCGCCCCTCGCCGGCTCCGTGCGTGGCGCAGGTGCCGCCGGCGTGGGCTCTCGGCGGGGTGGCTCAGCTGGTGGACGCGGCGGCTCGGCCGGCTCGGGCGCCGGCGATGCGACGACGGGAGGCGGCGGGGGCGCCGTGGTGCGACTGAGCTCCCAGTTGAGCCCGTTGAGATTGCCCTGAGCCTTCACGAATCGCTGGACGTCCGGCGCGTACCACAGGAGCACCTGACCGAACTGCTGGCCGCTGCCGGCCGACGAGCCCTGGATCGTCTCGATCTTCTGCGTGATGCGAAACGCCCGGAAGGTGCCCGCCGGCGTGACGACGTCTTCGTGCGCGTCCGCTTGCCAGGTCACGGTGATGTTGCCCGTGAAGTTGGCCAGAGGCCGGGGCGGCACCGAGCGCCACAGCCCGCGGGTCACGCCCCACTTCCCGACCTCGAGGGGCCAGCTGAGGTGCGGCGGAGGGTCGAGATCGAGCTCGGTTCGCCCCTCGAGGACGATCTTGGCGATGCCGAGATTCTTGCTGAGGTGGAACTCTTTTCCGGCGCCGGCCGAGAAGACGTAGATATCCTTCTCGATCCGCACCAGGACGTAGGTGCCGTCGGTACGAATCCACTTGTCGCCGACGTTGTAGACGGGGCGCTCGGCCTTCGGCTTGTCGGCGGCCGACGCTCCCGGCACGAGCCGCAGAGCCGAGCCGGTCGTGGCGCAGATCGCGACCGCGGTGAGCCCGATCAGTTGGAGGACCAGCGACCGGCGTGCGAGCCTCACGCGCCGGCGAGCCCTACGCGTACTTGACCGTGCAGCCGTACGCCCGCGTGACCGGCGTCTGCACCGGGCGCCCGGCCGCCATGTCGTCGAGCGCCGCGCGAACGTAGTTGTGCGCGACCGGAACGTCGCTAGGACGAGTCGTCGGCCGATCGTCGATGGCGCCCGCGTAGACGAGCAGCCCCGACTTGTCGATGACGTACATGTGGGGCGTGTTGGTCGCGCCGTACGCCCGGCCGACGACCCCGGTGGGGTCGAGCAGCACCGCCGTAGGGTTCGCCTTCCGCGTCGACGTGAGCTCGTCCGCCTGCTTGGGAGTCACGTAACCCTGCGTCCCCGGCGACGACGAGATGAGCGTGAGCCAGATCACGCCTTGGCCCGTGATTTCCTTCTGGAGTGTCTGCATGTTGCCGCTTTCGTAGTGCTTGCGCACGTACGGACAGTCGTGGTTGGTCCACTCGAGGATGACGATCTTGCCGCGCTGATCGGCGAGGCTCACGCCCTTGTTAGTCGTGGCGGTCGTCGTGAAGCCTGGCGCGGCCTCGCCGACCTTGGCAACGGCGGCCGCCCACACGGTCGGCACCAGGACACCGCGCCCGGCGACGGTCGCGAGCCCGGCGAGCGTGGTCCCAGCGAGAAACGTGCGACGGCTCAAGCTGTGTCTCGACATGAGCTCTCCTCCCGAACGGGTCCTGCAGCGATCATATCTTGTCGAGCGCGCCGATGAGCGCACCTTCGGTCAGAATCTGCGGGAGCAGGGTCGGCGCTGCGCCGATCCCCGCGCCGGGCGGGTACAGGACGTAGAGTGGCACGCCGCTCCGCCCGAGCGAGCCGAGCACCCGGCTGATCGCGGGATCGCGGCTAGTCCAGTCGGCTTTGAGCGCCGCCACGCCCTTCTTCGCGAAGGCGTCGGCGACGGCCGGCGACCTGAGCGCGACGCTCTCGTTGACCAGACAGGTGACGCACCACGCTGCGGTGAAGTTCACGAAGACCGGCTTGCCAGACGCCCGTAGCGCGGCGAGACGCTCGGGGCTGAACGGCTCCCAGCCGAGCCGGCCGCCGGGGGCGACCTCGGGCGCGGGTGCCCGCGTGCCCGCGCCGAGCGGGCCCAGCGCCACGATCTCCACCACGATCAACAGCGGGAGCAGTGCCGCGACGGTCCAGGTGGCCGTATGCCGCCAGAGGGTGCGGGCGCCGCCGAGCGCCTGGTGGAGCCACGCCGCGAAGGCGATGAGCACGAGTCCGGCGAGCGCCGCGCCGACACCGTGCGGTCCTGCCTGCCGGCTCACGACCCACACCAGCCACGCGGCCGATGCATAGAGCGGAAACGCGAGAAGCTGCTGCAGCCGCGCCATCCAGGGGCCGGGCCTCGGCAGGAGGCGGCTCCACGCGGGCACGAAAGTCAGGACGAGATAGGGCAGGGCCAGCCCCAGCCCGAGCGCTTCGAAGACGACCAGCGCGATCGGCCACGGCTGAGCGAGCGCGAATCCGACGGCGGCGCCCATGAACGGCGCCGTGCACGGCGTAGCCGCGACGGTGGCGAGGGTGCCGGCGGCGAACGATCCGCCGTAGCCTGAGCGCGCCGCGAGCGCCTGGCCGACCCCGGCGAATCGTCCGCTGACCTCGATGACGCCAGAAAAGCCGAGGGCGACCGAGAAGAAGAGCCAGGCGAGGAGAGTGACGAACGCCGGAGACTGGAGCTGAAAGCCCCATCCGAGCTCCTCGCCGGTGGCGCGCAGCGCGATGAGCACTCCCGCCACAACCGCGAACGCCACCAGCACTCCCGCGGCGTAGGCGAGGCCTTGCGCCCGGAGCATCGAGCGCCGACCGCTCGAGTGCTGGACGAGGCCGAGCGCCTTGACCGAGAGCACGGGCAGCACGCAGGGCATCAGGTTCAGGACGAGCCCGCCCGCGAGCGCCAGCACGATCGCCCGGAGCAGCGAGGCCAGAGCGGGATCGTGGTCTCCTCCGCCAGGCCTCGGGGGCGCCGTCAGCGAGAACGCGTGGCGCGCGACCTCACCATCCAGACGCTCGGCCACGACCAGCACACCCTCGATCGGGGCTGCGACCGCGTCGCGCAACGGTCCACGTGCCACGTCGAGTCGTATGCCGGCGGTGTCGACGCGGGCTCGCTGTGGCGCGGCAAGGTCGATCGCGCCCCACCGTGCCGGGTAGAACCAGACGTCCGTGATTCGATCGGCCATCAATCCGGGGGCCTTGACCGAGAGCGTGACGCTCTCGGTCGTCGCAACGAACGACGCGGGCCAAGGGCTCGGGGTGGGAACGTTCCGGCGCGCGGCCGCGATCAGGGACGCCCCGCGTGGATCGGGCGGGGGCGCGCCAGCCACGACCGGTAGGGTCAGCGCGATGGGGGCTTCCTCGGGGATGCACGTGCTTTCACAGACGAGCCAGCTTGCCTGACCGCGCAGCGTGACGCGGGCGCCCGGAGCGAGCGCGGTCGGCGGTGTCAGGGCAATCGGGAGGACGACCTCGCCGGAGTAGCCGTAGGTCATCGCCGGCCCCACCGGGATCCTTGCCGGAAATGGCCAGGCGATCTCGCCCGCCGTGAATCCCGACGGCAGGGCCCACTCGATGCGCGGGGGCTCACCCGAGTCTCCTGGGTTCATCCAGTACGTGTGCCAACCCGGCGCAATCTGCTGGTGCAGGGCAACCCAGAAGGTCTGGCCGGGCGCGATGGCGGCGACCTCGCTCAGGAGCTCGACCCGAACCCGGGGGGTCTCGGGCTCGGACGCGGCGGTCGCAGGCTCGGGGTCGCGTCCGAGGATCTGGAAAACGCACACGAAGATCGCAATGGCGCCGCGGAGGCTCATGCGGGGCTGATTATCCCACTCGTTTCGGCCGGCGTCCCAGGGACTCAGGGGCCACTTGACGCCTGAGTCCGGCTATGATTAATGGATAGTCTTCAACCTATCGGGGGAGGTCCAGTAGAGAGTGAGTAGAGAAGCCCAAGCCGGTCCGACGTCTATTCCGACCGCCGAGCGCGGCGAGCGATTCGCGAGCGGCCTGCGCGTGCGTGGCCGCTACCGCGTTGTCAGCGAGATCGGTGCCGGCGCGTTCGGGACCGTCTGTGTCGGTGAGGACGAATCGACCGGCCATCGGGTCGCGATTCGCTTCCTCCCGCGCGACTTCGCCGCGACGCCGCAAGCCTCGCAGGCGGTCCTTCGAATGGGCCGCTCGATCATGGCGGCGTCGACGTCGCACCCCGCGATGACCCGCGTGCTGGAGTTCGGCGAGCTCGAGGCGGGCCGACCGTTCACCGTCACGGAGTTCGTCGAAGGTCGCCGACTCAGCGACATGATGTCCGACCGAGCGGCGGCGCCGCTCGAGATCCAGGCCGGGCTGCGGATCGCCCTCGAGCTCGGCGGAGCCGTGGAGACCCTGCACAACATGGGATTCATCCACGGCGCCATCAGCCCGCGCAACGTCGTGGTGCTCGAGGACGGGCGTGTCAAGCTGCTCGATGTCGAGCTGGCGGGTCTGCGCGACGCGCGCGAGGTCCAGGAACTCGTGACTACCGATCCGCCGGCCGAGTATCTCTCGCCGGAGCAGATCCAGAAGGGCCTGATCACGGAGAAGACCGACATCTACGCGTTCGGTGTCATTTTGCACGAGCTGCTGAGCGGGGCTCCTCCGTTCCAGGGCTCGACGCGCGCCGTGATCTTCGCGAAGCACCTGAAGGACGTGCCGGTCCCGGTTCACCGCCGTCGTGACGGCATACCCGCCTCGGTGTCGCGCGCCGTCACGCTCGCGCTCTACAAGCAGGCCGAAGCGCGGCCGCTGATGGGAGACGTGCTCAATATGCTGTGGACCGGCGCCCACGGCCCGGCGCCCCGGCGCAAGCGCGCCGCCGTGATCGTGGGAGGCGCGGCGCTCGCGACATTGGCCTCCGTCGCCGTGGTATGGGGCGTGCTGGCGCTGCGGTCACCAGCGGGCTCGCCGACGGCGCAGCCGACCGCGCGCCCGGTGCTCGAGCCTCTTCCGGCGGCTCCCGCGCCGCCCACGGTGGAGACGCGCAAGCCGCCCGCGCCGGCGGTCGCGACGCCGCACGACACGGGACGGGTCGCCGAGCCACCGCCATCGAATATCCGTGCCCCGGAGACGAGCGTTACCCCGACGCCAAGGCCGAGCGCGCCGGCCGTGTCCGCGCCACCCGTCGAGCGAGCGGCACCGGCGGCGCGTCCGCCAGCGGCGAGTGTCCCGACCGAGAGACCCGCGGCTGCGGTCCGCTCGACGCCTCCAGCCGCCGCACCGGCGGCGGCCGCCGTCGCGCCGCCCGCACCGGCCGTCAGGCCACCGGCGCCGCCGGTAGCCACGGAACCCTCTCGGCCCGCCGCAACAGCGCCGGCTCAGGCGACTCCGCCGAGGGTCGAGCGTCGAGAGCAGGCGCAGACGCCGTCCGTCACCCCCACGCCACGGCAGACCCCGGCGCCAGATCGGGACGATTCGAGCGCCGTGATCGACTGGCTGCTCAAGCCCCGCTAAACAGACGACGCCCAGTAGACAGACGCATTAACCGAGCGCACGTCTCGAAGAGCTTCAGCGGAACTGCGTCTAGTTTTTGGGGGGAAGCTCGGCGGGGGTAGAGAGGACCGGGTCGACGCGCTCGATCAGTGCGAGCGTCGTCTCGTGCGGGACGGTCAGGCGCAGCGATGTCATCACCAGCTCGGGATTGGTGCCCAGTCGCAGCCGGCTGGCCTGCTCCTGCAGCACGATCTTCGTGCGCGCCAGCATATGCTCGAGCTTCGAGATTTTCTTGATCTCAGCTTCGATCGCCGCCAGTAAGCGCTCGCCTTGTACGGACACGCCGTACCTCCTGGATTAATGACTTTGATGCGGCAAGGCGAAATTGTCAAGTGATCGAGGCGCGCGTCTTGTCGGGTCATCGCGGCGGTTGGGGAGGACACGAGAACGGTGGACATTCCGGCCCGGGGTGTCGAGGCTGAAAGGCTTGACGAGTAAGGGATCTCCGGTTACTGAGCGGTCCAGCCCCCATCGATGACGAGCTCGCTGCCGGTCACGTATGCGGACTCGTCGGAAGCCAGATAGAGGACGCCGTAGGCGACCTCGTCCGGCTCGCCATACCGGCCGAGCGGGATGCGCGAAATCATCAGCTGGCGCTGAGCGGGATCGGCGCGGCGCCGCTCGGTCATCGGGGTGACGATGGGCCCGGGATGAACGGAGTTCGCGCGGATCCCTTCGCGCGCGTACTGGATGGCGGTGGCCTTCGTCAAGAGACGCACCGCACCCTTCGAGGCCTGGTATTGCGGGCTGCTGTTGTCCGTCCCCACGAGCCCGAGCTGAGACGAGATATTGATGATGGACCCGCCGCCAGCGCGGCGCATGGCCGCAATCGCCGTCTTCGTCCCGAGGAACACGCCCGTGGCGTTGACGGCCATCATGCGGTCCCAATCCTCGAGTGTCGTCTCCTCGATCCGGGTCCCGCCGCCGATGCCGGCGTTGTTCACGAGGACGTTCAATCTGCCGAAGCGGCTCTGGGCGATCTCGACGGCCCGCTGCCAGTCCGACTCGCTCGTGACGTCGAGCTGCGCGAAGACGGCCTCGCCGCCCTTCGCCTTGATCTCGGCTTCGACGCTGCGGCCCTCGGCTTCGAGCACGTCGCCGATGACGACCTGAGCGCCTTCCCGCGCGAACAGCCGTGCCTCGGCGGCGCCCATGCCGCGCGCGCCACCGCTGATCAACGCGACCTTCCCGGCGAGTCTCACGAGGGCCTCAGCTTAGCTCAGAACCGAACGGTACATCGCGGAACCGCGGTCAGCTGCCGAAACGCCGTTCGCGCTGCTGGTATGCCCGAACGGCGCGGAGGAAATCGACCTTGCGGAACGCGGGCCAGTGAGCGTCACAGAAGTAGAACTCGCTGTACGCGCTCTGCCACAGCAGAAAGCCGGAGAGTCGGATCTCGCCGCTGGTGCGGATGATGAGGTCGGGGTCGGGCAGGTCGGGGGCGTAGAGGTACTGGCCGATCGTCTCCTCGCTGACGCCGTCGATGATCGCCTGGAGTTCCTCGCCCTGCTTGCTCTTCTCGCGAAGCATGGCCTGCACCGCGTCGATGATCTCCTGGCGGCCGCCGTAGGCCACCGCGAACGTCAGATCCATCGCCCGATTGCTCGCGGTCGCCGCCTCGGCTGCACGAATCGCCGCGAGCGTCGAATCCGGCAGGAGATCGAGCTTTCCGACGGCCCGGACTCGAAGGCCCAGACGACGCGATCTCGGATGCCGCGCGAGTCGGGTCAGCTTCGATTCGACCGCCGAGAGAATTCCTGATACCTCGGTGGGCGGTCGGTGAAAATTATCGGTCGAGAAGACCCAGAGGCTGACCGCCCGGATCCCGATCTCGGCGCACCACTCCAGAACCTCGTCGAGCTTTTCGGCGCCCAGCGCGTATGCCTCTCGAAGGTCGGGGACTCCCCGCTCGAGCGCGTAGCGGCGGTTGCCGTCGAGGATGATGCCGAGGTGTCGCGGGACATCCTGGCCGCGAACCTGGCGCAGGAGACGCCGCCCGTAGAGGTAGTAGAGGAAGCTGCGCATCGCCAGAATTTCACGCTAGCGCCCCATAGCCGAGCGAGTCAAGAAAACAGAACTTCGGCTCCCCGCGCTCTACGGCAGGGAGCTGACGGCGTTGCGCAGCTCCTGGATGTGCGCGGCCTTGGCCGTGGTGCCCGCCGCGAGCGTCGGGTCCGTGTACGTCGGCGGCGTTCTGCCCAGGGCCGTGAAGATCGCGTTCAAAGTAACCCGCAGCTCGAGGATGTGAATCCTCTTGATGGTCGTGGACCCGGCCATGAGCGTGGGGTCGGTGAAGACGACCGGCATGAGCCTATTGCGCGTCCGGGCGGCGTTGACGGCCGTGCGCAGCTCGGTGATATGCGCGGCCTTCATGACGGTCGTCCCGGGGACGAGCGGATTGTCGCTAAAGCCCGTCGTGCTCGTGAAGGTCGCCGTCACGGCGCGGGCCGCGCTCATCGTCACGCTGCAGGTGCCGGTGCCGGTGCAGCTGCCGCTCCAGCCGGTGAAGGTGGAGCCGGCCGCGAGCGCGGCGGTCAAGTTGACCGTGGCGCCGCTCGTGAACGAAGCGGCGCACGTCGTCCCGCAGGAGATGCCGGCGGGCGCGCTGGTGACGGTGCCGCCGCCGGTGCCGGCCTTGGTCAGCGTGAGCGTGAAGCTCTGCAGGGCGAAGGTCGCGGTGACGCTCTGAGCCGCGCTCATCGTGACGGTGCAGGGACCGGTGCCGGTGCAACCGCCGCCGCTCCAGCCAGTGAACGTCGACCCCGTGGCCGGTGTCGCGGTCAAGATGACGGCGGTACCGCTGGCGAACGTGGCGGCGCACGTGGCGCCGCAGGAAATGCCGGCGGGCGCGCTGGCAACGGTCCCCACTCCGGTACCGACGTTGCTTACGCTGAGCGTGAACCTCTGCAGGGTGAAGGTTGCAGTCACGCCCTGGGC
>QHSP01000004.1 GCA_003220495.1 Candidatus Rokuibacteriota bacterium | reverse complement strand
TCGCCGGCGCGGCGCTGGTCGTCGTTGTGAAAAATGTGGCGAGCGCGTACATCGAGCGCTGGAACTTCGTGCTCGGCGCGATCTTCGTCGTCATCGTCGTCTTCATGCCCGAGGGGCTGGTGCCCGGGACCGTGCGGCGCTGGCGCCGGGCCGTGGCCGTGTTGCGGCCGCGCGCTACCGCGGCGGGGTGACCGGACGGCGCGGGCTCAGGGGAGCGGCGCGCAGGCCCTCGAGATCGAGCTTGGGCATATCGACGCTCAAGGAGCGCAGGACGCCGTTGGCGAGCTCGCTGTAGCGGGTGAAGTAGCGTCGCATCCGCCCGCGCCACGCCGGGATGCCGCCGTTGGCGTGGAGCTCGAACGCCGACTCGCGCCCGTCGAGCGCGGAGGCGACGTGGTCGCACGCGAGCTGGAGCAGTGCCGAGCGCTGCAGGGCCGTGTAGCCGCCCCCGGCGAACGACTCGTCGAGCCCCGCCCCGACCTCCGGGGCTGCCAGGTCCTTGTCCGAGGGCGCGACGACGAGTGACGAGCCCGGAAGAATCCTCAAGATCTCGGCCATGCGCTGCCGCGCCTTCTGCATGGCGATGCTGCCGGCGGCGATGTGGCCGCGGCCGGGGATGCAGTAGCCCTCGGCCGTGAACTCCGGGTCGAGCTCGGCGGCCGTCTGGCAGCTGCGCACGGTCTGGACGTCGACCACGAGATCGATGAGGTACTCGATGGTCGGCTCGTGCTCGACGAGCCCCATCGCGTGCGTGCAGGCCAGCGCCAGCCCGAGCGTGAACTCGGCCTTCGAAAGCCAGCAGTAGAGCTGGTGCCAGAAGAGCCAGGAGGCCATCGGCTCGGGGGTCACGTCCATCAAGAAAACGCGCTCCCATGGAATGAACACATCCTCGAGCCACATCTGCCCGTCGAGCTCGTCGAATCGGCTCGACAGCGGAGCCATGAACGGGTTGGGATGGCGCGCGGCGATCTTCCGGCACAGCACCGTCACGCCGGGCGCGGCGACGGGCACGATGAAGGTGGCGCGGTGCGGGCCGCGATCGATCCCACAGTGGCTGCCGACGTAGACGTCCTCGGCGTACACCGGGCTCGTGTGCATCCCGACCTTGCCGCGGACCACGAGCCCCGCGTCGGTCTCGCGCACGAGCGTGAGCGCGAGGCGCTCGCCGGGGTCTTCGCGCATGCGATAGCCGATCGTCGCGGCGCCGGCCGAGAACGTCAGGAACCGGCCGGTGCGCGCGATCATCTCGCGATACCCGGCGGCATTCGCGATCTGTTCGGCCGAGACGTTGCGCTGCTGGACCGCGTCGAGGATACCGAGCGCGATGAGGTTGCCGTAGGCGGGCGTGTGGGTGAGGTTGCCGGCGCTCTGAAAGGTCGTCGCGGAGAAGCAGCGCCCCATCGCGCGCAGGTCCTCGACGCTCCTGGGGAGCACGAAGGACCACGGCGCGCGGGCTCCGCTCGTGTCGGGCGGCCTCAGGACGACGTCGTGCCACTCCGGGTCGAAGTGGCGGTCGTACCAGGCGACGTACTCGTCCACGGTGGCGCGAGTGGCCGGGTGCACGGTGACGTCCTCGACCAGGCCTTCGCCGATCACCCACACCCGGCGCCCGTCGCGCAGCGCCTCACGGTATTCCGCGCCCGTTCTCATGATGTTCCTCGCGTGCCGGCCGAATTATAATCCCGCCGGAGGTATCGACCATTGGCCACCATTCCCAAGACTCTCCACGAGCACATCAACACCGCGTTCCCGGCCAACGTGTGCCTGGTGGGGACGGTCCTGCCCAACGGGTTCGCTCAGATCACGCCGCGCGGCAGCACGATGGTCTACGACGATGAGCACCTGGCGCTCTGGGAGCGCGGCCGTGGCTCGACCAACGCCAACATGGGCAACAAGTCCAAGGTCACGGTCTTTCTGCGCAAGCCTCAGCTTCGTGAGGCGGGCGTGCTGCCGAAGGGCGGCATCGCCCGCTTCTATGGGACCGCGGAGATCCATAAATCGGGTCCGGCGTACGAGGAGGTCTGGCGGCGCCTCGTTCAGCCCGAGAAGGACCGCGATCCCGAGAAGAAAGGCTACGCCGTGCTGATCAAGATCGAGCGGGCCGAGGATCTCGACGGCCAGCCCCTGGCGCTGGCATGAGCAGCCTCGAGGGCGTCTTGACGGGCGTTCGCGTGCTCGACTTCGGGCGCTACATCGCCGGGCCGTACTGCGCGGCGCTCCTCGCCGACCTCGGCGCCGACGTGATCCGGATCGAGCGCGCCGGCGGCGGAGAGGATCGCTGGGTGGCTCCGGTGACCGACGACGGCGTGGGCGCGATGTTCGTCGTGATGAACCGCAACAAGCGCGCGATGACCCTGGACCCCGCCTGCCCCGAGGGCCGCGAGATCGTGGAGAAGCTCGTCGCCACCGCCGACGTCGTCGTGGCGAACCTGCCGCCGGAAGTGCTGCGCTCGCTGGCCCTCGACCTCGAGAGCCTGCGCCGCGTGAAGCCGGACATCATCCTGACGACGGTGACGGCGTACGGCGCCGGGGGGCCGTGGAGCGCCAAGCACGGTTTCGACGGCATCGGTCAGGTGATGTGCGGCTCGTCGTACCTCACCGGCACGCCCGAGCAACCGCTGCGCGCCGCCGTCGCCTGGGTCGACTGCGGCACGGCCTCGCTGGCCGCGTTCGGCACCCTGGCCGCGCTCATGTCGCGGCGGCAGACCGGCCGCGGCCAGAAGGTCGAGGGCGCTCTCCTGAGGACCGCGGTCGCCTTCAACAACCCCACCTTGGTGGAGCAGCAGGCCATCCAGGTCGATCGCGTGGCGACGGTCAATCGCGGACAGACCTCCGCGCCCTCCGATCTGTTCCGCACCAGGGACGGCTGGATCCTGGCGCTCGCGATCGGCGATCCGATGTTCCGCCGCTGGGCCAAGCTGATGGGCGAGGACCACTGGCTGACTGACCAGCGCTTCAAGGACGACATCGCCCGCGGTGACAACGGCGAGGTGATCTCCAAGCGGATGGCCGAGTGGTCCGCCGCGCGCACGACCGCCGAGGCGCTCGCCGAGCTCGAGGCCGCGCGGATCCCGTCGGCTCCGCTCTATTCGCCGCAGCAAGCGCTCGACGACGCGCACATCCGCGCCGCCGGCCTGCTCAGGGATACGGACTATCCGGGTGTGGCCCGCGGGGTGCCGCTCGCGCCGACCCCGGTCGACCTCTCGGAGACGCCGGGGCAGTTCAGGCGGCGCGCGCCCATCCTGGGCGAGCACACCGACGAGATCCTGACCGAGCTGGGCTATCAGAAGGCGCAGATCGCCGAATTGCGAACCCGGAACGTGATCTGAGCGCGCTGGCCGTACGCAGTCTCACGAAGTCGTTCGGCGGGCTCCGCGTCACCTCGAGCGTCGACCTGGCCGTCGAGCCGGGCGAGCGCCGTCTGATCATCGGCCCCAACGGCGCCGGCAAGACCACTCTCTTCAACCTGATCACCGGAGAGCTGCGGCCCGACCGCGGCTCGGTGACCTTGTTCGACCGTGACATCACGCGCGTGCCGAGCCGCCGGCGCTTTCACCTGGGGATGGCGCGGACCTACCAGATCATCACGCTCTTCCCCGGCGAGACCTTGCTGGGGAACGTCACCCTGGCGCTCCTCGGGCGCTCCCGCCGCCGCTGGAACCCGTTCGTGAGGCTCAGCCGGCAAGAGTCGCTCGCGGCCCAGGCTCGCGAGATCCTGGCGCGGGTCGCCCTCGACCATCTGGCCGAACGGCCGCTGGCCCAGACGTCGTACGGTGAGCGCCGCCGCGTCGAAGTCGCGATGGCCCTCGCCCAGAATCCAAAAGTCTTGCTGCTCGACGAGCCCTTCGCCGGGCTGTCGATCGACGAGCGGCGCGACGTGCTCCGGCTGGTCACCGGTATCCCGCGCGAGGTGGCGATCGTGATGATCGAGCACGACATGGACGTGGCCCTCGACTTCGCCGAGCGGATCACGGTGCTGCACTTCGGCGAGGTGGTCGTGGAGGGGACGCGCGGCGAGGTCGTCGCGCATCCGCGGACGCGCGAGATCTACCTCGGCGAGTGACGCGCTAGCCGCGCGCTACTGGATCTTCACGGTCGCCGCGACCGACGGCACGCCGTTCGTATCGACGATGAAGACCATGTAGTCGCCCGGCGGCGCGAGGTTCGCGTTCGCCGGCGCCGTCACGTCGAGCTCGTTACCCACCACCTGGAATGGAAGATTCAAATAGCTCTGGTCGTTGTTGAAGTGGTGGGTGACAGAACCCATCCGCATCAGCGAGACCGTGTTGATCCGCGCGGCGTCAGGCGTGGTCAGCGCGAAAATCGAGCCGTACGGGATGGTGCTCGGCGCACCCGTGATCGCCGGCCGTGCCCCCTTGAACAGATACGGCGGCGAGTAGATCTCCGCGCTCATTTGGTCGTCCTCGGCAGAGCCGCCGAATCGACCGGAGCCGGCCACGACCACGCGACCGTCGGGCAGCAAGAGCGCCGTCTGATGGTAGAGACGCGGCGTCACCATCGAGGCCATCGTGGTCCACGTCTCGGTCGTCGGGGACCAGAGCTCGGCCGCGAACACGGACTGGCTCTGATCAAAGGGACTGGTGACCCTGCCGCCCCCGACGGTGAGGACGGTGCCGTCCGGGAGCAGCACCATATTGTGATACGCCCGCGGGAAGGTCATCGGGGCCGTCTGGCGCCATGCCGGGTTCGGTTGATTCATGTCGAGGACGTACGTGGTCGCCGCCGCCGCCACGAAGGGCGGGTCGGAGGTCGCCGAGGTTCCGGACTTGACGAACTTGCCGGGGAGGTACATGGCCGAGCTCTGTCCGTCGAGCACCGTGGGATCGACCACCGTCCATCTCAGACTGTTCAGATCGAGCACGCTCGTGGGAATAGCGGCCTCGAAGGACCCGATCACCAGGATGCGTCCGTCCGCGAGGACGTAGAGATGCGGATACTCGGGCAGGCTCAGGGCCGCTGCCGAGAGCTGGGTCCAGGTGTTCGCGGCAGGATCATAGATCTCAGGGATATCCGCCGTGCACCCCTCGCAGGTGGTCTCGCCGGCCATGACCACCACGCGTCCGTCCGGCAGCACGATCGCGGTCGGGTACCAGCGGCCGTCGGTCATGGGCGCGCGCGACTGCCACGTCCGTGTCGAGGGATTGAAGATGTTGGTATCGCGGAGACCAACGAAGTTCTGAATGTGACCTCCCGGCACGAACACTCGTCCATCCGGGAGTCGGCATTGCCCCGCGCAGAAGATGTTGGATGGCGGCGGAACGGACGTGAACTGGCTGGTCGTCGGGTTCCAGATGAATGCCGCCCCGCCTTGAGCCGCGCCGTCCCATGCCAGCACCTGTCCGTTCGGAAGGAGCACGGCGTGGATGGCAACGAGCGGCCACGTCAAGACCGAAGACCACTGGCCGACTTGCGCCGGGGTACCGCCGCCCGAATTGGACACCGTCACGCCGACGGCGGCCGACATGGCGATGTTCCCGGCCAGGTCGCGGGCGATGGCGGAAAGCGAATGGGCGCCGTTCGAGACGGCGATCGTGCTCCAGTCGATCGAGTACGGCGCACTCGTGATCTCAGAACCGAGATTCACGCCGTCGAGCTGGAGCTGGACGCCGGTGACGCTCACGTTGTCGCTGGCGGACGCGGTGACCGTGACCGTGCCGCTGACCGTGGTGCCCCCTGCCGGCGCGGTGATGGCGACCGTCGGTGGCGTGGTGTCCTGAGGCGACGTCGTGGCGCTGAAGGCGACGAGCTGCATGGCCCAGTTGCCGCTAGAGTTGAGCGGGGCGCTGGCGCTGTAGGAGCCGGCGGCGGTGACGATGCGGTCCTGAACGATGTTGCCGTCGGGACCGGTGATCATGCGGCTGGTGAAGCCGGGGCCGGCGTCCCTGGTCGAGGTGGACACGTCGTTCGCGGCGACGAGGAGCACGCTGGCGGCGGTGGTCGTGAGAGTGCCAGTGCTCGAGGTGGCGCTCGAGCCGGTCGCGCCGACGGAGGCGTGCAGCGGATTGACGGGATCGAGGCCGCGGTACTCGACGATGCGGACGTCGGGATAGTTCGCGGCCGCGGAGAAGGTGACGGTGACGGTGTTGGCGCCGGCGCGGATGTTCTTGGCGTAGTAGATGACGTGCGTGATCTGCCCAGGGAGGGTGGTGGGCGCGATCGCCGGCGCGTACGCGTTGCCGGCGGAGTCGCGGACATTGGTGACGGTGGCGGTGGTGTCGCTCCAGCCGATGGCGATGACGTTGAGGTTGCCGGCGCCCTGAGCGGCGCCAAAGGTTACGCTGACCGTGCTCTGCGGCGTCTGCGGCACGGCGTAGGCGCCCTGCACGAAGGCGATCGGGACGGTGGCGTTGGAGACGCTGACGGCGACGGCGGAGCTCGTGGTGGTGTTGCCGGCGGCGTCGCGAGCCCGCGCCGCGAGGGAATGGGCGCCATTGGACGCCCCCGCGGTGTTCCAGCTCAGCGAGTAGGACGGGCCGGCGCCGGTGACCTCGGCGCCGAGGGCGGCGCCGTCGAGGAGGAACTGGACGCCGACCACACTGATGTTATCGGCGGCGGAGGCGGTGAGGGTGGTCGTGCCGGTCAGCGCGGCCCCGGCGGCGGGCGCGGTGAGGCTCACGGTCGGGGCGGTGGGGTCGTAGGTGACGGTGAGCGTCGCGGTTTTCGTATTGCTGGCCGCGTCCGTGGCGGTGACGGTGAGGAGATTGCTGCCGGGCTGCAGCGCGATGCCGGCGGCGGACCAGGTGGCCCAGGCGTTGGTGGTGGTGGCATTGCCGCTGGTGCCCTGATTGCTGGTCCAGGCGACCTGCGTGACCCCGACGTTATCGCTTGCGGTGCCCCCGAGCGTGAGTGGGCTGGTATTCGTCGAGTAGGTCGCCCCCACGGTGGGCGCGGTGATGCTCACCGTCGGCGCGGTGGTGTCGGGGGCCGTGTACGTCACGGTCAGCGTCGCAGTGGCGGTGTTGCCGGCAGCATCCTGAGCGGTGACGGTAAGGATGTTACTGCCGGGCTGGAGCGCGATGCCGGCGGTGGACCAGGTGGCCCAGGCGTTGGTGGTGGTGGCCGGGCCGGAGCCGCCGCGATTGTTCGACCAGGCGACCTGGGTGACGCCGATATTGTCCCCGGCGGCCCCGCCGAGGGCCAGCGGGCTCGTGGCGGTGGTGTAGGTCGTCTCCGAGGTCGGGGCGGTGATGCTCACGGTGGGAGCCGTGGGGTCATAGATGACGGTGAGGGTGGCGGTGGCGTTGTTGTTGGCGGCGTCCCGGGCGGTGACGGTGAGGACATTGCTGCCGGGCTGGAGCGCGATGCCGGCGGCGGACCAGGTGGCCCAGGCGTTGGTGGTGGTGGCGTTGCCGCTGGTGCCCTGACTGCTGGTCCAGGCGACCTGGGTGACGCCGAGGTTATCGCCGGCAGTGCCGCTGAGGGTGAGCGGCGTGGTGCGCGTCGTGAAGGTGCTGCCCCCGGCGGCGGGGCTCGTGATGGCGACCGTTGGCGGCGTCGCATCGGGACCGGAGGGCGTGGCGCTGAAGGCGACGAGCTGCATGGCCCAGTTGCCGCTGGAGTTGAGCAGGGCGCTGGCGCTGTAGGAGCCGGCGGCGGTGACGATGCGGTCCTGAACGATGTTGCCGTCGGGACCGGTGATCATGCGGTCGGTGAAGCCGGTGCCGGGAGCCCTGGTCGAGGTGGACACGTCGTTCGCGGCGACGAGGAGCACGCTGGCGGCGGTGGTCGTGAGAGTGCCGCTGCTCGAGGTGGCGCTCGAGCCGGTCGCGCCGACGGAGGCGTGCAGCGGATTGCCGGGATCGAGGCCGCGGTACTCGACGATGCGGACGTCGGGATAGTTCGCGGCCGCGGAGAAGGTGACGGTGACGGTGTTGGCGCCGGCGCGGATGTTCTTGGCGTAGTAGATGACGTGCGTGATCTGCCCAGGGAGGGTGGTGGGCGCGATCGCCGGCGCGTACGCGTTGCCGGCGGAGTCGCTGACATTGGTGACAGTGGCGGTGGTGTCGCTCCAGCCGATGGCGATGACGTTGAGGTTGCCGGCGCCCTGAGCGGCGCCAAAGGTTACGCTGACCGTGCTCTGCGGCGTCTGCGGCACGGCGTAGGTGCCCTGCACGAAGGCGATGGCGCCGCCCTGCGCTGCCGCAGAGACAGCCGTGGCAACGACGGAAGTCAGGATCACCGCAAGCGCAACGATCAGCCGGCTGGACACACTCGTCGTACGCACAAATCGCCTCCGCATCGTCCTACCTGTCGGTGTTGTCCGCCACGTCGGCGACCTTCTCGATCGCCCTCGATACGAACGTCAGGACTTTCCTCGCGTGTGCCGTCCGCGATGATGCGCTGGAGATCGAGACGCGAAGCTCGAGCGCGAGGAACTGTCCGACGTCTCCACGCGCTCCGATCTCGCGCGCATGACTCACACCGAAGCTCGATACGAGCGCAACGACGACGAAGAGAAACTTCACGCGAAAAGTATAGACGAGGTCGCACCGATCGGAACCGACAAAGACGGTTCAGTCGAGAGAAATTTCTGGAATCGGCGGAGTGAGTATCGGCGTATCTATGCAGCCCGTTGCAGACTGCAAAACTTTGCACACATCGGTGATCTACCGCGGCGAGTGACCCGAGGCGGCGCGGTCCTCGGCTTGCTCGATCAGCCATTCGACGTGGAGCTTTAGGTCGTAATACTCGCCCATGAGCCCGGGCGGCGGCGGCGTGACGTCCGCGAGTCTCGCTTGCACGTTTCTTAGCCGCTCGGCCGCCGCCTGAGCCTCCTCCGGGGTGGCGCGCGCGAGCGCGTGATCGATGTCGTGCACCTCCCGGTACCACCGCGTGACCCGGCGGCGCATCTGCGAGTTGTAGAGCGAGGGCAGGATGCGGATCAGCGGCAGGAGGATCCCGACCGCCGGCAGGAGCAAGAGCGCCCACCGCTCGACCGTCACGGCGATCCAGAAGGGGAGATAGCGTTCGAGGAACGGGGGCCCCTTGCGGAGATAACGCCGCGCGACCTCGTGGAGCGGCAGCTCGACGAACGCGTCGGAGGGAAACGCGTTCGGCGCCTCGAACAAGCCCGGGCCGCTGTGGACGATCTCCGCCGTCTTCAGCAAGAGCCGCACGATCACCGGATGGACGTCCTCGCGCACCACGAGCGTCGCGGTCGCCGCGAGCAAGAGCACGTCGCGATCGGGCACGTCCGTGACGAGGTCCACGACGCCCTCGCCGAGCGTGACCGTCGAGAGGAACCGATAGCGGGTCGTGTAGGCGAGCGTGCGCCGCACGCTCCAGAGGCTCACCGCCGGGCTGAGCAGCAGGCGCCGCACCAGCGGAACGGTCGGCGCCACGATGAAGAAGGCGGCGTCGATCCGGCCCGCTTCGAGCGCCGCGGCCGCGTCCTCCGTCGTGAGCGCCATGATGCGCGAGTTCTGAGGCGTGACTCCGCTGTCGCGCAGCAGGCGCATCGCGAGCGGCCGGATACCGCTGCCTTCCTCGCCGACCTGGATACTGAGACCGCGGAGGTCGTCGAGGGCGCGGAGCGGCCGGGTCCGCCGGTGGAAGAGCCAGATCGGCTCGTAGTAGAGACTTCCGAGGGAGAGCAACCCCTCGGTGTGCGTCGCCTCGGCGCTACCGCCCTGGACGAAGCCCGCCATGGCCTGGCCTGCGGTGAGGCGCTTGAGCGTCTCGACCGTTCCGGCGCCGGTCAGGATCTCGACCGTGAACCCGTCTGCCGCGGCGAGCTTCGCGTACTCCTTGGCGAACATGTAGTACGCGCCGTTCTCGCGCCCCGTGCTGATCGTGATCCGGCGGGGCGGTAGCGGCTCGACCAGGCGGTTCAGGACAGCGAAGACGATCAGCATGAGGACCAGGGCGGGCACGAGCACCCAGGCGAGCTTTTTCCAGTCCATCCCGGCACAGTCTAAGCGGCCATCCTCTTGTCGCCAGAGGATTTTGGGCTTGCCGTGGCCATCGGCTGATGGTTGGATTACGCACCATCGCATGGGGACGGTTCGGGCGACCGGTCTCGTCAAGACGTTCGGCCCCGTGGTCGCGGTGAACGACTTGAGCTTCGAAGCCAAAGCCGGGGAGCTCCTGACTTTGCTCGGGCCGAGCGGCTGCGGCAAGACCACCACTCTGCGCCTCGTCGCCGGGCTCGAGCGCCCCGATCGAGGCGAGATCCACGTCGGGGACCGGCCGCTCTCGTCCACGGAATCCGGCTTGTTCGTGCCGCCCGAGCGGCGCGGGATGGGGATGGTCTTTCAGAGCTACGCGATCTGGCCCCACATGACGGTCTTCGAAAACGTGGCGTTCCCGCTGCGAGAGCTGCGCGTGCCGCGAGCGGAGATCCGCGAGCGCGTGATGGCGATGCTCGGCACGGTCGGGCTGGGCGATCTGCACGCGCGGCCGGCGCCCATGCTGTCCGGCGGCCAGCAGCAGCGAGTTGCCCTCGCGCGAGCGCTCGTGTCCAATCCACAAGTGCTGCTGCTCGACGAGCCCCTGTCGAACCTCGACGCGCGGCTGCGCGAAGAGATGCGGTTCGAGCTCCGTGAGATGCAGGCGAAGCTCGGAATCACCAGCATCTTCGTGACGCACGATCAGGCCGAGGCGATGACGCTCTCCGACCGCATCGTCGTCATGAACGCCGGCCGCATCGAGCAGGAAGGGAGCCCCGAGGAGGTCTACCAGCGGCCGCGCACGCGATTCGTCATGGACTTCCTCGGCCGCGCCAATCATCTGCCCGCCCGCATCCTGCGCGGCCCCGACGGGAGCTGGGTCGCCGAAGTCGAGGACAGCGGCTTCGGCATGCCCGTCGGAGCCGGCGGCACCTGGCGCCACGGCGAGGAGGTGCTGCTGGCCTTTCGCCCCGAAGCCGTCGAGGCGCGCGCGGCCGAGCTCGACGGCGCGTGGGTCGGCGTCGTGCGATCGTCCGTCTACGTGAGCGGCCACGTCGAGTACGTGGTGGAGATGGGGAAATTCACCGTGAGAGCGACCGGCCCCGAGGACGCCCGCCTCCCGCACGACGCGCGCGCGAAGCTCTGCGTGTCGCCGCGAGCGGTCCGGGTGTGGCCGAGGGGAACCGACGCGAACGGAGGCGACGCGCGATGACGAGGCGGCAATGGGCAGCGATGGTGTCCGGTCTTCTCACGGCGATTGTCGTTGCCGCCGGGCTCGTCCCGGTCACGCTCCGAGCACAGAGCAAGCCGCCGGCCGCGGCGCCGCCGCCGGCCGATACGACCGCGACTGGCGCGAAGTACCAGGCGGCCATGGCGGAGTGGAAGAGCAAGATCGTGCCCGCCGCGAAGAAGGAAGGCGAGGTCATCTGGTACAGCTGCGCCCAGGCGACGGAGGCCGAAGGCACGATCACCGCGTTCAACAAGGCCTACCCCGATATCCAGGTGAGCCAGGTGCTCTCACCAGGGTTTCAGCTGGTGGAGAAGATCAACACCGAGTCCGCGGCCGGCCGCGTCCAGGCCGACGTCTATCAGTGCGGCGGCCAGAGCGGGCGAACACTGTCCTGGCGAGGGCTGTCGGAAGACTTCGTCCCGCCGACAGCGCTCGACCCGAGCGTGAAGTGGCGCTGGCCCATCATGAACAAGGAGACGCATCTGGCCGGCGTCTTCGCGAGCGTGAGCGGCCTGAACGTCAACACGAAGCTCGTCCCGGCGGAGAAATATCCCAAGAGCTATTGGGATCTCGTGCGCGACCCGTACTGGGTCGACCTCATCAAGCGCAAGCGCGTGGCGTTCACCGATCCGCGCATCGCCAATATCGGCGTCTATCACGTCTATGGCTTGAAGGACGTGAACGGGAAGGACTACGGCGAGCCTTTCATCCGCGAGTTCGCCGGGCTCAAGCCGAAGCTCTTCGGCTTCAACGAGTCGGGCGAGGTGGCGCGCGGCGAGCTCCACGCGATGCTCGGCGGCCCGTGGCGCGTCGAGTACAGCATGGGCACGGTCTCGATCACGAA
Organism: Candidatus Rokuibacteriota bacterium; assembly: GCA_003220495.1. GTDB lineage: Bacteria > Methylomirabilota > Methylomirabilia > Rokubacteriales > CSP1-6 > AR31. Next base: position 16,922 of record QHSP01000004.1, on the reverse strand, counting down.
GCTCTGTCTCGAGCCCGGCTGCGTCAGCACCCAGTCACCACTCTTCGCGGTCGTCAAAGGCGCGCCCCACCCGAACGCCGCGAAGGTGTTCGTGGACTTCATGCTGAGCCGCGAGTACGCCGAGTGGCGCGTGCAGGCGCTCGGCAACACGCCCGCGCGGGCCGACGTGGCGCCGCGCCCGCTCGACGATCCGGCCAAGCACAAGCTCCAGTACGCCGGCGACGACCGAGCCGAGCGGCAGATCACCGAGGTTCTCAAGTGGGTCATAGCCTCTAAATTGTTCGATTACTGAAATGGGGGGCCACGAAATGGCCCCCCATACCCCCCAGCGCTCGGCAACGCCGCGGCGGAGCCGCGGCGCTCCTCGGGATCTCGGGGTGGCCGGGAGGCGTTGACATGGCAGTCGCCGCGGAAAGGCCGCGAGCGCGGCTCGCGTGGCCGCGCGTGGTGGCGTGGGCGTGGCTGCCGACCCTGTTGCTGATCGTGGTGACCGTGCTCACGGTCACCCCCGTCGTCACCGCGCTGGTCGCCGGCTTCAGAGACGCGCCGCCCGGGCGTCCGGGAGCCATCACCTGGGAGTCGGTTCGCGCCTCGCTCGGGGTGATGGCGGAGCCGGACGTCTGGCGGATCCTCTGGACCACGGTGTGGCTCTCGACCGTCCGCGCGGTGCTGGCGCTCGTCCTGGCGGTGGTGCTCGCGTGGATCATCGCGCGCACGGACTGTCCGTTTCGCAATCGGCTCGAGTTCCTGCTGATCCTTTCCTTCTTCTTCCCGCTCCTGGGCAAGGTGCTCGGCTGGGCGCTGCTCCTGAGCCCGCAGAAGGGATATCTGAATCAGCTCTTGCGTCATCTGCCGTTCTTCGCCGGTGACACGGGCCCGCTCGACATCTTCTCGTACGGCGGGCTGATCTTCGTGAGCGTCACCGGCTGGGCGACGCTCCTGGCGATCTTCCTCATCCCGGCGTTCAGGAACATGGACGCGGCGCTCGAGGAGTCGGCGCGCATGTGCGGCGCTTCTCCGCGACGCGCAGTCATGCGGATCCTGGTACCGCTCCTGCGCCCGGCGATCCTCGCCGCGTTCATCCTGTCGCTCACCCGGCTCCTCTCGTCGTTCGAGACCGAGGTGTTCCTCGGCACGAGCTCGGGGATCTACGTGCTGACGAACAAGATCTACGAGCGCATGGTGCAGATCTTCCCGCCCGACTTCCGTACCGGCATGACGATGGCGGTCATGCTCCTGGTCATCACCTTCGGGCTCGTGCTCGTCAACTGGCGCTTCCTCGGCAAGCGCGACTACACGACGGTGAGCGGGCGCGGCTACTCGGCGCGGCCGATGGCGCTCGGCCGGCTGCGCTGGGTCGCCTTCGGCTTCGTGCTGCTGTTCTTCGTCGTCACGGTGGTCCTGCCCGCGGTGATGCTGATCCAGGTGAGCTTCATCCGGTTCATCGGGCTCAACGTGTTCGATCCTGCCAGCTACACCCTCGACAACTGGCGCCGGATGCTCACCTTGCGGATCAATCGTCTGGCGCTGACCAACAGCCTGGTGATGAGCATCGTCGCCACGACCGTCGGGATGGTGATCTACTCGCTCGTCTCCTACGTCGTGACCAAGAGCCGCTACAAGGGCCGGCGGCTCCTCGACCTCGCTGCCTGGGTCCCCTGGGCCGTGCCGTCGCTCGTGCTCGGCCTCGGGATCCTCTGGGCCGTGCTCCTGTCGCCGCTCGCGATTCTCTACGGGACGTTGACGGTCCTGATCCTGGCGCACATCGTGCGCGGCTTTCCGTTCGGGACACAGATCATGAGCTCGAGCATGATCCAGATCAGCCGCGAGCTGGAGGAGGCCGCGCGCATCCACAACGCGTCGTGGCCTTCGACGTTCCGGCGGATCTGGCTGCCGCTGGTGAAGAACGGCTTCCTGGCCGGCTGGGTGATCCAGTTCACCGTGTCGTTCAGCGACCTGGCGACGGTCGCCTTCCTCTACGGCGCCAGGTCGACGGTGCTGCCGACGCTCTTCCTGAGCCAGTGGTCCAACGGACGCCTCGAGGAGGCCGCCGTCGCGGCGCTGATGATGACGGTGGTCGTCCTCGCCGTGGTCGTGCTGGTGCGTCGGCTCGTCCACGCCAGCGTGCGCACGACGACCGTGGCATAGTAGCGGCAAGGAGGGCCCCCGATGCTTTCCAGAGAGGACAACGAGCTGCTCTGCAAGGTCGGACCCGGCACGCCGACCGGCGCCCTGTTGCGCCAGTACTGGATCCCCGCGCTCATGACGAGCGAGCTCCCGGAGCGGGACGGCGCGCCCGTGCGCGTCCGGCTCCTCGGCGAGAACCTCATCGCCTTCCGGGTGACGTCCGGCAAGATCGGACTGATCCAGAACCACTGCCCGCACCGCGGCGCGTCGCTCTTCTTCGGCCGCAACGAAGAGGAAGGCCTGCGCTGCGTGTACCACGGCTGGAAGTACAGCTGCGAGGGCCACTGCGTCGACATGCCCAACGAGCCGGAAGAGAGCAACTTCAAGTCGAAGATCCACGCCACGGCCTATCCGTGCGTGGAGCGGAACGACATCATCTGGACCTACATGGGCCCGCGCCGGACGCCGCCGCCTCTGCCGGACATCGAGCCGAACATGCTGCCCGAGGGCGAGTACGCCGCCCAGAAGGTCCTGCGCGAGTGCAACTGGTTCCAGGGGCTCGAGGGCGACATCGACACGAGCCACCTCGGCTTTCTCCACCTCGGAGCCGTCAAGCCCGAGCAGACGAAGCCCGGGACGTTCGACTACTACAACGTCACCGACCGCGCCCCGAAGTACGAGGTGGTCGACACCGAGTTCGGCACTTCGTACGGCGCCTATCGGCCAGCCGAAGCCGATTCGTACTACTGGCGCATCGCCCACTTCCTGTTTCCGTTCTTCACGATGATCCCGACGGGGATTCTGGGAATGCAGGTGCTCGTCCGCGCCTGGGTGCCCGTCGACGACCACCACATCATGTTCTGGAGCATCGCGGCGCCGCGCTCGCGCGTGGGCACCGGGGCAGCCGGTGGCGCCTCCGGCCTCAACGCGGGCGGGCGGCCGGTCGCGGCAGCTGGCTCGCGGGCGGGGGGCTTCGAGTTCGTGCCGGACACCTCGGACTGGACCGGCAAGTTCCGGCTGACCCAGAACAAGGACAACGACTATCTGATCGACCGCGCGGCGCAGCGCACCGAGAGCTTCACGGGCATCGCGGGGATTCACCAGCAAGACCAGGCTGTCACCGAGAGCATGGGGCCGATCTACGACCGCACGCAGGAGCACCTCGGAACCTCGGACGCGATGGTGATTCGCACCCGCCGCCGCGTCATCAACGCCGCGCGAGCGCTCCGCGACAACGCGACGGTGCCGCCCGGCGTCGACGATCCGGCGGTGTATCGTCACCGCTCGGGCGGTGTGATCCTGCCGCGCGATGCCGACTGGCTCGAGGCCACCAAGAGCCTGCGGCGGGCGTTCGCCGAGGCGCCCTCGGAGAAGATCGCGCGATGACCGCGGCCACCGGGGCGACCGCCCTCAAGACCGCGGTCGCGACGTACGCGCACACGAAGGCCCTGAAGGACGGCAGCGTGACGGCCCCGGGCGTGTCGTTCCAGCACGTCGAGGTCAGCCCGATCGTCGCCGCGTTCAGGCGGATGGTCCGCACGCTCGAGTTCGACGTCTCGGAGATGGCGATCACGACCTACCTGACGGCGAAGGCCCATGGCAAGGCGTTCACGGCCCTGCCCGTGTTCGTCATGCGGCAGTTCCATCACACGCCGATCGTCTACAACGTGAAGTCGGGAGTGAAGTCGCCCAAGGACCTCGAAGGCAAGAAAGTTGGAGTCCGCGCCTACACGGTCACGACCGGTGTCTGGGCGCGGGGCATTCTGGCGTCGGAGTACGGCGTCGATCTCGGCAAGGTCACCTGGGTGGTGGTCGACGAGGAGCACGTGCAGGAGTACCGGAAGCCGGCCAACGTGGAGGAGCGCCCGGGCGCCAACCTCGCCGAGATGGTTGCCAAGGGCGAGCTGGCGGCGGCCATCGGCGCCGGCGCGGTCGATTCGCCCGACGTCATGCCGCTGTTCGTGCACCCGCGCGAGGCCGAGGCCGCGTGGTACCGGAAGACGGGGATCTATCCCGTCAATCACACCGTGGTCGTGAAGGACTCGCTGCTCCAGTCCGATCCGACCCTGGCGCCGCGCCTGTTCGGCGCCTTCAAGGACGCCAAGGCGGTGTTTCTGAAGCAGCTCGAGTCGGGAGCAGCTCTGGCCGCGGACGCGCAGGCCATCGCGCAGCGCCGCAGCGTGGTCGGCGACGACCCGCTTCCGTACGGCGTCGCCAAGAACCGCAAGGCGCTGGAGGCCATCATCCAGTTCGCCCGGGACCAGAAGATTCTGCCGCGCTCGGTGACTCCGGAGGAGATGTTCCCGCGCAACACGCTCGATCTCGAGTAGTCGCTTGCGCTTCGAGCCTACTCAACAGGCTCGACGTCGGGGAGGGGCTTCATGATCATCGATTGTCACGGCCATTACACGACGGCTCCGAAGGAGCTCGAGGCCTATCGGCAGAAGCAGATCGCCGAGCTGAAAGAGCCCGCGAGCGCCCGCTCGAAGGGCACCATCAGCATCACGGACGATCAGATCCGCGAGTCGATCGACAAGGCCCAGCTGAAGCTGCAGCGCGAGCGCGGAACGGACGTCACGATCTTCTCGCCGCGCGCCGCCGGCATGGGCCACCATGTCGGCGATGCGACGACGAGCCTGCACTGGTCGCAGGTCTGCAACGACCTGATCCATCGCGTGTGCACGCTCTTCCCCCAGAACTTCGTCGGCGTGTGCCAGCTGCCGCAGACGCCGGGCGTGGCGCCGACCAATTGCATCCCGGAGCTCGAGCGCTGCATCAAGGAGCTCGGGTTCATCGGCTGCAACCTGAACCCGGATCCCTCGGGCGGCTACTGGAAGGACCCGCCGCTGACCGACAAGTGGTGGTATCCCTTCTACGAGAAGCTGGTGGAGCTCGACGTGCCGGCGATGATCCACGTCAGCATGTCCTGTAACCCGAACTTCCACACGACCGGCGGCCACTACATCAACGGCGACACGACCGCGTTCATGCAGCTCATCACCGCCGACCTGTTCAAGGACTTTCCGAGCCTGAAGTTCATCATCCCCCACGGCGGCGGCGCCGTGCCCTACCACTGGGGACGCTACCGCGGCATCGCCCAGGATCTGAAAAAGCCGCTGCTGAAGGACCACCTGCTGAACAACGTGTTCTTCGACACGTGCGTCTATCACCAGCCGGGTATCGACCTCCTGTTCAAGGTCATCCCCGCCGACAACATCCTCTTTGCCTCGGAGATGGTCGGCGCGGTTCGCGGCGTCGATCCGGAGACCGGCAACTACTACGACGACACCAAGCGCTACGTCGACGCGCTCCGCGTCAGCGACGAGGACCGTCGAAAGGTCTTCGAGGGCAACGCGCGGCGCGTCTACAGCCGCTTGAAGAACAAGATCCCCGCTTCGCGGTAGGAGAGATCCATGGCTGAGATCCCGCGACTGAACGGCGTCATCAGGGCGCTCGAGCAGGGCAAGACGGCCTTCGTCGGGTTCGGCTCGGTCGACATCGAGACCGCCGCCGCGCTCGGCGCCTCGAACCTGGACGGCGTCGCCTTCGAGATGGAGCACGCGCCGATGAGCGCGCCCGCGCTGCGCGACGCGCTCCAGTACATGCTCGACCGGCGCCAGATCCTCGACTCCGGCACCCTGGCGCCGAAGGTGACGCCGCTGGTGCGGATCCCGCCGAACGGCGGCGAGATGAACCAGTGGATCGCCAAGCAGGTGCTGGACATCGGCGTGTTCGGCATCATCTTCCCGCACATCAGCACGGTCGAGGAGGCGCGCAACGCGGTCAGCGCCTGTCGCTACCCGCGCCTGCCCAACGCGCCCCGCTACCAGCCGCCCGGCATCCGCGGGGACGCTCCGGCGCGCGCCGCGCGCTACTGGGGGCTCTCGCAGCCGGACTACTACGCGCGCGCGGATGTGTGGCCGCTGGCGCCGCAGGGCGAGATCCTGGCGATCCTCCAGTGCGAGGATACCCGCGCGATCGAGAATCTCCCGCGGATGCTCCAGGAAGTGCCGGGCATCGGCGTCGTCCTGATCGGGGAAGGGGATCTGAGCCAGGAGCTCGGCCACCCGCGCGAGTACGAGCACCCGGTGGTGGCCGAGGCGATCGACCGCATCTTGAAGATCTGCAAGGACCACAACGTGCCCTGCGGTCACCCGCACCCGGACGCGAAGAACATCGAGCGCCTGATCGCGAGCGGCTACCGTTTCCTGATGCCGAGCACGCCCCGGTCGTTCGGAGTGCTCGAGCAGGGGCGCAAGCTCGCCGGCCGAAGCTGAGTGGCGCAGGACCAGAGTCACGCGTCCCTTCCTGACATCCGGGCATCCAAAGGATTGTTGATCGTCGGAAGGGGTGACTGACATGGACAGCACGGTTGGCGTGCTGGTGCGGTACGGCTATCTCGTCGTCTTCGGCTCGGTCCTGGCCGAGCAGATCGGCATCCCGATCCCGGCGATCCCGTTTCTGCTGGCCGCCGGCGGTCTGGCGGGCAGCGGAAAGCTGAGCCTGGCGCTGGTCCTGGTGCTGTCAGGCATCGCCTCGCTGATGGCCGACATGGCCTGGTACGTCGTCGGCCGGCTCGGCGGCGCGCGCGTGCTCGGCTGGCTCTGCCGCATCTCGCTCGAGCCCGATTCGTGCGTCAGGCGCACCGAGACGATCTTCTCCAAGCACGGGCCGCGCTCGCTGGTCGTCGCCAAGTTCATCCCCGGCTTCAGCACGATCGCCCCGCCGCTGGCGGGCATTGTGCGGATGCCGCTCGGCCGGTTCGTGGTCTTCAGCGCGCTCGGCGGCTTGTTCTGGGCCGGCGCGTTCATCGCGCTCGGCTGGGTGTTCAGCTATCAGCTCGAGATCGTCGGCGAATACGCCGTGCGGTTTGGCAAATCGACCCTGGTCCTGGTCGGCGCCGCGCTCGGCGGCTACATCGCCTGGAAGTTCATCTCGCGCCAGCGGTTCCTCAGAAAGATCCGGATCGCCCGGATCACGCCGGCAGAGCTCAAGGCCAAGCTCGACCGCGGCGAGGACATCCTGATCGTCGACGTGCGCGACCGCATCGACTTCGAGTCCGAGCCGACGATCATTCCCGGCGCCCTGCACCTGACGATCGAGGACATGGACAGCCGCCACCAGGAGATCCCGCGCGAGCGCGAGATCGTTCTCTACTGCACCTGACCCAACGAAGCCTCGAGCGCCCGTGTGGCGCTGATCCTGAGACGTCGCGGCGTCGAGCGGGTGCGGCCTCTCGCCGGCGGATTCCGCGCCTGGCGGGATCTCGGGTACCCGATGACCGGGTTGGCACCCACGGTAGCTTGAGCACATGGAGGCGCCGACGACCGCCGGCGTGAGCGCGTGCATCGTGGGCGGGGGGCCGGCGGGGCTCATGCTCGGCCTGCTCCTGGCCAAGCGCGGCGTCGACGTGCTGGTGCTCGAAGGCCACGAGGACTTCGAGCGGGAGTTCCGCGGCGAGGTCCTCCAGCCGAGCACGTCGCACCTGCTGGACGAGCTCGGGTTGCTCGAGTACGTGCTGGCCCAGCCCCACTCGCTCCTCGAGGTCGGGAAGATTCGGCTGAACGGCCGCGAGGTCGGTCAGTTCGAGTTCAAACGGATCGCTCCTCTTTACCCCTACGCCATCTGGATGCCCCAGCCGATCTTCCTCGAAGCGCTGCGCCGGAAGGCCGCGGCCTTTCCGTCGTTCAAGTGCTGGATGGGCGCCAGGGCCACCGGGCTCGTCGAGGAGGGCGGCAAGGTGGTCGGCGTGAGCGGGCTGCGGCACGGCAGGGAGAGCTTCGAGGTGCGAGCCGACGTGGTGGTGGCGGCCGACGGCCGCTACTCGGCGCTGACCCGGCTGGGCGGGTTCGAGGTCGAGTACGAGCACCACGACTTCGACGTCATCTGGTTCACGATCGAGCAGCCGCCGGGCTGGACGAGCACCTTCTACGTGTCGCTCGGCGACGTTCGAGGGCTCATGCTGCCCAAGTACCCGCACCACATCCAGGCGGGCCTCGTCCTGCCGACGGGTGAGTGGAAGGGCTGGCGCGACGAGGGCGTGGCGAAGGTGGCCGAGCGCGTGCGGCGCTTCGACCCGATCTTCAACGAGTTCGCTGCTTCCCTGCGGGACTTCAAGCCTTTCTTCCCGCTCGAGGGCATCATCCGCCTGATGCGCAGCTGGTCGCGCGACGGGATGCTCCTGATCGGCGACGCCGGGCACACGATGAGCCCGGCCGGCGCCATCGGGGTCAACGTCGCCATCGCGACCGCGGCGGTCGCCGCCCAGGTCCTCTACCCCCACTTCGGCCACGGACCGATCGGGCGCGAGGTCCTCCAGGAAGTGCAGCGGCTCCGCGAGGCCGACGTGCGGACGCTCCATCGGTTCCAGCTGGGCGCTCAGCGCGTCCTGCTGGGCCAGGGGAGCCGTAACCCGATCGTGAAGCGGCTCGTGCAGACCGCGATCCCGCTGATCTTTCGGTCGCCGCTCTTGCCGCTCGTGCAGCGCCGGCTCTTCTTCGGCGCGCCGCTTCCGCCGCTCGACCCTGCGTTCAGCTTCCGGGAGCCCGCGGGAGCCGCCGCCGGGCGATAGGCCCGGCGCAACGCGCAGATCGTCCGGGCCGAGGGCAGCTCGCGGCGCGAGGCTCTCGAGATCGCCGACTCGGCGACCCGCAAGACCGAGCGCGACGGCGCGCGAGTATCTCGCGGAGGAGTGACTTACAATCGTGGCTGAATGGGCGCGACACGCTCCTGCGCCGATACGGGTTGAGCTGACTATGAACGGGCCGTCGTGCGATGGGGGAGACGATGCATCGTAACGCGCTGATCCTCACGGTCCTCGTCACACTGCTCTGCGGCTGCGCGTCGTCGAGACGGCAAGTCGCGGCCCCGCCGGACACGGGGGCGCTCGGGCTGCTCCTGGATGAGTGGACGGCGGCCTGGTCCTCGAACGACGTTTCCAGGCTCACGCGCCTCTTCACGGAAGACGTTTATTACGAGGACGTGCCCCTGGGCGCGGTCAGCCGGGGTCGGCCCGCGCTGGCCGGCTTCGCGACGAGCGTCTTCGACGGGTTTGCCAACCTGAAGTTCGAGCGCAAGTCGCGCTTCGTCTCGGCCGACGGGCGTGTGGGCGCCATCGAGTGGGTCTTTCGCGGCCGCCAGGTCAAGGACTTCCCGGGGATGGCGGCGACCGACAAGCCGTTCGAGGTTCGCGGCTCGACCATCGTCGAGTTCCGTGATGGGCGGATCAGCCGTAACTCGGACTACTGGGATCTGGCGACGTACATGCGGCAGGTCGGCCTGGCCCGGTAACGGGCGCCAGGCCGATCCCGTCAGCTCAGGATGCGCTTGCGGAACAGGATCTCTCGGACCCCTGACTTCAGGAGCACGGTCTCGAAGATCTCGAGGCCGGCGAACATGATGTTGATGTCGCGGTTCTGCAGGACCCACCGCCGGGTGCACGCGGAGGGGTAGAAGCGATAGCGAAGGTGCATCTCGTCCTCGATGAAGAACTTCGTGTAGCGCGGATCGTCCGACGCGCGAGCGCCGAAGAACCCGAGGAGCACCCCGCCTGGCCGCAGAATCCGCATCAGCTCTCCAGCTAGTGCGGTCGCGGCCATCGGGGCGAGGTAGTCGAAGATGTCCCAGCCCAGCACGGCGTCGATGCTCGAGGCGGGCATCGCAAGCCGCCCGCTCAGGAACTCCGGGAGCTGGTCGAGCTTGTCGTGCTGAACGTGCCGATCGACGTCGGCGTAGAGGTCCTCGACGTGGATCTTGCAGCCCACGCGCTCGCCCAGAAACGTGATGTTCGAGCCGATCACGGGGCCGAGATCGACGACCTCGGCCGCCGGCCGCGCGAACAGCAGATCGAGGAATCGCGCGAGGGTCTTGCACGCGTACACGGTCTCGGCGGACACGGCAGCGACCGTACGCGGCTCGACGGCGACGCGTGGTGGCTCGTCGTCGGTTCGAGGAGTCTGCCGGCCCAAGCGGGACACGAAGCCCGAGAGCCCGCCGGTCTTTTGAACGATGCTCAACGCCGGCTCAGACGCGCACGAATTCGCCGTTCACGGGAGAGGGCTCCGGCTTCGAGGTCTCCGGCTTCGGCGTCTTTGAGTCGTGCTTCGATTCGGGCTTCGTAAAATTTCCCAAGCCTTTCTCCGGCTGCTCCTTCTTCTGCATGTCGATGCTGCCCTTGAAGTGTGAGCCATCGGCAATCGCCACTCTGGGCGCCACGATATCACCTTCGACCGATCCGGACTCCTTGATATCTACTTTCTCGGTCGCGTTCAGGTTGCCCGTCACCTGACCGAGGACGACGATGGCCTTGGCGCTGACCTGCGCCTTGATGCGGCCGTTCGACCCGACCGTGAGGACGTGGTCGCGCAGCTCGATCTTGCCGTCGACGCGCCCTTCGATCGTGAGGTCCTCGCTGCCGCTCAGCTCGCCGTTGATGACAATGGACTTCCCAATGCTCGCCAGTTCTTCGTGCATAGACCGTGGCTCCTTCTGCGTCTGGTCTCCACCAGACGACGTCGATGAATAGGACGGTGTCTGCGCCGCAAGGGACGGGGTCTGCACCGGGACATACGGTGCCTGCGCCGGACTAGCCGGGACGCTCGTGGGTCGTGACGGTTCCTCGCGCGGCTTCCACATCTCTCTCACCTCCGTGTGCGCCCGGGCTCGTTTGATCGGGAGACTCACAGCCTGCCGGGACAGTTTGCGATGAGAGGCCGAGTATAACGCTGTCAGTGGCGAATCAAGAACGTTTCGGCGAAAATTTTTGCGTTTAGGCTCCTCTCCGTTTGCGTCCGTGCCCCCTCCTTTGCGTGCGCACCCCCTCCTTTAGGTGTTCGACGCGCCGGCGTCGGGCGCAAGGCGCTCCCTCGGTCGTCGCTCCGCGAGGCACTCAGACGCCTCACTCGAGGCTCGGGCTCGTTGCTGGATTCCAAGCAACCGTGCGCGGAATCGAGCACGCAATCGCGTTGAATCGCGGGCCCGTGTGTCGGAGCCAGTGCCGCGGAAGTATCGGAATCGCTAGATATTCTTCGATATTGCCGACTCTCCGCGGCCATTGCCGTGGGGATTCTTGAAGAAGGAAGACGGCGGTGACTCAACAGGCGGTCGAGCGAGTGCTGGGGAAGCTTCTCACGGATGAGAATTCTCGCGAGCAGCTCTTCGCGAGCCCCGAGCTCGCGTGCTGGGAGGCGGGATTCGCGCTGTGACCGGTGGAATTGGAGGCGTTGTCACAACTGTCGCACGAGGCGCTGGCCCGGTTCCTTCCTCGATCCGGCTCGGCGGGAGACAGGAAAGGTGAGCCAATTGAACGGTGTGGGATCGCCGGCGATGCCGAGATCGTCTAGCCCCTCTCTCGCCTGACGAAGCCGGCGGCCAGAAGCCCGAGATCTCTGAAGGAGCGAGCCCCGAACAGCGTCCCGTAGCTTCTGCGAATACCGACAGCTTCAGCGCTCAACAGCCGAAAGAGTCGATAGAGCACATCGAGCGTAGGCTGTTCGCCAACTCTGATCAGGGCATCGGTCAGCGCGATCAGCAGTTGCCGCGGAGCGTCGCCGTGGATGTAGGCGTCGGTTCCTCCGAGATCACTCAATGTTTGCCGCACCCTGTACGGGCGGGCCTCCAGAAGGACCCACTGGTGAGCGGGGCGCCAGCGGGCGGTAGCAACAGCCAGGCCGACTTCGAAGGGCATGTTGAATCGCGGCGCGCCGCGGGACAGCTGAACCCGGCTGAGGTCATGGAAGGAATAGCGGCACACCGAGATCAGCTCGAGGATGCGGTCCAGCCGCCGCGTAGATCCTGGGATCTCGAGCGTGGCTCGAGGGCGAAGCCCGAAGGCGCAGAGGCCGGCGATCAGCGCGATGAAGAGTTTCTCGTAGCGGGATCGTAGGGAACGTTGAGGAAGACGTTTCGAGGCGAGTATCGCTCAGCGATCGGTCAGCTTCGGCGTGTCTTGCGCCGCCTCGTTGCGGTCCGCTTCCTGGCGCTCTGCTCGCGCTCACGTTCCAGAGCTTCGGTGACCATCGCCCGGAGCTCCCGGTAGCGCTTGGCCGAAATGCCGAGCTTCCGGGCGAGCGTGGTAAGTCTGGGGTAAGGAGTCGTGATCACCGCGCGCGGGCGCAACGCCATCGACTCACTCTACGCAGCCAGGGATTTTCGTGTCAACGTGCCAGGAAGGATACAGCGTCTACGCTATCCCACGCCGGCGGCGCTCGAGCGCGCCATCAGCGACGGCCGCCTCGACCTCGGCGTGGTGGTGCCTCACGAGTTCGCCCGGCAACTCGGCCGCGGCCAGACGGCGGACGTGCAGGTCTTGATCAACGGTGTCAACGCCAACACCGCTCAGCTCGCCCAGGGCCACGTGCAGGCCGCCGTTGCCTGGGTGAACCAGAAGCCCGGTGTCGTCGCGCCAGTCGAGCTGCGCACGGCGTTGCTCTACAATCCCGGCCTCGAGAACACGTGGTTCACCGTCACGGGCGTGCTGGGCGCCTTGATCGTCCTGAATTGCTCCCTGGTGGCGGCGACGGCTTTGATCCGCTGACCGTGGCCCGTCTGGTCTTCCACGTGCCGTTCCGGGGGGAGCCTCGTGCTCCTGGTCACGGCCTGCGCCTGCTGCGTGCTGACGGGCATCGCCATCGGCACCTTCGTGGCGACGATGGCGCGCTCGGCGACCCAGGCCCAGCTCATGCTGTTCTTCGTCAACCCGCCGCTCATGGCGCTCTCCGGGGGATTCACGCCGATCGAGGCCATGCCGAAGTGGATCCAGCCGTTCACCTACACGAACCCGAGCGCTCACTTCGCCGGGCTCGCCCGGGCCGTGATGGCCCGGCGGTCAGAGCTGGACGTCGCGTACGTGCAGCTCTTCGCGCTCGGGGTGATCGCTTCGGTGCTGGTTGGATTTAGCCCGTGGAAGTTCCGGGGGCAGATGAGCTAGCAGTGGCGCAAAGAGAACGCAGCATGTATGAGATGTTGGCCGTGTCGGAGGACGCGCGGCGAGTGTAAGCTGACAATAGGGTCAGAATGACCAATTCGAGGACTACCGCTGCGCGGAAGCTTTCCGCTGCGCAGGCGAAGTCTCAGCTTGCCGAGTGTCTGCGCAAGGCGGAGAACGGTGAACCCGTGATCATCACACGGCACGGCAAGGCCGTCGCCGCTCTGGTCGGCATGGATCGCGTGGTCCTTCCGAGGGAAAGGGGCACGCGGCCGCGTCGTCCAGTCTCGCTGGGCTGAGTGGCCTTCCTCCTCGACGAGGCCCGTGGCGGCCGGGCATAAGGCTTCGCCGGAGACATAGAAGGAGGACTGGACATGGCGCTGCACCGTCGGAACGTCCTCAAGCTGGGCGGAGCGCTCGTGGTCGCCCTTTCTCTTGCGCTGTCGGCCTCGTTGCTCCCGGCCCAGTCCGGGAAGGTCGACGTGCTCTGGCTCGGCCAGGCGACGTTCAAAATCACCACGCCGGGCGGCAAGGTGATCGTGATCGATCCGTTCGTGACCGGCAATCCCAAGACACCCGCCGAATATAAGGACCTCGCCAAGCTCGGCAAGGTGGACGTGATCCTCGTCACCCACGGCCACGCCGACCACGTCGGGACGGCGGGCCGCAACGACGGCGGGAGCGACCTCGTGGATCTCGCGAAGCGCAGCGGCGCGAAGGTGTTCGGGCCGGCCGGGCTCATCCAGACTTTGATCGACCTGGGCTGGCTCACGGCCGAGCAAGGCGTGCGCTTCGGCAAGAGCGGCAAGGTGCAGCCGCTCGGGCCGCAGATCACGATCACGCAAGTGCGCGCCGAGCACTCCTCGGAGCTGACCATGACCGATCCCGCGACGAAGAAGTCGACGACGCACGTCGGGGGCGAGCCGGCCGGCTTCATCATCCAGATGGAGAACGGGTTCAAGATCTACCACATGGGCGACACAGGCCTCTTCGGCGACATGAAGCTGATCGGCGACTACTACAAGCCCGATCTCGTCCTGATCCCGATCGGCGGTCACTTCGTGATGGATCCGCAGGACGCGGCCTACGCCACGAAGGAGCTGCTCAAGCCGAAGTTCGCCATCCCGATTCACTACGGAACGTTCCCGGTGCTGAAGGGCACGCCGCAGGAGTACATCGCGGCACTCGGGCAGACGACGACGAAGGTGTTTCCGATCAATCCGGGGGATCGGCTGGAGTTCTAGGGCTAGTCGTTCTCCCGCTCTATGGCTTCACGGGGACAGAAACTTCGACGGGTCCGTCGCCCGTAGTCACGCGGACGCGAAGATCGACCGGAGTCGAGCGGCTGGTCGGCACCGTTCCACGGTAGGTTCCCGGCTCGGAGAGGGCGCCCATCGCAACGTTCTCTACGGTGCCGTCTGCCATGCGCGCGAGGAGCATGACGTTGGCGCCCACCATGGGCCGGCCCGCAGGGTCCAGGAGGCGCACGGCGTAAGAATCGCCCCATCCCCGTGACACCGGCTCGCCTACTAGTTCGGCGCGGGGCGAGGCCGCGACCTGCTTAGACGTGGCTTTCGACGTCGCCCCCCCAGGCGGCGGCACGCCGGCGACCCGGTTGGACCGTGGCGGAGCACTCGAACTCGGTCGGGCCGTGGCGACGAGCTCGGGGCGGGCGTCGCGCGCGCCCTTGCTGGTTTCGGACGGACCGCTCGCCTCGCGTGGCCCAGGAGTCAGCCTGTCGGCGTCACGCGGGGACTCCGATCTCGTCCCCGTTGTTCCGCCGGCCGAGGGTGATTCGCTAGTCGGGCGGGCTGGTGGAGGAGTCTCGGCGACCACCGGCGCCTCAGTGACCGCCAGGAGTTGCGGCAGAGCGGCACTCTCGTCGGTCTGGCCGGGCAAGTGGTCAGGTCCGCCCGAGAGCCGGCCCGTGAAAGGCTGACTCAAGCGACTCTGCCCGGGAAGCTGTCCCGCTAATGACAGCACGAGCGCGGCCAGCAGCAGGCCGCACAATATCCCCAAGAGCTTCGTGATCAGCGTGCCTGGCTGCCGGCTCTGGAAACTGCGGATGCTCTCGAGCCGCTTCTCGTCCTCGTCATCAACCGGAGGGACGCGCTCGATCGGCGCTTCGAAACGAAGCAGAGAGTACAAGGTCCTGTCCGCTGTCGGGGCGGCGGATGTCGGGTCGACGGACGCCGGGACGATGGCAAATCCGTTGGCCTCGAGCGCGAAGGCGACCTGACGTTGGCGGCGACGGTCTTCTTTTAGATCAGTTTCCCCGGAGGACCCACCGTGACGCCTGTCCACGATGATCTCGAGATGGTCCCCGGGGCCAACCGACGCTTCGAGAGCCGCGATGAAGCGCCCGCTCCGGAGAGGATCGCGGGAGACGATGCACACGCGAGTAGGCTGAACCGCCATCAATTCCTCTGCGCCGCCAGAATTGTAAGCCCGAGGTTACTCGATCACCTCGTCGGCTCGCGACAGCAGCGACGGTGGGATTGTCAGTCTGAGCGCCTTCGCAGTCCTGTTATTGATGACCTGCTCCGCCGCGCTCGTATAGATCTCGGATGAGGTCGCACCGTACGACATGAGACCGCCAGGGCAAGTGGGCCTTGATGGCGAAGTCGGCGAGCTGCTGAGGCCGAGGAGCGATATCCCGGCAGCCTTTGGCGCCTGCGAGGTCGGTATGGCGAGCAGGCTGACGCCGAGAGCAAGAACCGCCACCCCGATCCGCATACCCGTCCCATTCATCTTCATGGCATGGCCTCCCAGCCTGCTGCCGGCTGAGCCCCGTGGATGAGCGCCGCACTCATGATCTACTCGATAACCCAGTCAAGAGCAACGACGGCGCAATCGTCACCAGGAGGCTCCTCGCGTAACGAGCCGCGCGATGTGGCACTATCAAGACGTTGCAATCGACAGACGGTACCTCCAGACGATGATCGTCACCCTCCTGCTGCTGCTCTTCTTGCCCGCGCTTGCACTCGCGGACGAGACCGTGGCGCCGAAGACCGTGCTCGTGCTGTTCGAGGAAACCCGGGGTCTGGCCGCGGTGGCCGACACGGACGACGCGATCCGCTCGACGCTCCTGGCGGGCTCCACCTTGCCGATCCGGGTCTACACGGAATACCTCGGCCTGTCTTGGTTCCCAGAGGAGGCACGCGAGCTGGCGCTTCGCGACCTTCTGCAGAAGACTTATGTGGCCAGACGACCGGATGTCGTCATCGTCTGGGGCACCGGTGGCCTTCGCTTCGTGCTCAAGCATCGTGCGGCGATGTTCGAGGGGGTCCCTATCGTCTTCTGCGCGGTCGATCCGGCCCTGCTGCCCAAGCTCGACGCGGGCTCGGCCGTCACGGGCGTCTCCCGGCGCATCGATTGGAAGTCATCGCTCGACTTGATCCAGCGCTTGCACCCTGACACTCGGGAAGTCGCCATCGTCACAGGCAACGGCGCCCTCGACGTCAGGTGGGAGGCCGAGGCGCGTCGAGCCCTCGCCAGCTACCCGGGCGGGGTGACGGTGACTTATCTGGCCCGCCAGCCAATGCCTCAGCTCCTGAAGGCCGTCGAATCTCTCTCCCCTGGCACGGTCATCCTGTATGGCGCCGTCCTCCGGGACGGCAATGGCCGGCCGTATCTGCCGCACGAGGCGCTCGTGCTACTGGCGAACGTCTCCCGCGTACCGATCTACGCGGTGACGCCGAACATGCTCGGTCGCGGCGCCGTCGGCGGCCACGTCCTCGACTTCGCTTCGCAGGGCGTCACGACGGCGCAGCTGGCGCTGCGGATCCTCAGCGGTGGTGGGGCATCGACGAGAGCCGGCTGCCCGCCGGCAGCTTCGTCCGGTTCCGCGAAGCGTCGGTCTGGGATCTCT
>QHSP01000072.1 GCA_003220495.1 Candidatus Rokuibacteriota bacterium | reverse complement strand
CTCCCGCTCTTCCGGCGCGTTGTCGATCGATCCGTACTCCCGCACCGCGATCGTCTTGTTCTTCGTGTGCAGCACCTTCGTGATCGCCGCCGTCAACGTCGTCTTGCCGTGGTCGATGTGCCCGATCGTCCCCACGTTCACGTGCGGCTTCGTCCGCTCGTACTTCGCCTTCGCCATGGTGTGGCCTCCGACTGGTCGTTCTCAGCGGGACCCGGCGCGCCCCTGCGGCTTGCCGGCGACTTTGGCCATGATCTCTTCGGCGATCGCGGGCGGGACTTCCTCGTAGCGCGAGAACTGCATGGTGTAGGTGGCGCGTCCCTGCGTCATCGACCGCATTTCCGTCGCGTATCCGAACATCTGCCCCAGCGGCACCGTCGCGCGGATGACCTGCGAGCTGCCGCGTGCTTCCATCGAGACGATCCGACCGCGGCGGCTGTTCAGGTCGCCGACGATCGCGCCCATGTATTCGTCGGGCGTGACGACCTCGACGTCCATCACGGGCTCGAGCAACACGGGCTTGGCCCGTCGGCACGCTTCCTTGAAGCCCATCGAGGCGGCGATCTTGAACGCCATCTCGGACGAATCCACGTCGTGATACGAGCCGTCGGTCAGCTTGACCTTGATGTCGACCATCGGGTAGCCGGCCAGCACGCCGGTGTCGAGCGCCTCGCGGATGCCCTTTTCGACCGCCGGAACGTATTCCCGCGGGATCGAGCCGCCGACGATCTTGTTCTCGAACTCGAAGCCCTTGCCCGCCTCGTTCGGCTCCACCTCGAGGTAGACGTCACCGTACTGACCGCGGCCGCCCGTTTGCCGCACGTAGCGGCCCTGTGCCTCGGCGGCCTTGCGAATCGTCTCGCGATAGGCGACCTGCGGCTTGCCGACGTTGGCTTCGACCTTGAACTCGCGCAGGAGGCGGTCGACGATGATTTCCAGGTGGAGCTCGCCCATCCCGTGGATCAAGGTCTGGGCCGTCTCCTCGTCGCTGGTCACCCGGAACGTCGGATCTTCCAGCGCCAGCCGCGACAGCGACACGCCGAGCTTCTCCTCGTCCGCGCGCGTCTTGGGCTCGATCGCGACGGCGATGACCGGCTCCGGGAACGTCATCGACTCCAGCACGATCGGCCGGTCAGGCTCGCAGAGCGTGTCGCCGGTCGTCGTGAGCTTGAGCCCGATGGCGGCGGCGATGTCACCGGCGGCGACGGCCTCGACCTCCTCCTTCTTGTTCGCGTGCATCCGGAGCAGCCGCCCCACGCGCTCCTTCTTGTCCTTGGTCGAGTTGTAGACGCCCGACCCGGCCTCGAGCGTGCCCGAGTAGACCCGGAGGAAGACGAGCTGACCGACGTGCTGGTCATTCATGATCTTGAACGCCAGCGCCGCGAACGGCGCGTCGTCGGCCGCCTTGCGCTCCTCGACCTCTTTGGTCTCGGGGTTGATGCCCTGAATCGGCGGGATGTCCAGGGGCGACGGCAGGTAGTCGATCACCGCATCCAGCAGCGGCTGCACGCCCTTGTTCTTGAAGGACGCGCCGCAGAGGACCGGAAAGAGCTTCATGCTGATCGTGCCCTTGCGCACGGCCGCCTTCAGCTCGGCCGGCGTGATCGGCTCGCCGTGCACGTACTTCTCCATCAGGTGCTCGTCGACCTCGGCGAGCCCTTCGATCATCTTCTCCCGATACTCCTTGACCTGTTCCTTCATCTCGGCGGGAATCTCGATCTTCGTGAACTCTTTGCCCAGCGAGTCGTCGTCGTCGGTCCACACCAGCCCCACCTCGTCGATCAGGTCGACGAGGCCGCGATACTGGTCCTCGCGACCGATCGGGATCTGCACGGGGACCGGATGGACGCCCAGACGCTCACGCACCAGGTCGATGCACTGGTAGAAGTCCGCCCCGACGCGGTCCATCTTGTTGACGTAGACCATCCGTGGCACCCGGTACTTGTCGGCCTGCCGCCACACCGTCTCCGTTTGCGGCTCGACGCCCGACACGGCGTCGAGGATCGCGACGGCGCCGTCCAGGACTCGGAGCGAGCGCTCCACCTCAACCGTGAAGTCGACGTGACCCGGCGTGTCGATGATGTTGACGCGGCAATCCCGCCAGAAGCAGGTCGTCGCGGCCGACGTGATCGTAATGCCGCGCTCCTGCTCCTGGACCATCCAGTCCATCGTCGCGGTGCCTTCGTGGACTTCACCGATCTTGTACGACCGCCCGGTGTAATACAGGATCCGCTCGGTCGTGGTCGTCTTGCCCGCGTCGATGTGGGCCATGATGCCGATGTTGCGCGTTTTCTCCAGCGAGTACTGCCGTTCCACCGCCCAATCCCCTGCTTTCTCTGCGATCTCTGACATGCGAAGAGGGGGGTCAGCCTGCGCCCCCCTCTTCGTTCCGTTGCTTGGCTACCAGCGATAATGCGCGAACGCCTTGTTGGCCTCCGCCATCTTGTGCGTGTCTTCTCGCTTCTTCACCGCGGTTCCGCGATTGCCGGCGGCATCGAGCAACTCGCCGGCCAACTTCTCCGCCATGCTCCGCTCGCCACGCCGACGGGCGGCGCCGATGACCCACCGCATGGCCAAGGACGTCCGTCGATCCGGGCGCACCTCGACCGGCACCTGATACGTCGAGCCGCCGACCCGCCGAGACTTGACCTCAACGGCCGGCTTCACGTTGTCGATGGCCGACTTGAACATCTTGAGAGCGTCCTGCTTGCTCCGGTCCTCGACCGACACCAGGGCGGCGTACATGATCTGCTCGGCCGTCGACTTCTTGCCGCAGATCATCATGATGTTGACGAACTTCGCCACCAGCCGGCTCCCGTACTTCGGATCCGGCAACACCTCGCGCTTCGCGGCCCCCGCCCGTCGCATGGCGCTACGCTCCGGCCTTGGTGGCCTTGGCGCCGTACTTCGAACGGCTCTGCTTGCGGCCGGCGACGCCCGCAGTGTCGAGGGTGCCGCGGATGATGTGATAGCGGATACCCGGCAGATCCTTGACGCGGCCGCCGCGGATCATCACGATCGAGTGCTCCTGCAGATTGTGGCCGACCCCCGGGATGTACGAGGTGACCTCGAGCCCGTTCGTGAGCCGCACCCGCGCCACTTTCCGGAGCGCGGAGTTCGGCTTCTTCGGCGTCGTCGTGTACACGCGAATGCACACGCCCCGCTTCTGCGGACACCCCTGCATCGCGGGCGTCTTCGACTTCCTCCGCACCGCCTCGCGACCGTTATGAACGAGCTGATTGATAGTCGGCATAGACTCACCGCCGCCCAAGAGGCGGCAAAACTCCAACGTTATAACCGAGACGCCCTGTCATGTCAACGATTTAGCCGCTACCCGGCCACCGCGACGGATTCGTCTGCGTCGCCCGTGTCGGCCACCGGCGGCGTCAGCGACAGCACGCTGTCCAGTGACTTCACGGCCTCGCCACCCGGGGTCAGCACTTCCACCCGCGTGTAGTTCGAGAGCCCGGTGCCCGCCGGAATCAACCGGCCGACGATCACGTTCTCCTTCAGGCCGCGGAGGTCGTCCGTTTTTCCGGAGATGGCGGCCTCCGTCAGCACGCGGGTGGTCTCCTGGAACGAGGCCGCCGAGATGAAGCTGTCGGTCGAGAGCGAGGCCTTCGTGATACCCAGCAACACCGGCTTGGCCGTCGCGGCGCGCTTGCCCTGCGCGAGGACCCGATCATTCTCCTCCTGGAACACGAACTTGTCGACCAGCTCGCCGACCACGAACTCTGTGTCCCCGACCTCCTCGATACGCACCCGCCGGAGCATCTGGCGCACGATGATCTCGATGTGCTTGTCGTTGATAGTCACGCCCTGAAGGCGATAGACCTCCTGCACCTCGTTGACCAGATACCGCTGCAGCTCGCGATCGCCGAGCACCGCCAGATAGTCGTGGGGGTTTGGCGACCCGTCCATGAGGGCCTCGCCCGCTCTCACGCGGTCGCCCTCGTGAACGCTGATGTGCTTGCCGCGCGGGATCAAGTACTCCTTGGTCTCCGCGTTGTCGGCCCGGATCACGATCTTGCGCATGCCCTTCACGAACCCGCCCATCTCGACCCGGCCGTCGATCTCGGTGATGACAGCCTGCTCCTTGGGCTTGCGGGCCTCGAACAACTCCGCGACGCGCGGCAGACCGCCGGTGATGTCCTTGGTCTTGGTCGTCTCGCGCGGGATCTTGGCGATGATGTCGGCCGCGAAGATCTCGGCGCCGTCGGGCGCACTGAGGTTGGCGCCCACCGGAAGCGCGTACCGGTGACGGTCGCTGGCCTCGGCCCCCCCGGCCGCCTCGCCCGCCGACCGGATGATGATGCCCGGCTGGAGCTTGCCCTCCGGATCTTCGATGACCACCTTGCGCGCGAGGCCGGTGACCTCGTCGAACTCTTCTCGAACCGTCACGCCCTCGATGATGTCCTGGTACTCGACCCGCCCCGTGAACTCCGTGAGGATCGGGTTGGTGAACGGATCCCACTCGACCAGCACGGTGCGCGACTTGATCCGCTGGTCGGCCTTCACCTTGATCTTGGCGCCGTAGACGACCGGATAGCGCTCGCGCTCCCGGCCGCGGTCGTCGGCCACGCCGATCTCGCCGTTGCGGTTCGTCGCGACCAGATCGCCGTCGCGGTTCACGACGGTCCTGAGGTTGTGGTACTTGACGATGCCGGCGCTCTTGGCCTCGTGCTTCGAAGCCTCGACCACGCGGCTCGCGGTCCCGCCGATGTGGAAGGTCCGCATCGTGAGCTGCGTGCCCGGCTCGCCGATCGACTGCGCGGCGATGATGCCGACCGCCTCGCCGAGCTCGGCCAGCCGTCCGGTGCCAAGGTTGCGCCCGTAGCACATGACGCAGATGCCGCGCTTGGTGTCGCACGTCAGAGTCGACCGGATGCGCACCCGCTCCAGGCCCGAGTCCTCGATCTTCTGCGCCAGCTCCTCGGTGATCTCGGTGTTGGCCTGGACGATGATCTCGTTCGACAGCGGATCGCGGATGTCCTCGGCGGCGACGCGGCCGAGAATACGGTCGCGCAGCGACTGAATAATATCGCCGCCCTCGACCAGCGGCGTCGCGTCGATGTACTTCACGGTGCCGCAGTCGTACTCGCTGACGATGACGTCCTGGGAGACGTCGACCAGTCGCCGCGTCAGATAGCCGGAGTCGGCGGTCTTGAGCGCGGTGTCGGCGAGACCCTTGCGGGCGCCGTGCGTCGACGTGAAGTACTCGAGGACGGTGAGGCCCTCGCGGAAGTTCGAGGTGATCGGCGTCTCGATGATCTCGCCGCTCGGCTTCGCCATCAGCCCCCGCATGCCGGCCAGCTGGCGGATCTGCTGCTTGCTGCCTCGGGCGCCCGAGTCGGCCATCATGTAGATCGGGTTGAACTCGCCGCCCTGCTCGCCGCCTTCCAGCTCGCGGAACATCTCTTCGGCGATGAGCTCGGTGACGTGCGCCCAGATGTCGACCACCTTGTTGTAGCGCTCGCCGTTCGTGATCACGCCGTCCTGGTACTGCTGCTCGACCTCGTTGACCTGCTCGCGGGCCGAGCTGATCTGCCGCTCCTTCGACGACGGGATGTGCATGTCGTCGATGCCGATCGACAGGCCGGACAAGGTCGCGTAGCGGAATCCGAGGTCCTTCAGCTCGTCCAGGAAGTGGACGGTCGCCTCGTTGCCGAGCGTGTTGTAGCAGCGGCCGACCAGCGCCGTGACCTCCTTCTTCTTGAGCTCCTGGTTCACGAATCTCAGCTGCTCGGGGACGATCTCGTTCAGCAAAGTGCGCCCCACCGTCGTCTCGACGATGGCGCCGTTCCAGCGGAGACGGATCCGCGCTTGTAAATCTACATCCTCGTTGTCGTAGGCGATCCGCACCTCTTCAGCGTCGGAGAACAGGCGCCCCTCGCCCCGGACGGGACGCTCCGTCGTGCTGATACGCTCCTTTGTCAGGTAGTAGATCCCGAGAACCATGTCCTGCGTCGGCACCGCCAGCGGCGCGCCGTTCGCCGGCGACAGGATGTTGTTCGCCGACAGCATCAGCACCTGCGCCTCGAGCTGCGCCTCCATCGAGAGCGGGATGTGCACCGCCATCTGGTCGCCGTCGAAGTCGGCGTTGAAGGCCGTGCACACCAGCGGATGGATCTCGATGGCCTTGCCTTCGACCAGGATCGGCTCGAACGCCTGGATCCCCAGGCGATGGAGCGTCGGCGCCCGATTCAGCAGAATCGGATGCTCCTTGATGACATCTTCGAGGATGTCCCAGACCTCGGGGCGCTCCTTCTCGACGAACTTCTTCGCCGCTTTGATCGACGACGCGATGCCCCGCTCTTCCAGCTTTCTCAAAATGAAGGGCTTGAAGAGCTCGAGCGCCATCTTCTTGGGCAGGCCGCACTGGTGTAGCTTGAGGTACGGGCCGACCACGATGACCGAGCGGCCCGAGTAGTCCACGCGCTTGCCGAGGAGGTTCTGGCGGAAGCGACCCTGCTTGCCCTTGAGGGTATCGGAGAGCGACTTCAGCGGGCGGTTGTTCGGCCCGGTGATGACCCGGCCGCGCCGGCCGTTGTCGAAGAGCGCGTCGACCGCTTCCTGCAGCATCCGCTTTTCATTTCGAATGATGATCTCGGGGGCCTTGAGGTCCATCAGCCGCTTCAGCCGGTTGTTCCGGTTGATGACGCGGCGATAGAGGTCGTTCAGGTCCGAGGTCGCGAAGCGGCCGCCGTCGAGCGGCACCAGCGGGCGGAGCTCCGGCGGAATGACCGGCACCACCTCGAGGATCATCCAGTCGGGCTGGTTGCCGGACTTCAGGAAGGCCTCGATGACCTTCAGCCGCTTGACGATCTTCTTCCGCTTCTGGACGGACGACTCGCCCAACATCTGGGCGCGCAGGTCGCGCGCCATCGAGTCGAGGTCCATGTCGCGCAGGAGCTCGCGGATCGCCTCGGCGCCCATGCCCACCTTGAGGGCCTCTGCGCCGTGCTCCTCGATGAGCTTACGCGCCTTGTCGACCGCCATCAGGTCCTTCTTCTTGATCCCCTGCAGCCGGCTCTCGAGGACGACGTGCTCCTCGAAGTAGAGGATCTTCTCGAGCTCCCGCAACGACATGTCGAGGAGCTGCCCGATCCGGCTCGGCAGCCCTTTGAAGAACCACACGTGCGAGACCGGCGAAGCGAGCTCGATGTGGCCCATCCGCTCGCGCCGCACGCGCGCGCGGGTCACCTCGACGCCGCACTTGTCGCAGACCACGCCGGCAAACTTCATCCGCTTGTACTTGCCGCAGGCGCACTCGTAGTCCTTGGTCGGGCCGAAGATCCGCGCGCAGAACAGGCCGTCGCGCTCGGGCTTGAACGTCCGGTAGTTGATGGTCTCCGGCTTCTTCACCTCGCCGTGCGACCAGTCGCGGATCTTCTGGGGCGCGGCCAGCTTGATCCGGATCGCGTCAAACGTGATGGGCTTCGCATGCCGATCGAGGATGCCCCAAAGGTCCTTGGTTGGCTTGTCCTCTCTGATCAGGCTGCCGAAAGGC
>QHSP01000071.1 GCA_003220495.1 Candidatus Rokuibacteriota bacterium | reverse complement strand
CGAGCGTTGCCGACAAGCCCTCGCGCAGCAAGCTCTTTGCCACGTCCGGGGAGTGGAGTTCTAGAAGGTTTTGGACGGCGGGGCGCGCGGAGAAGCGTGTAGTTTCCTCCACGGCGTGTAACTCTGGGATGGCGCCGAAGTAGGCCGAGCCGTCGGCCCGTCGGCCGGGCTCAGATCTTCTCGCCGAGCTTCGCCCAGTCCTCCAGGAACTTCTTGAGGCCGATGTCGGTCAGCGGATGCTTCATGAGCTGCTCGAGCACCGCGAACGGGATCGTCACGACGTGGGCGCCGGCCTTCGCGGCGTCGATCACGTGGAGCGGGTTACGGATCGACGCGGCGAGCACCTGGGTCTTGAAGCCCTGGACGCGGTAGATCTCGCAGATGTCGCGGACGAGGTCCATGCCGACGTGGGAGATATCGTCGAGACGTCCGAGGAAGGGGCTGATGTAGACGGCGCCCGCCTTCGCGGAGAGCAGCGCCTGAGTCGCCGAGAAGCAGAGCGTCTGGTTGACGCGGATGCCCTTGCCGGAGAGATACTTCACGGCCTTGAGGCCGTCCTTGGTGAGCGGGCACTTCACGACGGCGTTCGGCGCGACCTGGGCCAGCTCTTCGCCTTCCTTCACCATGCCCTCGAAGTCCGTGGCGACCACCTCGAGGCTCACGTCGCCGGGGACGATCGAGCAGATCTCTTCGACGAGCGGCCGGAACGGACGCTTCTCCTTGGCGATCAGCGACGGGTTGGTGGTCACGCCGTCGACCACGCCCAGCGCCACGCCTTCCTTGATCTCGCTGAGGCTCGCCGTGTCGAGAAAGATCTTCATATCGTCCCCCTCAATGAGTTATTGCCGTTCGATCGTCACGCGCGTTCCCGAACGCACCGTCTTGAAGACGCTCGGATCGCCCTGGAGCTTGCCCACGACGTTCACCGCGCTCGCCGCGCGACATTCGTTGCCGCGGCTCACGGGGGTCGGTCCGAAGAAAATGCAAAACGCGTGGCCGGGAGGCCAGTACGCGAGATCGCCCAGATCGACCACTTCGAGGGGCGACTCGGGGTCGGCCGTCAGGCCGATGTCGAAGTAGATCTCGTCGCCCCACGTCTGGCCCTTCGCGTCGATCGGCAACGCGTCCCAGATCGCGCCGGCCGTCTTCGAATCGTTGAGGCGCGCCTCGGCCGATACCGAGCCCGCCGTGATCCGGATCGCGCGAGCCATCGTCTTTCATGAGCGCGCCTCGGCCGGCGGGGCCCCAGCCCCGCGACGGCCTACAGCGCGCACAACATCAGCCTAGGCTCCGCCTCCGACAGGTGTCAAGGCCTCAGGGGCGACTGGTCGCGTTGATACTCCGCGAGTGCCGCGTCGAGCGCCGCGCGATCGGCGACCGCCGACCACCCCTCGCCCTCGACCGCGAGCGATCCGGCGCACGCGGCAGCGGCCGCGGCCAGCCAGGGGTCGCCGGCGCGCTGGTACTGGATGAGGAAGGTCGCGGCGAACACGTCGCCGGCGCCGGTCGGGTCGACCTCGCGTGCCGGCCGCGGCTGCACCTCGTACCGCTCGCCGTTCACGAACAAGAGGGCTCCGGCGCGGTCGGCCGTCAGAACGCCGACCGGCATGCGCTGGAACCATTCGGCCACCTCGGCCTCCTGGCCGCGGATGTCCTCTCGGCTCAGGAACAGAGCCTGAACCGATTGCAACAGGCGCTCGGCCGAGTGCCAGGCGCGCGGGATCACGAGCCCATCGGGCTTCACGTGTCTCACCCAGCCCTGCGCCGCCGCCCCCACGGCGCCCTCGGTGAAGAGCGTGGCGATCATCGGATCGACCTCGTCGACGACCGGCGCCAGCAGGCCCAGCGAGGCACCACGCCAGTCGTTGGGGACGTCGTCAGCCGTCAAGGGGCTCGCGACCGACCGGACGTGGGAGACGCGCCCCGAGGGCTCGTGGCGGTGCTCGAACACGGTCGTGTCGGCGGCCGGGACGCTGACGACCTCGATCTTCGGCGGAATCACCTCGAGCGGAAAATCGTCGCCGTGGCTCGTGAGGAGCCCGACGGAGAGGCCGAGCCGATGGGCCGTGACGGCCGCATAGAGCGCCGAGCCGCCCGGGCGCGTGGATTCGCCGAAGCGGTCGAGAGTGACGTGGCCGATGGCGACGAAGTCAGGCGCGCTCACGCCAGGGCCAGAGCTTGAGCTCCTTGGCGATGATCACGCCCCGGTGCCCCACCGGGTCTTCACCGCTTCGCGATCGACGGCGCCGTCGGCGGTCCGCGGCAGCGCGTCGGTGAACGCGACCGCGTGCGGGCGCTTGAAGCGGGCGATCTTCGAGCCCACGAAGTCGATGACGTGCTGGGCGGTATAGCGATCGGCCGGCCTCACCTCGACGACCGCCTTGATCGCCTCGCCCCACTTGACGTCGGGGATCCCGTAGACGCACGCGGCCGCGACGCCGTCCATCTGGACGATCACCGACTCGACCTCGGCCGGATACACGTTCTCCCCGCCGGGCTTGATCAGCTCCTTTTCCGGCTTGCGCCTGACGTAGTAGAGCCAGCCCTCGTCGTCGAAGCGCCCGACGTCGCCGGTGTGGTGCCAGCCGTTGCGCAGCGTATACGCGGTCACGTCAGGCTGGCCGAAGTAGCCCTGGAACACGACCGGCCCGCGCACCACGATCTCGCCGGGCGCGCCGGTCTCCACCTCGCGGTCGTAGTCGTCGACGAGCCGCACGCGGCAAACCGGGATCGGCCGGCCCGCGGCGCCGGGCCTGTCGCGGACGCGCTGGATGCTGACGAACCCGGTTGTCTCGGACTGGCCGAAACCCGTCCAGAACTGCGCCTGCGTCTCGTCGTGCAGGCGCTGGATCGTCGGCGGCGCGTCGAGCCCGGAGACGTGCTTCAAGCTCGGCAGCTTGCTCCCGAGCTTCTGGGCGGCATCCAGCAAGTTGACCAGCACGGGCGGAAAGTCCGAGAGGTGCGTGATGCGATGCGCGTCGATCAGCCGCACCGCTTCCTCGGCGTCGTAGCGGGCCACCAGGACGCTGGCCCCGCCCGCGTGCATGTGCGCCACGAGGTTGCCGAGCGCGGTGATGTGGAACAGCGGGAGCGCGAGCAGGTAGCGGTCGACGGCCGTGACGCCGAGGCTCTGGATGACGACGAGCGAGGCGGTGACGACGTTCGCGTGCGTGAGCACGGCGCCCCGGGGAATCACGTCGACCGCGGCGGTGGAGATCACGGCGAAGGGGTCGTCGCCGGCCACGTCCGCGGCCGGCGGCGGCTCGCCGTCGCTATAGAGGGTCGACAGCGCCGTGAAGCCGGCCGCCGGGGCCTCGCCGAGCTGGTACCAGTGCCCGACGTCGCGCTTCGCGCGCGGCCACTCGCGCACCACGGGCAAGGTGGACGCGTCGGCCACCATCATCCGGGGCGACGCCCGCTCCAGCACGCGCTCGACCTCGGGCGCCGTCAGCCGCCAGTTGATCGGGTACGCGATGATGCCCTGACGGGCGCACGCCCCGTACAGGTCGACGTAGCCGACGTCGTTCTGGGCCAGGATGCAGATCCGATCGCCCTTGACGAGGCCGAGCCCGGTCAGCCCGGCGGCGAGCCGGTCGGCGCGCTCGAGCAGCTGGCGGAAGGACCACTGCCGCGGTCCCTGGAACAGGGCGGGCGCGTCGCGGTGGAGCGACGCGCCGCGAACGAGCAGATCGTAGACCGTGAAGCCTTGAGCGTCCATACCGCCTACTGGCCGACGATGTCCGCCTTCATCGGGCCGAGCATGCCGAGCAGCTCAGTCTTGTCCTTCGGATCGACCTTGTTCTTGTCGAGCGCCTTCGCGAGATTCTCGACGGTCGCGCTCCACTCGGCGTCGGTGATCTTCATTCCCGTGTGCGCCGTCTTCATGTCGCGGCCGAGGTAGGAGCAGGGTCCGCCGGTCGCGTCACAGATCTGGTCCGACAGGTTCGACTTCAGCCTCTCGACGTCGGGCCCCTTCATGTCCTTGAACCGAGCGTTGACGCGGCTGTCGCCGGCCATGTTGGCGACGAAGTCGCCCACCACGAGCGCGATGCCTTCGCGCCCGCCCAGCCGCTTGTAGAGCGTCGGCGGCGGATCGCCCATCGTCGCGCAGGCCACCAGATTCAGCGCCGCGACGAGCAGCACGACCCGCAGTCCAATCCCCCGTGACAGCCCCATCGAGCCCGCTCCTCTCAGGAGAGCCAGCGTTTGCGGCGCTTGTAGTGCTTGACGTCCCGGTACGACCTGCGGCCGCCGACCTCGGTGAGGCCGAGGTAGAATTCCTTGATGTCCGCGTTCTGAGTCAGCATCGCCGCGGTGCCGTCGAGCACGATTCGCCCGTTCTCCATGACGTAGCCGTGGTCGGCGATGGTCAGCGCCAACGCGGCGTTCTGCTCGACCAGCAGCACGGTGAGCTTCTCCTGCCGATTCAGCTGCTGCACGATCCCGAAGATCTCTTCCACCAGCATCGGCGCCAGCCCGAGCGACGGCTCGTCGAGCAGCATCACGTGCGGGCTCGCCATCAGCGCGCGGCCGATCACGAGCATCTGCTGCTCGCCCCCGGACAGGTAGCCGGCCTGGACGCCGCGCCGTTCTTTGAGACGCGGAAAGTAGCCGTAGACGCGCTCGATCCCGGCGGCCACACGCTGCCGGTCCGTCTGGATGTGCGCGCCCGCGATCAGGTTTTCCTCGGTGGTCAGGTGTTCGAAGACCCTCCGGCCTTCGAACACCTGCACGATGCCCCGACGGACTACCTCGTGCGGAGCCAGGCGGTCGATCCGCTGGGCGTTGAACTCGATCGAGCCCTTCGTCACCTCGCCACGCTCGGACCTCAGCAAGCCCGAGACCGCCTTCAGCGTCGTCGTTTTCCCGGCGCCGTTGGCGCCGAGCAACGTCGTGATCCCGCCCTCGCGGACGTTGAGCGACACGCCCTTGAGGACGAGGATCACGCCGTCGTAGATGACCTCGATGTTGTTGAGACTGAGCATGATCGTTGGCCTACTTCTTCGTCCCACTCTCCTTGATGTGCTTGGCCACGACGTCCTGGTACGCGGCGAACCAGTCGGTGACCTTCACGAACTTGCCGTCCTTCACCTGCCAGATCTGCACGAGCCCGCCGCCTTCGTGGTCGGTCGGGGTGATCTTGAGCGGCGGCACCAGCCCGCCCAGGGTGAAGTTCGAGATCTTCTCGAAGCCGGCCTTGGTGTCGACGCCGGTGATCTTGCCGTCGGGCTTGGCCTTCAGGGCGTTGCGGATGGCCTCGACGTGCAGCGCGCCGATGAGGACGCCCCGGTTGTAGAACACCGTCGAGGCCATCTCCTTCGGCGGCTCCTTGCCCTGCTTCTTGTACATCTCGCGGATCTCGTTCAACACCGGGTAGTCGGTGCCCACGCCGGCGAACTGCATGACGTAGTACCCCTCGGCGACCGCGAAGCCGCCGGCGCCCTCGATGTTGGCCTCGCCGGCGCCCCACACGAACGAGACGAACTTGCGCAGCGGATAGCCTACCCGCTTGAACTCCTTGATCGACACCTGGGGCGCTCCGCCGAACAGATGTCCGATCACGAAGTCGGCGCGGAAGCGCTGGGCGATGTCGAGCACCTGAGCGCCCATCTCGACGCCGGGAGGCGGCACCGCGAAGGTCTTGAGCTGAAAGCCCTCGCGCGCCGCGAGGTCCTCGAGCACCTCGATCGGCTCCCGGCCGGCCGGGTTGTCGTAGAAGATGAACGCGATCTTCTTGCCCTTGAGGCTGCCCCCGAGCTGCTTCTTGACGAAGTCGACCGCCGCGGCGCCCTGCGACCAGTAGGTGGCGGCGATGGGGAAGATGTACGGGTACCGGAGCCCGTCGGCGGCGGCGGCGCTGCCGAAGCCGGGCGAGGTGCCGGGGATCCGATCCTCGGTGAGCTTCGCCGCGAGCGCGTAGATGTGCGGCGTGCCGTACACCGCCATCGTCACGGCGCCTTCCTTCTTGTGGCGCTCGTAGGACTCGACCGCCGGCGGCACCTTGTACTCGTGGTCGATCTCGAGGGCGTTGATCTTGTAGCCCTCGACCCCGCCCTTGGAATTCACCAGGGCGACGTAGTCGTGAAAGCCCGGGCACAGGACCGTGCCGACGATCTGGGTCGGCCCGGTGCGGTCGCATTGCACGCCGATGACGATCGTGCCCTTCGATTGGGCGAGGGACGGACTCGCCGTCAGCAGACTGCCCGTCGCCACGATCAGCGCCGTCGCGATGGCCAGGAACTGTCTCATGTGCACTCTCCTTGCTCGCGTACTCAGTACGCGAACGGCCACACTCTGAAGTAGCTTCGGATGTTCCGCCACAGACGATTCAGCCCCTCGGGTTCCACGATCAGGAAGAAGATGATGAGGGCGCCGAACATCATCAGGCGGAGGTTGGGAATGAGGTTGAGCACGGTTTGCGGGCTGAAGAAGATCCCGCCGAAGGCTTCCATGGCGTACCGGATGACGATCGGCAGCAGGGTCACGAAGGCCGCGCCGAAGATCGAGCCCAGCACGGAGCCGAGCCCGCCGATGATGATCATGGCCAGGTAGTCGATCGAGACGCCGATCTGGAACTGCTCGTAGTTGGCGATGCCGAGGAAGTACGTGTAGAGCACCCCGGTCACGCCAGCGTAGAAGGACGAGATGGCGAAGGCCAGGAGCTTGTACCGGAAGATGTTGATGCCGATGATCTCGGCGGCGATGTCCTGGTCGCGGATCGCGATGAAGGCGCGCCCGACACGGGTTCGCATCAGGTTCAAGGTGCCGACGATCGCGAGGACGACGAAGACCAGCAGGAAGTAGTACATCTGCCGCTGGCTGCTCAGCACGATCGGGCCCAGCCGCGGCCGCGCGACCTCGATCGACGCCTGCACGCCGCCGCTGATGAAGGTCACGTGGTTGATCGTCCACTCGATGATGAGCTGGCCGGCCAGGGTGGCGATGGCCAGGTAGAGCCCCTTGATGCGCAGCGACGGGATCCCGACGATGGCGCCGATCAACGCCGCCATCAGGCCGCCGGCCACGAGATTGACCGGCCACGGCGAGTCCATGCGGTTGGCGAGGTTCGCCGCCGTGTAGGCGCCCACCGACATGAACGCGCCGTGGCCGATCGACACCTGCCCGGTGTAGCCGACCAGGATGTTGAGCCCGAGCGCGCCGATGACGGCGATCCACACGAGGCTGGCGACGGACAGGAAATACTCGTGCAAGGTGAGCGGGATGACGAGAAAGAACAGCACCGCCAGCACGGCCACCGTCCACCGCGCGATCGGCAGCGGATAGAGCCCCATATCCGCTTCAT
>QHSP01000037.1 GCA_003220495.1 Candidatus Rokuibacteriota bacterium | reverse complement strand
GTTGAGGCCTTCGTTGAGGATGAGCTCCTGACCGGGCTTGAGCATTTCGGGCTTGAGCGAGGGATGGAGGTTGACCTTCACCTTGCGACCCTGGGAGAGGATGGTGACGGTGCTGTCCTCGTTGGCGGCGAGATAGACGCCGTACGTCGAGGGCGGGGCGCAGAGCTTGTCGACCTCTTCCTTGAGCGCGGTGATCTGCTCGCGCGCCTCGTAGAGCGCGTTCACGAGCTTCTCGTTCTGGTTGAACGCCTGAACGAGCTGGCGGTTCGCCTCACGGAGCTTGTTCTCGAGGACCATGAAGTCCTTGGGCGTGTCCTCGAGCTTCTTCCGCAAGTGAACGGTCTCCGCTTCGAGCGATCGAATGTACGCCTGAAGGTCTTGCACTTGAATTTCGTACTCCGTGAGACGGCGACGCGTGCTCGAATCCGACATAGAAGCGGGGAGGAACTTGGAGAAGCCCTCGCGACCCGGGCTACTCTTCTTGTCGAACTCCTTCATAGCCCATCCCTTCTCACTTGACCCCCTGTTTGCCGCTCATGCACAAGCATTCGCCGCGTGCTCGAAGTATAGGCGGCTGCAAAAAAGAAAGTCAAGGTTGGCAGGTAGCTGACCGCCGGTTGACATGTTGAATCTTCTGTGTTTTTCCCCATTGCCGTGGCTCCCTTGCCCCTCCGTCATCTCACCCGCGCCCCCTCACTCGAGAGCCGAGCAAGTTTTGTACCCGAGTATCGGACCTCTACCCCTCTCGAAACGAGTGGCGTGAATAGGGGGTTCCACGTATAAAAGACGATGATGCCCGCGCCGATGTTCGGTCGCGTCGCTGCCGTTCTGGCTCCGCTCGTGACGGTCTTTGTGACGTTCTTGGTCGCGCCGCCTCTCATCATCTCACCGGCGCTCGGCCAGAACACGCCGCTGCCGACGCAGGTGGTCCGCCGCGAGCTGCGCATCGGCGCTCCAGGCGTGCCTTCCGCGCTCGACCCGGGCGCCGCGCTCGAGGGGACCAGCCCGCTCATCGCGCGTCAGGTCTTCGACACCCTCGTGGCCTGGCGCGAGGGCAGCACCGAGATCGAGCCGGCGCTCGCTACTCGCTGGAATGCCTCGCGCGATGGGCTCGTCTGGTCGTTCACCTTGCGCGAAGGCGTCAAGTTTCACGACGGGAGCCCGCTCACCGCCCACGAGGTCGCCGGAAGCTTCGAGCGTCAGCTAAAGCCCGAGGCCCAGGGCGCGAACCGGACGTGGCCGGCGCTGCTGCGCGGCGCGCCCGGAGTGATCAAAGAAGTTCGCGCGCCCAACTCTCGGACGGTCGAGATCGTTCTGGCCCAGCCGTACGCGCCGCTCCTCACGGTCCTGGCCCACCCCGGGCTCTCCATCGCCAAGCCCTCGACCGCCGCCGACGGGGCCGGACGGCTGATCGGCACCGGCCCCTATCGCGTGGTCGACGCCTCGGTCGGACGGCTGGCGCTCGAGGCGATGCCGGGCTACTGGGCGGGCCCGCCGAAGTCCGAACGCCTCGTCTTTCTCGACGTGAGCGCCGACGACCAGGCCGAATCCGAGCTCGACTCCCGGTCGCTCGACATCTGGTTTCCTGCCGCGCCCCCGCGGCGTGCTGAGGGGGCGCTCTCGGCACCCGGGCTTCGCATCGGATATCTGGCCTTCCAGACCGAGAAGGAGCCCTTCTCTCGACGCACGCTCCGCCAGGCCGTCGCCGCGGCGGTCGATCCGGCGATTCTCGGCCAGGCGCTCGACCGGGCGGCCGTTCCGCTCCAGTCTTTCCTGCCTCCCGGTGTGTGGGGGCGTCGCGAGGGCTCACCGATCCTCGGAGGGAGCCGGACGACGGTGAAGGCGCTCATCAAGGAGAGCCGGTGGCCAAAGGAGACCAAGCCGACCCTCCTGGTGCCGGCGGAGACGACGCCTCTCAACCTGCCCAAGCTGGCCGAGACGATCCAGCTGCTCCTGGGCTCGGACGATCTACCCCTCAATATTCAGGCCGAGTCGGAGGCAACCGTTCGCTCGCTCCTGCAGGCGGGGGCCTACGACATGGCCCTGACGGAGGCGACGGTGGCCGGAGGTGATCCGCATCTCCTCCTCTATCCCCTTTCCACGAGCGAGGCGGCGTCCAAGGGTCCGCGAGCGATGAACTTCTCCTTCTATCGAAACCCGCGGCTGGACGATGTGCTGATCCGAGCGAGCCAGCTCACCTTCCGATCGGAGCGCCAGCGGCTCTACCAGCGCGGGCAGGCGATGCTGGCGGAGGAGCTACCGTGGGTGCCGATCTACGTGCGCCTGCAGTGGGCCGTGGCTCGCCCCGACGTCAAGGGCTTACGGCTTCATCCGACCGGCGTCCACCGTCTCGACACGGTGAGCCTGGATGTCCCGCCCTCCCTGGCTCCGGCCCCCGGCGCCACTCGCTGAGGGATGCGAGTCTCCGCGTATGCCCTCGATCGCCGACACCACGCTCGAGATGATCGAGTGGGTTTTCCCAGAACACGCCGGCGGGCCGGGACAGATTCATGGTGGACGGATGATGGAGTGGATCACGAAGGCGGGCACCCTGGCGGCCTCGCGCGTCGCGCGCGGCACCGTGGTCCTCGGCGCGATGGACGACATCGACTTCCTGCACCCCGTGAAGGTGGGCCAGATCGCGATTCTCAGAGCCCGCGTGGAGTACGTGGGCACGAGCTCCCTCGAGGTGGGGGTGCGGGTGTTCGCCGAGGACGTGGTCACCGGGGAGCGCCGAGCGACCCTGAACTCGCACCTGGTCTTCGTGAACGTCGATGAAGGCGTGCGTCCGCGCCCGGTCGAGGCTAAGATTCGTCCCCGGGACGCCGCCGAGACGGCGCTGGTCGAGGCCGCGCGGGCGCGGCGCGAGCAGCGGCTGACGCGGTTCGCCCAGCGAGCGTCGCGGCTGGCTGCGAGCGTCGAGACCGACGCCGACGCCAGCGACGCGGCCGTCGGCTGGCGGTTCGAATCGGTCCGGAGCGTCCTGCCCGAGGACGCGCTCTTCGGCAACACGATGTTCGTGGGCAAGATGCTGATGGCGCTCGACGAGGCGGGCGGGATCCTGTCGATGCGATACTGCAAGGGGCTCGTGATGACGGCGTGCGTGGACGCGATGGACTTCTACTCGCCGATCTTCACGCACGAGGTCGTCACGTTCAAGGCGGGGCTCAATCACGTGGGCACCTCGTCGCTCGAGGTGGGCGTGAAGGTGCTGGCGGAAGTCCCGTGGTCCGGCGAGGTCCGCCACGCCTGCACCGCGTTCGTGACCTACGTGCACCTCGGGCCTGATTTACGCCCGCGGCCGTGTCCGCCGTACACGCCGACGACCGCGGGCGCCCGTCGTCGGTGGGAGGCCGCGCTCGGTCGGCGGGCGCTGAGGCTCGAGCGGGTGAAGGGACTCAAGGCGATGCTGCTCAACGAAAGAGGGTAGGACGATGTCAGGGCACTCCCGGTGGGCACAGATCAAGCGCAAGAAGGGCAAGACCGACGTCCAGCGCGGCAAGCTCTTCTCCAAGATCCTCCGCGAGATCACGGTGGCCGCGAAGAACGGCGGCGGCGATCCCAAGGCGAACATGCGCCTGAAGGCCGCGATCGAATCCGCCAAGGAAGCGAACATGCCGCAGGACAACATCAAGCGGGCGGTCCAGAAAGGCACCGGGGAGCTACCGGGCGAGTCCTATGAGGAGATCTCGTACGAGGGATACGCGCCGGGCGGCGTCGCCGTGCTCGTCCAGGTGCTGACCGACAACCGCAATCGAACCGGCCCCGAGATCCGTCATGTATTCGAGAAATTCGGCGGCAACATGGGCTCGTCGGGCGCCGTCGCATGGATGTTCGAGCGCCAGGGGATCATCCAGGTGGACTCCTCGAAGATCGACGAGGACGATCTGCTCGGCAAGGCGCTCGACGCGGGCGCGACCGACATGCGTCGGGCCGAAAAAGCTTTCGAGATCGTGACCACCCCTGCTGAAATGGACGCCGTGCGCGACGCGCTGAGTCGGGCGCGGGTTCCCGTGCTGGAGGGCCAGGTCAGCTTCGTTCCGCAGTCGACGGTACGTGTCGAGGGCAAGGACGCGACCGCCGTGGTGCGCCTGGTCGAGGCGCTGGAGGAATTGGACGACGTCCAGTCCGTCTACGCTAACTACGACATTCCTGACGAGGTTCTCGAGGCCATCTCGGCCGCATAGCCTCAAGGTCCTCGGCGTCGACCCCGGCCTGGTCGGAACCGGCTACGGACTGATCGAGCCCGGCCCGGGCGGGGTCGCCGTGCTCGGTAGCGGCGTCATCTCGACGAGCGCCGATCTGCCGCTCGAAGCGCGGATCCATCTGATCTACGACGGCGTCCGGCGCCTCCTCGAGACACAGACGCCGACGGTGCTCGTCCTCGAGGACCTCTACGCCGAGTACAAGTTTCCCCGGACGGCCCTGTTGATGGCGCACGCCCGCGGCGTGATCTGTCTGGCCGCGCGCCAGTGCGACGTCGCGGTGCTGGCGCTCGCGCCGGCCGAGGTCAAGCGCGCGGTCGCCGCCGCCGGCGCCGCCTCCAAGCACCAGGTCCAGCACTCCGTTCGGCGGATCCTCAAGCTCGACGCGCTGCCGACGCCGTCCCACGTCGCCGACGCGCTCGCGCTGGCGCTGACCGGCTTTTCTCGTCTGGGCGGGCGGCTCGGGTGATCGCGACCCTCAGCGGACGCCTGCGGCGCAAGCTCGAGGACCGTGTGGTCGTCGAATGCGGCGGGCTCGGCTACGAGGTGTTCCTGCCGCCGATCGCGCTGCGCCAGATCGAGCGCGTCGCCGCCGGCCCGGGCGAGAAGGGGAGCGAGCTCGAGCTGGTCATTTACTACCATGCGACCCGCGACCAGCCGCGCCCGGTCCTGATCGGCTTCACCTCCGATCTCGACAAGGAATTCTTCGAGAAGCTGATCACGGTGAAGGACATCGGCCCGATGGTGGCGGCGCGCGCGCTCGCGTTGCCGGTCGGCGAGCTGGCGGCGGCCATCGCGCGCCAGGACGAGAAGTTCTTGCGCGGCCTCCCCGGCGTGGGCCCGCAGAAGGCCAAGAACATGGTGGCGCAGCTTCAGAACAAAGTGGCGAAGTTCGCGCTCGCCCGCGAAGGCGCCCCGGCCGAGCCGATCGCCGCCGCCGCGGCCCCGGTCGACGCCGACGGTCTCCGCGAGCTGGTGTGGGAGATCATGGTCAAGCAGCTCGGCCACCGGCCCTCGGAAGCTTCTCAGCTGATCACCGACGCGTTGCGCCGCCGTCCGACGATCATGTCGCCGGAAGAGCTCTTCGACGAGATCTACCGCGGACAGAAAGCGTGATGGCGGCGACGGCCGACGACGGGAAGATGTTGAGCCGCGTCGCGGCGCCCGAAGAGGCGCAGTTCGAGCGCCAGCTTCGTCCCCGCACCTTCGAGGAGTACGTCGGCCAGGAGCAGGCGGTCTCTAGTCTGAAAATCTCGGTGGACGCGGCCAAGATGCGGCAGGAGTGCGTGGATCACGTGCTCCTCTACGGTCCGCCCGGACTCGGCAAGACGACACTCGCCGGAATCCTCGCCAACGAGATGGGCACCACCCTGGTGACGACGTCCGGCCCGGCGATCGAGCGCGGCGCCGACCTGATGGGCATCCTGACCAACCTCGGCGAGAAGGACGTCCTCTTCATCGACGAGGTCCACCGGCTGCCCCGCGCCGTCGAGGAGCTCCTGTATCCGGCGATGGAAGACTTCGCGGTCAACTTCGTCATCGACAAAGGGCTGCACGCCCGCACGCTCAAGTACGCCCTGCGGCCCTTCACACTCGTCGCCGCGACGACCCGCCCCGGCATGCTGTCGGCGCCCCTGCGCGAGCGCTTCGGCATCTTCCATCACCTGGATTTCTACTCGGAAGCCGAGCTTTCCCGGATCGTGAACCGCTCGGCGGCGATCCTCGAGTCGAAGATCGGGCCCGACGGCGCTCATGAGATCGCGCGCCGCTCCCGCGGAACCCCTCGCATCGCCAACCGCCTGCTTCGCCGCGTGCGCGACTACGCGCAGGTGAAGGGAGACGGCGTGATCAACGAGGACATCGCGCGCCGCGGGCTCGACAGCGAAGGGGTCGACGTCCGCGGGCTCGACCGGCTCGACCGGCGGTTTCTCACGGCGATCGTGGACCACTACGGCGGCGGGCCGGTCGGCCTCGAGGCGATCGCGGCCACGATCAACGACGAGGCCGAGACCCTCTCGGAGCTGGTCGAGCCCTACCTCCTGAAGATCGGCTTCGTCGTGCGAACGCCGAACGGCCGCCGGGTCACCCGCGAGGCATACCGGCACCTGGGCAAGCAGCCGCCCGCCGCGGCGCCGGGGCAACAGGGCCTATTCGAGTGAACGATGTCGGCAAGATCCTCATCGCCTTCGGTCTGCTGATCACCCTCGCCGGCGTGGTGCTCGTGCTCGTCGGTCGCGTACCGTGGATCGGGCGCCTGCCCGGCGACATCCATTTCCAGCGCGGGAACTTCACCTTCTATTTCCCGCTCGCGACCTCGCTGCTGCTGAGCGTCGTCCTGACCCTCATCTTCTATCTGCTAGGCCGGCGGTGAGCAGCCTCTTCGCGGCGGCGGCGCTGCTGGCGCTGTCGAGCACCGCGATGGTCGCGGCCGACACCATCCGCGTGGCGATCGCGGAGAACGCGCGGTCGGCCGAGCTGCGAGGTCTCAACATCGAGGTGAGCGAGCTGGGTTGCGCGGCGTGCCCGCGGAGCGGCTGGCGGACCGATACGGTGCGAGCCGTCGCGGGCGGCCAGGGCGTCGAGATCGGGGCTCGCTCGGCGACGGCCTTTCGTCTGACGAGTGACGCTCCGATCCGGATGAACGGGCGGGAGTACCCCGCAACCCTGGAGATCGTCCGGTACGGCGAAGGGCTTGCGATCGTGAACGAGCTCCGCCTCGAGGAATATGTGGTCGGCGTCCTCCGGGCGGAAACCAGCGAGCGCTGGCCCTCCGAGACCCTGCGCGCCCAGGCCATCGTCGCGAGGACCTACGCGGCGTTCCTTCGAGCGTCGAGCGGGACCAAGCCGTACCACATCGTCGCGACCACGACGCATCAGGTGTACGCCGGACACGTGCCCGCGTCGTCGCCGATCTGGGACGCGGTGCGCGACACGTCCGGCCAGGTGCTCTTGTGGGACGGCGAGCTGTTCCCGGCGTTCTACCATTCGGCGAGCGGCGGCTACACGGAGGATCCGCGCACGGTCTTCGCGGCCCGGAACATGCCCGCGCTCAAGGCGATCCGCGACGAGTTCTCCGGGGCGGCTCCCCACTTCTACTGGACCCTCGATCTCAAACTTGCAGACCTTTCCGACATCCTCCGGCGAAACGGCTACGACGTGGGCACGGTGACCGCGATCGAGGTCACCGAGCGCACGCAGTCGCTTCGCGTGGCGAGCCTGGCCGTCCACGGCACCCGGAGCTCCACGCGGCTGCGCGGCAACGATTTCCGCCGCATGATCGGGTACGAGACGATCAAGTCGACGCTCTTCGCCGTCGCGATCGACGGCTCGGTCGCCCGCTTCTCCGGGCGCGGGTACGGTCACGGCGTGGGGATGTCCCAGTGGGGCGCCAAGGGGATGGCCGAGCAGGGCTACAGGGCCGAGAAGATCCTCGAATACTACTACCCGGGGACGACGCTCGGCTGGCTCGGCGCGCGCGCGCGGTGACGATCTCCTGGCTGGACTTCGAGAAGGTCGACATGCGGGTCGGCGTCGTCACCGACGCCCAGGAATTCCCCGAAGCGCGGCGCCCCGCCCTGCGGCTCTGGATCGACTTCGGTCCTCTCGGTGTCAAGCGCTCGAGCGCGCAGATCACCGCGCACTACCGGCCTGCCGAGCTCATCGGCCGGCGGGTCGTCGCGGTCGTCAACTTTCACCCCAAGCAGGTCGGCCCGTTCATCTCCGAGGTCCTCGTGCTCGGCGCCTACAACGAGGCCGGGGAAGTCATCTTGCTCGACACCGATCAGCCCGTCGCGCCCGG
Source organism: Candidatus Rokuibacteriota bacterium (assembly GCA_003220495.1). Lineage (GTDB taxonomy): Bacteria > Methylomirabilota > Methylomirabilia > Rokubacteriales > CSP1-6 > AR31. The sequence continues at coordinate 70,838 of QHSP01000037.1, read as the reverse complement.
CTCGAAGATCGGCTAAGCTCTCGCCGGCGCTCGCGATCACGCGCGACCGCTCCGGGAGGCCTCAGATGAGAGTCGGTATCTCGCTGACGAGCAGTCACGCGGTGAAGGATCCGCGCGAGGGCGCGCGCTGGATGATCGAGCGCGCCGCGGCCGCGCGGCAGGCCGGTCTCGATTCCTTGTTCGTGGGCGACCACCACGCGACGCCGGGGCCCTACTATCAGAACGTTCCGATCCTCGGCCGTCTCCTCGCCGAGTGGGGCGACGCCCCGGCCGGCTGCCTGTTCCTCCTGCCGCTCTGGAACCCGGTGCTCGTGGCGGAGCAGGTCGGAACCCTCGCGGCGGTCGCGCGTGGCCGCTTCATCGTCCAGTGCGGCCTCGGCTACGACGAGGCGCAGTTCGCGGCCATGGGCACGACGCTCAAATACCGGCCCTCGGCCTTCGAGGAATCGTTCTCGATCGTCCAGCGCTTGCTGCGGGGCGAGACCGTCAGCTCATCCGGCCGCTTCGGGTTTCGGGACGCTCGCCTCGCGCTCCGTCCGGCCGAGCACGTCGAGTTCTGGATCGGCGCCAGCGCACGCCCGGCCATCGACCGCGCCGCTCGACTCGCGGACGGCTTTCTCGCGTCGCCATCGCTCACGCTCGACGAGGCGCGCGACCAGGCGGCGTTCTACCTCGAGCGTTGCAAGGCCCACGGCCGGACTCCCAGAGCGGTTGCGATTCGCCGCGACATCTACGTCGGCGAGTCGGTCCCCGACGCCGACGAGGTGACGGCGCGCGTCCTCGCGGCCGGGTATCGCGGGATTCCCGCCGCGGCGCTCGTCGCCGGCTCCGTCGAAAGCGTCGTCGAACGATTCGCCGAGCTCGCCGCCCTCGGCTACACCGACGTCATCGTGCGCCATCTGACCAACGACCAGGCGAAGGTTCTGGGCTCGCTGACTCGGCTTGGCAAGGTCCGGAAAGCGCTTGCCAGCGTCTGACAGGTTGTTGAAACGGACCCTGCTTCGTTGGCGACTTCGGCTGCCGCCGGGACAGCCGCGCGACCGTGTAGACTGACGGCTCGTGGAGCTTTCGGATCTCGACTACGAGCTGCCGCCCAAGCTGATCGCGCAGACGCCGGCTCCGTCGCGCGATGCATCGCGACTGCTCGTCATCGACCGCGCGCGCGGCGGCCTCGAGGATCATGGCTTCGCCGAGCTTCCCGACCTGCTCCGCCCGGGTGACTGCCTCGTCGTCAACAATTCGCGCGTGATCCCGGCGCGGGTCCTGGCGCGGGACGCCGCCGGACGCCAGGTGGAGCTGCTGTTCTTCGAAGCGATCGACCCGCGCCGCTGGCGCGCGCTGACGCGCCCGGGGCGCCGGAGCCGGGGAGGGGTCGAGCTCGCGGTCGGCGATGCGCCCGAAGCCCGCCTACGTATCGTCGGCGCCGACGCGGATGGGCCGCGTGTCGTCGAGCGGCTCGACGGCGCCATCGACGAGCTGCTGCGCGAGCACGGCGTGCCGCCGCTGCCGCCCTACATCGAGCGATTCGCGGCGCCCACCGCGGAGGATCTCGAGCGCTATCAGACGATCTACGCGCGGCCGCCGGGGTCGATCGCGGCGCCGACCGCCGGGCTTCACTTCACGCCGAAGGTGCTCGACGCCGTCCAGCGCCGCGGCGTCGAGTTTCACGAGCTCACGCTGCACGTGGGCCCCGGCTCATTTCGGCCGATCAAGGCCGCGCGCATCGAGGACCACACGCTGCTGCCGGAGCGCATCGAAATCCCCGCGGGCGTGGCGGACGCCGTGAACCGGGCGCGGGACGAGCGCCGCCGGGTGATCGCGGTCGGCACCACGACGGCCCGGGCGCTGGAGAGCGCGGTCGGGATGGGCGGTCGCGTGCGCGCGCTCGACGGTGAGGCGCAGATCTACATCACGCCGGGCTACGCGTTCCGCGTGGTGGACGCGCTCCTGACGAACTTCCACCTGCCACGCTCGTCGCTCCTGGTCATGGTCGCCGCGTTCGCCGGCCGCGAGCTGATCTTGAAGTCCTACGGGCACGCCGTGCGCGCCGGCTACCGCTTCTACTCCTATGGCGACGCGACCTTGATCCTGTGACGTTCGAGCTGGCCGCCACCGATGGAGCCGCGCGCGCCGGACGGCTGACCACGGCGAACGGCGTCGTGGAGACGCCGATCTTCATGCCGGTCGGCACGCACGCCGCGGTGAAGGCGCTGGCGCCGGACGACCTTCGCGCGGCGGGCGCCCAGATCGTGCTCGCCAACACGTATCACCTGTTCCTCAGGCCCGGACACGACGTCGTCCGCGAGCTCGGCGGCCTGCATCGCTTCATGGGCTGGGACCGCGCGATCTTGACCGACTCCGGCGGATTTCAGGTGTTCAGCCTCTCCAAGCTCAGAAAGATCAGCGACGCCGGCGTCGAGTTCCGCTCGCCGGTCGACGGCTCGACCCACTTCCTCTCGCCCGAGATCGCCGTCGAGGTTCAGCAGGCCCTCGGCGCCGACATCATCCATCCCCTCGACGAGTGCCTCGCGTATCCCGCGTCGCGCCCGGACGCCGAGCGCTCGCTCGAGCTGACGTTGCGGTGGGCGGCGCGGTCGAAGGCGGCGCACGCGGCGGCGGATGCGAGAAACCAGGCGCTGTTCGGGATCGTGCAGGGGGGAGCGGACGCGGACCTCCGGAGCCAGGCAACGCGGGCGACGGTCGAGCTCGGCTTCGATGGCTACGCGATCGGCGGCATGGCGGTCGGCGAGCCGAAGCCGGCGATGTACGATCTGACGGAGCTCGTGGCGAGTCTCCTGCCAACGGGCCAGCCGCGCTATCTCATGGGCGTGGGCAAGCCGGAAGATCTCGTGCGGTCCGTCGCGCGCGGTGTGGACATGTTTGACTGCGTGCTGCCCACGCGCAACGCGCGCAACGGTCAGGCCTTCACGACCGACGGGCCCGTCACGCTCAAGCAGGCGCGATATGTTCGTGACGGCGCGCCGCTCGACGCGGCGTGCGACTGCTACGCGTGTCGCGGCTTCTCGCGCGCGTACCTGCGCCACCTGTTCATGGCCGGCGAGCTCCTGGCGTACCGGCTGCTCACGCTCCACAATGTGACGTTCTTTCTCCGGCTCGCGCGCGAGATGCGCGCGGCGATCGTCGCGGGCGCCTTCGGACCGTTCCAGGCTCGATTCTTCTCGCGCTACCCGGCTTCGGCGAGCCCCGACGAGCCGGGGGCCACGACACGACTCGCGGCGTCTGATTGACGCGCTCCCGCCGGACGGTCAGGCGCTCGCGCTCATCCTCTCGGCCAGCTCGCGCAGCGGCGGCTCGTAGGCCTCGCTGAACGTCGGAAACGCGTGCACGACGTCCGTGAGCACGTCGATCGCGATCTCCGCCCTGATCGCGAGAACCGCCTCGCCGATCCATTCCTCCGCGTGGGCGCCGATCGCGGCGGCCCCGAGCAGGGTGCGGCGCTTGCGATCTCCGACGAGGATCAGCCGGCCCGAGGTGAGCCCCGTCGCGCTGGCGCGCGCGGTATGGCCGACCTCCATCGATGCGCTGACCGCGTCGTAGCCTAGCTCCCGCGCCTGGCTCGACGAGAGCCCCACACACGCCACCGCCGGCTCCGTGTAGACACCGCGCGGGATGGCCCGGTGATTGGCGCGCGTCTCGCGTCCGAGCAGATTGGCTGCTACGATGCGCCCGTGATAGTTGGCCGTGTGCGTGTAGCCGGCGATGCCGGTGATGTCTCCCGCGGCCCACACGTGCTCCTGACCGCGCACGCGACATCGATCGTCCACCTGGAGAAAGCCGTCGCGTCCTGGTCGGATACGCAAGGCCTCCAGGCCGAGCCCATTCAGCCGAGGCGCCTGGCCGATGGCGACGATGAGCTTCTGGGCCGTGAGCGGCGTCCCGTCGTCGAGGACGAGACGGGCGGTGTCGGCTCGCCGCTCGGCCCGGACCGCCTTGCGGCTCAACCGCACGTCGATCCCCTCCCGGCGAAACACGTCCGCTAGAATTTCGGCGACGGCGGGCTCCTCGGCCGGGATCAGGCGCGGCGCGCGCTGGACGATCGTGACTCGCGCGCCGAACCGAGCCAGGACTTGCGCGATCTCGCATCCCACCGGTCCGCCGCCGAGCACGAGCGCCGACTCGGGGAGCTCCGGCGCCGTATAAAAGTCTTCGCTCGTCCACATCGATGCCCGCTCCAGACCCTCGATCTCGGGAATGGCGGCGACGGTGCCGACCGAGACGACGAGATCGACCCAGCCGATGGCCCGCCCGTCGATCTCGAGGACGCCGGCTCGAACGACGCGTCCACGGCCGCGGTGAAGGGCGACTCCGAGCGCGCGAAGCTCGCGCCCGCGGTCGGAATCGTCCAGACGGGCCGCGATCGCGTGGCGTCGGACCGCCGCGGCGCCGTAGGCGAGTCGTCCCTCATCGAGACTCAGCGGTCGGCTCACCGCGCCGACCGTGTGGGCGCGGCCGATCCAATGGCGGACCTCCGCCGAGTGAAGCATCGCCTTGCTAGGCATGCAGGCGAAGTACGGGCACTCGCCTCCGAGCAGCCTCTCCTCGACGACGGCCACCGACTTGCCGCCTCGCGCGACCGTCGTCGCCACGATTTCGCCCGCGGAGCCGCCACCCAGCACCACGACGTCGTACGTGTCCATGGGTCGGTCAACCTTTCTTCTCTTCCCTTGTCCGATGGCGCCGCGCGCGGTCGGCGTCGCGCGGCGCTCGGACGTGAGCGATAGCTCGATGCATCTGGACCGACCTCAGTCTATGCAGTATCATCCGTTGATGTTTCACGCGACCAATTCTCCCCTCGGAGGCGTCTGAGTCGATGCTCTTCCCTGATCTCGCGTACGCGGCGGGCGCGCCACCGGGCGGAGGCTCTCAGAGCATGCTGCCGACGATCATCATGATCGCGTCGATGCTCGCGATCTTTTACTTCCTGTTGCTGCGCCCGCAGCAGAAACAGAAGCAAGATCGCGAGCACATGCTTTCGTCGATCAAGAGGGGCGACCGCGTCGTGACCACTGGCGGGTTGCACGGCACCGTGACGGGGCTCAGCGAGAACACCGTGACCTTGCGGGTCGCCGACCAGGTCAAGCTCGAATTCGACCGCTCCGCCATCGGCCGTGTGACGGCGGGGCAGGGCGAGAAGGATGCCTAGGCACCTCCGGCTGCGCGTCGGGCTCGTCCTCGTCGTCGTCGCCGTCTCGGTGTGGTATCTCTACCCGCTGCGAAGCTCGATCAACCTCGGACTCGATCTGCAGGGCGGGATTCACCTCATGCTCGGCGTCGAGGCGGACCGGCACGTCGCGAGCCAGACCGATCGGGCGGCCGAGGATCTCAAGAGCGCCCTCGAGCGCAAGGGCATCGCCGTCAAGCGAATCGCACGCGAGGGAAACACCACGATCCGGGTGGACCTGGCCAGCCCGCAGTCGTGGAACGACGCTCGCACCGTCGTGGCGGAGTTCGCGACGTTCGACCGGCGTGACGACGATCAGGCGGCGGGAAGCTTCCGACTCGTGATGACCGATCGTTATATCAGACAGCTACGCGACGAGGCCGTCCGTCAGGGGCTCGAGACGATCCGTAACCGCATCGATCAGTTCGGCGTGAGCGAGCCCACCATCACGCGCCAGGGCGCCGATCAGATCCTGATCCAGCTGCCTGGCGTGCAGGACCCGGCGCGTGCGAAGGCCCTCATCGGGAAGACCGCGCTACTCGAATTCAAGCTGCTCGACGAGCGGACGTCACCGGAGCAGGCGCAGGCTGGTCAGCTGCCGGACGGGTCGGAGCTCCTCTACGAACGGCCGTGCGGTCGCGACAAGAAAGACGGAAAGGCGGAGGTGAAGAAGCCGGTCGTCGTCCAGAAGCGGACGCTCCTCACGGGTTCCGAGCTCACCGACGCGCGGGTGACGGCGGACCCCAATGCGATGGGGAACTGGCAGGTGAGTATCACCTTCACCGCCACCGGCGGGCGGATCTTCGGCGAGGTCACCGAACAAAATGTCGGGCGACGGCTCGCCATCATCCTCGACAACACGGTGTGCTCGTCGCCGCGGATCAACGAGCGCATCCCGGGAGGCCACGCGGTCATCACGGGCCAGTTCACAGCCGAGGACGCGCAGGATCTCGCCATCGTGCTGCGGGCCGGCGCCTTGCCCGCTCCCGTCGTCATCCTCGAGGAGCGCACGGTGGGGCCGTCGCTGGGCGCCGACTCGATCCGTCAAGGGTTGATCGCCATCACCGGCTCGGCGCTGGTCGTGTTCGTCTTCATGCTGTTCTACTACCGGCTCTCCGGGCTCGTGGCGGACGTGGCGCTCGGCCTGAACCTCCTGATCCTCTTCGCCTGCATGGCCGCCATCCAGGCGACCCTGACCTTACCGGGGCTGGCGGGTATCGCGCTGACGATCGGCATGGCCGTGGACACGAACATCCTGATCTTCGAGCGGATCCGGGAAGAGATGCGGGTCGGGAAGACGCCGCGCGCGGCCATCGAGGCCGGATTCCGGCGCGCGCTGCGGACGATCGTCGACACGCACCTCACCGTCATGGGAACCGCGGTCATCCTCCTGTCGTTCGGGACCAGCTCGGTGAAGGGCTTCGGGGTCTCGCTGTTCATCGGCCTGGGCGCGAGCCTCTTCACGGCCTACTTCTTCACGCGCCTCCTGTTCGACCTCCTGTACATGGGCCGGCGGAAGGTGGAGACGATCTCGATATGATCGAGCTCTTTCGTAATCCGAACTACGACTTCATCGGCAAGCGGAAGTGGGCTTACATCATCTCGATCGCCTTCACGCTGATCAGTCTCGGCACGCTCGTCGTCAGGGGCGGGCTACGCTACGACCTCGACTTCACCGGCGGCACCTTGATCCAGGTGCGTTTCGAGCAACCACCGTCGATCGTGAAGATCCGGGCCAGCCTCGCGACGATCCAGCTGGGCGAGAGCATCATCCAGGAGTTCGGCGACAACCGCGAGTACATCATCCGGCTGCCGCTGGTCGAGGGGGTCTCCTCGGAAGAAATCTCCCGCCGCGTCCAGGGCGCGCTCCGGTCCGAGTCCGCGCTCGGCAAGTTCGAGATCCGGCGCGTCGAGTTCGTCGGACCCCAGGTCGGCCGCGAGCTGCAGCTCCAGGCCGTGTACCTCGTGCTGGGCGGCCTCGTGTGGATCGCGATCTATCTCGCGTTCCGGTTCGACCTGCGCGGCGGCGTGGCCGCGGTGATCGCCGTCTTCCACGACGTGATCGTGTGTCTCGGCGCGCTCTCGCTCACGAATCGCGAGTTCTCGCTGCCGGTGCTGGCGGCGCTGCTGACGATCATCGGCTATTCGGTCAACGACACGATCGTCGCCTACGACCGGCTCCGGGAGAACCGGGGCAAGTCGATGCCGAAGGGACGCACGTTCGCGCAGCAGATGAACGACGCGGTCAACCAGACGCTGTCGCGGACCATCCTGACCTCGCTCACCACCTTCTTCTCGGCGGCCGTCCTGCTCTTCTTCGGGGGGAAGACCCTGGAGGATTTCGCCTTCGTCCTCTTCGTCGGGGTCATCACCGGCACGTATTCCACGACCTACGTGGCCGCCGCGCTCGTCGTCGACTGGACGAGTCACGTCGAGGGACGGCTGCGGCGCGGCAAGAAAGCGGTGGCGAAAGCCTGATCAGCGTGTCAAACTAGTTGGTCAACCAAAGGTTTTGGCGCCGTGACACAATTAGAGACGCTGATCGAGGAAATTCCAAAATATCAGCCAGGCGCTGATCTCGATGTCCTCGCGCGCGCGTATCGGTTCTCGGCCGCCTCCCATCAGGGCCAGCAGCGAGCCTCCGGCGAGCCCTATCTGAGCCATCCACTGGAGGTCGCCAACCTCCTGGTCGACTTCAAGATGGACGTCATCACCGTGACCGCCGGCCTCTTGCACGACGTGCTGGAGGACACGGCGGCGACCAAGGCCGACCTCGAGCGCGAGTTCGGCGGCGAAATCGCCGAGCTGGTCGACGGCGTCACGAAGATCGGCAAGCTCGCGTTCTCGTCGCGTGAAGAGCGGCAGGCCGAGAACTTCCGGAAGATGCTCGTCGCGATGGCGCGCGACCTGCGCGTCCTCATGATCAAGCTCGCCGACCGGCTGCACAACATGCGCACCCTGGACTATCTCCCGTCCGACAAGGGCAAGAAGATCGCGCAGGAGACCCTCGACATCTACGCGCCGCTCGCCCACCGGCTCGGCATGGCGAAGGTGAAGGCCGAGCTCGAGGACCTCGCGCTCCGCTCGTTGAGCCCGGGCGACTACGTCGACCTCCAGAAGCGCGTCGCCAAGCGCCGCCTCGAGCGCGAGGCCGACATCAATCAGGTGATCGCGATCCTCCAGCGCAAGCTGGCCGAGGTCGGGATCGACTCGCAGATCCGCGGCCGGCCCAAACACTTCTACTCGATCTGGAAGAAGATGCACGACCAGGGCCGCGAGTTCGACGAGATCTACGACTTGACGGCCGTACGCGTCATCATCGCTTCGGTCCGCGACTGCTACGGCGCGCTCGGCGTGATCCACTCGCTCTGGAAGCCGGTGCCCGGACGCTTCAAGGACTTCATCGCGATGCCGAAGGTCAACATGTACCAGTCGCTCCACACGACGGTGATCGGGCCCAAGGGCGATCCGGTGGAGATCCAGATCCGCACACGCGAGATGCACCGCATCGCCGAGGAGGGCATCGCGGCCCACTGGCTCTACAAGGAGCGCAAGGCCGGCAAGGACAAGCTCGACGAATCGCTCGTGTGGCTGCGCCAGCTGATCGAGACGCAGCAGGATACGAAGGACCCGCGCGAGTTCATGGACACCGTGCGGGTCGACCTTTTTCCGGACGAGGTGTACGTGTTCACGCCCAAGGGCGACGTCAAGGCGCTCCCCGAGGGCGCGACGCCGCTCGACTTCGCCTATGCCGTCCACACGAAGGTCGGCGAGCACTGCGTGGGCGCCAAGGTCAACGCGAAGCTCGTTCCGCTCCGCTACACGCTCCGCCAGGGCGACATCGTCGAGATCGTGACCTCGCCCAACCAGCACCCGAGCCGCGACTGGCTCAAGATCGTCAAGTCGACCCGGGCGCGAGCCAAGATCAACCAGTGGATCAAGGTCGAGGAGCGCGCGCGCTCGATCGAGCTCGGGCGCGAGCTGTTCGAGCGCGAGGCGCGGAAATACCGCCTGAACCCCACCGCGCTCCTCGGCGGGGAAGAGATCAAGCGGGCAGCGGCCGACTTCGGCTTCGCCGGCCCCGACGACCTGATGGCCGCGGTCGGCTACGGCAAGAGCTCGGTCCACCAGGTCCTGAACAAGCTGGCGCCCAACGCGCTCCTGGAGACGCCGGAGAAGCCGAAGCCGTCGGCGACCCGGCCGGCGCCGGTCGACGGCGTGCGCATCCGCGGAGTCGACGACCTGCTCGTTCGATTCGCGCGGTGCTGCAACCCACTGCCCGGTGATCCGATCGTCGGCTTCATCACGCGCGGGCGCGGCCTCACGGTGCACGCGCGCGACTGCCTGACCGTCGCCAAAAGCGTGCTGGATCGAGAGCGGCTGATCGACGTCGAGTGGGACGTCGAGGAGCCCGGCAAGCGACCCGTCCGGATCGCGGTCTACATCGGCAAGGACCGGCCCGGGCTCCTCTCGGAGATCACGGGCGCCATCTCGGCGCGCAACGGCAACATCACGAAGGCCGAGGTGACGGTGACCGACGACCGGCGTGGGATCAACAACTTCGTCGTCGAGGTCGCCGACCTCCGGCAGCTCCAGGACATCATGGCCGCCATCCGCGACGTCCGGGACGTCATCAACGTCGAGCGCGTCCGAGGGCTCTAGATGCCCGCCGCGGCGCGGGCCGGCTGGCCGCCCGTGGACCCTCGTCGAGGTGCGACGGTGAATTCATGAACCGACGGCGGTTCGAAGCGCTGGTCGAGAAGGCCATGCGGCGCCTGCCCAAACGGTTCAAGGACAAGATCGCGAACATCGCCGTCGTGGTCGAGGACTGGGCCGACGACGAGACCCTCGCCGACGTCGGGGTCGAGCCGCCCGACACGCTCTACGGGCTCTACCGCGGCATCGACCTCACGCGGCGCGACTCGGCGTACGGCAACGTCCTCCCCGACACGATCACCATCTATCAGGGGCCGATCGAGGAAGACTGCGCCGACGAGGCCGAGATGGAGGAGCTCGTGCGTGACACGGTCGTCCACGAGCTCGGCCACTATTTCGGCCTCGACGACGAGACCATGGAGCGCATCGAGGATTCCGAACCCTAGATGACTCGCGGCCGCCGCCTCGTCGAGGCTTTCGCCGCGGCCGCCTCCCGTTACGCCCCCGAAGACGAGCCGCGCAAGCGCGCACTCCTCGCGGATCTCGAAGGCGTGGCCGTCCGCGACGCCGGAACGCTCCTGCGCCTGCACGAGGCCCTGTGCTTCCTGCAGGCGTACCCCGACAATGCGAAGATGCTCGAGCACGTCGACCGTGCGCTCGAGAGGTTCGGCGCCCGCGTCCACCGGCTGGGGACCGCCGCGCGCCCGCGACTGCACGACTCCGGCGTCACGCACACCATACTCGACTATCCCTTCGGCTTTCCGATGGCGCGCTGGCTCGCCGCGCGGTTCCCGCGCGAGAGCGACGTCGCCTGGCCCGCGTTCGCGGACGCGGACCGGCTGGACGAGACGCTTTCGCTGCTCGCGACGGCGGCGGAGGGCGACGCGTTCAGCGAAGGGGGATCGGCTGGCGGCAGTGGATTCGCGTCGCCAAGGGCGGCCGCCGAGGTGTTCTTGATGCTGCCGGGCAGCTCCCCGGCGCCCGACCGGCGACTGCGCGCGACCGGCGTGTCGGCGCTGGTCGCCCGCTACGTCGCGCGAGAGTTCAGCGGTGACCGCGCTCGGGCCACGCGCGACTCGGTCGATCGAGTCGCGCGCATGCTCGGCGTACGGCGGCGCGCCGCCTGGCCGTCCGCCGAGCGGCGTGCCTTCGAGCGCCTGTCGCTCGTCGCCGCCCTCGTTCCGGATCTCTCGGCATGGTCGCTCGCCGAGCGGCGCGCGCTCCTCTCGGTCATGCGGGCCAAGGGCAGTGGGAGCGAGATGGCCTACGCGCGGCGGCTCGACGGGCACCGCCGCTTACGCCGAAGCCTCGAAGCTCTGGCTCGCGCATAGCCCGGCTGTATCACCGGGCTCCTGTTATAGCTCCGACTCGTAAGTTTTCGCTTGACAGGTACTTTCAATAGTCCGTATGGTTTCAGCAGATGCTGAAACGCCTGGAGCATGAGAAAGGTGCTGAAATCCGAGGAGGTTCGGCGACAGGTAGCCCAGCGACTGCGGGAGCTCCTCCCGAAGGCGAAAGGCTGGCAGGAGAGCACCAACGCCAAAATCGGAGGGCAAGTCGCCGATTTGCTGGCCCGATTCCAGCTGGCCGGCCAGGACCACACGGTGGTCGTTGAAGTGACCTCGCTCGGCCAGCCCCGACAGATCCGAGCCTCTGTGACCAGACTGAACGAGATTCGGCGTGAGCTTCCAGGGGCCTACCCCGTAGCCGGCTCGGTCTACATCGGTCCCCAGAGCGCACGCATCCTCAAGAGCAACAACCTTGGATTCGTTGATTTATCCGGCAACTGTTACCTCGCGTTCGAGAACGCGCTGATCGAGAAGGAGGGCAAGCGCAACCTCCGGCCCTCGACGCGGCCCCTCCGATCGCTCTTCGCCCCCCGCGCGACGCGCGTCATCCGAGTCCTGCTCGTCGAGCCCGGGCGCGCATGGCGGCTCGAAGAGCTCGGGCGGGCGGCCGAGGTGAGCCTCGGTCACTCCCACAACGTCATCAAGCGGCTCGAAGAGCTCGCGTGGGTCGAGCGTGACGACAGCCAGCGCTTCCGGTTGTCGAAGCCCGCCGACCTGCTCGAGGGCTGGTGCGAGTCGTACACCTATCGAATGAACGAGCGCACCTCGTACCTCGCCCCGGAGCGCGTCACGCGGAAGTTCATGGGCGAAATCGCGCGGGTCGCGGGCGCCGAGGGGCGCCGGTACGCCTTTACCTTGAACTCCGGCGCCGCGCTGCTGGCGCCGAGCCTCAGGGTTCCGGCCGTGCACTGTTATCTCGAGGGCGATCCGGCTGCGGTCGCGCAGGCCCTCGGCCTGCGGCCCGCCGCCGAGGCGGACGGCGCGCTCCACTTCTTCGCGCCGTACGACCTCGGAGTGTTCTACGGCGCCTTCGAGAAGGGCGGGCTCAAGGTCGTGTGTCTGCCGCAACTCTACGCCGATCTCGTGAACTACGAGCGCCGCGGACGCGAGCAAGCGGAGCATTTGCGGCGCGAGGCGATGGGCTACTGAACAATCGCGGAAGGAGGTGATTGGGTGAAGAAGAAGGCGACGAAGAAGAAGAAGGGCAAGTAGATCCGACCGCGGCAGCACGAACCTCTCGACGGAAGGAGGTGAGACGCTCGATGAAGAAGAAGGCCAAAAAGAAGAAGAAGTAGGGACGCGGTTCCGCAGGTGGGGGGTGGCGGCCTCCCACCGTCGACCATTCGGGAGGGGGCGTGAGCCCCCTCCCGTGTGTGCTTAAATGACCTTCGTGACCTTCCCGGCCTTGAGGCAGCGGGTGCAGACGCGCACGCGCCGAGGCTTCCCGGCCATCATGGCGCGCATCGAGACCAGATTCGGAAGCCACCGCCGCCGTGTCAGCTTGTGAGCGTGGCTGATCGTATTGCCGACGGAGGGACCTTTTCCGCAGACGTCACAGCGCTGAGCCATTTGTGCTCCCTGGAGCTGAGTTTCCGAGGACCGAGCCGAAGGCACTGTATAGCACAGGGGCGAGTATGAAGCAAACCGACGAGGCGACGACTCTGGCGACGCCACTGCAGTTCGTCAAAGGCGTCGGCCCCCACCGCGCGAGCCAGCTCGAGCGCAAGGGGCTTCGCACCATCGAAGACGCGCTCTTCTTCGTGCCGCTCCGTCACGAGGACAGGACCCGGCTGACTCCGTTCCGCTCGCTCGTGCCCGGTCAGGCCGCCACGTGCTCGGGCGTGATCGTCGGCGTGAGCCCGCCACCCCCCGGGCGCTCGCGCGTGCCGTTCACGGTCATGCTGCGCGACTCCAGCGGCTACGCTACCGCCAGCTGGTTCGGCTGGCGGTATCTGGCCCGCGTCCTCAAGCGCGGCCAGCAGCTCGTACTGCACGGCCGGGTCGGGCGCTACAAGGGAGCGATCGTCCTCCAGCAGCCCGACTACGAGGTCGTCGAGAACGGCGAAGACGAGCGTCTGCACACGGGCCGCCTCGTGCCGGTGTACTCGCTCACCGAAGGACTACCCCAGCGCGCCCTCCGGTCCCTCATGTGGCGGCTCGTCGAGTCCCACGCCGCCGAGGTCGAAGAGGTTCTTCCGGAGAGTGTCCGCGGGCGGCGGGGTCTCGTCGGCCTGGCGCAAGCGATCAGGGACGCTCACTTCCCCGAGACGGACGCGGCGCTGGCGGCGGCGAGCCGCCGTCTCTCGTTCGACGAGGGCCTGCTCCTCCAGCTGGGGCTCGCCATACTGAGAAGCCGTGTCGCCCGCGCGCGGGGGCTCGCGCTGAATCCGCGCGGCGATCTGGTCGCGCGACTGCGCGCACGGCTGCCCTGGAAGCTGACGGGAGCGCAGGAGCGTGTGTGGGAAGAGATCCGGCGCGACATGGCGGCGCCGCACCCGATGCATCGCCTCCTGCAGGGCGACGTCGGCTCGGGCAAGACGATCGTGGCCGCCCAGGGCGTCCTGACGGCGATCGAGGCCGGATACCAGGCGGCGGTCATGGCGCCGACCGAGATCCTGGCCGAACAGCACTTCATGACGTTCCGCCAGCTTCTCGAGCCGCTCGGCGTGCGCCTCACGCTCCTGACCTCGTCGCTCAAGCCGCGCGAGCGGGCGGTGCGGCGTGGGCTGCTGGCCGCCGGCGAGATCGAGTGCGTCGTGGGCACCCACGCGCTCGTCCAGGAAGGTGTCGACTTTCGCCGTCTCGGACTCGTGGTGGTCGACGAGCAGCACCGCTTCGGGGTCGAGCAGCGTGCGCGCCTGCGGGGCAAAGGCGAGCACCCCGACCTGCTGGTGATGACGGCGACGCCCATTCCCCGTACGCTTGCCCTCACGATCTACGGCGACCTCGACGTGTCCGTCCTCGACGAATTGCCGCCCGGTCGCCGCCCGATCGTCACCGTGGCGCGCTCCGAGGGAAAGCGCCGCGCGATCTACAAGTTCCTCAAAGAGCAGGTCGCCGGCGGTCGCCAGATCTACGTCGTGTACCCCCTGGTCGAGGAATCGGAGGCGCTCGACCTCAAGGCGGCGACCGACATGTCGCGCCATCTCGCGGAGGAAGTCTTCCCCGACCTCGCGGTCGGCCTGCTGCACGGCCGTCTCGGCTTCGAGGAAAAAGACGCGATCATGCAACGCTTCAAGGCGGGCGAGATCCACGTGCTCGCCTCCACCACGGTGATCGAGGTCGGTATCGACGTGCCGAACGCGTCGGTCATGCTGATCGAGCACGCCGAGCGCTTCGGTCTCTCGCAGCTGCACCAGCTTCGCGGACGCGTGGGACGGGGCGAGTGGAAGTCGTACTGCATCCTGCTGACGTCCGGCCATCTCACGGAAGAGGCCCAGCGCCGGATCGACGCGATGACGTCGACGAACGACGGCTTCCGCATCGCCGAGGTCGATCTGGAGCTGCGCGGCCCGGGCGAGTTCTTCGGCACGCGCCAGTCGGGGCTCCCCGAGTTCCGCGCAGTCGATCTGCTCCGCGACACGAACCTGCTCGAGGAGGCGCGCCGCGAGGCGAGCGCCATCGTCGCGCGCGACCGCGAGCTCTCCGAACCGGCCCACCGCGCGCTCCGCGCCGTGCTGCTCGCGCGGTGGCGGGGCAAGCTCGCGCTGGCGACCGCCGGCTAGGCACGCGCCCGAATATGTGTTGACACCGGCACCCGAGAGGTCCAGCGTTTAAGCAGTAGGTGAAGCTGGTGATGCGCCTTCCGGGCCGGGGAGCCCTGACGGCGTGTCCGCTGAATGCTGCGACCGGATGTCGCGAGGTGCAGTGAGGTGCACCCCTCGCTCCCCTGACGGTCTCCGCAGGCCGCCCGCCTGGTAGCTCCTCGAACACTCCCAATCGCCCCGGCAGGTCTCGCTGCCACGGCTCGGCCCTGGAATCTAGCTCTGCCCTGGAATCTAGCTCTCCAGGCCGGGAAAGGCGCGATCTACATGTCCAGTTCGACGACGGGGACATCGGTGGCGATTTTCAACTCCCATACGGAGTACATGCAGGCGCTCTGCGAGGCCCTCGAGGGCGAAGGGCTGACGACCGTCACCGCGCTACTGGCCGACATTCAGGACGGCACCCTGGATCTCATCGCCTTCCTGGAGGCGCACGACCCGCAGGTGATCGTGTACGACCTCCCCCTGCCCTTCGAGAGACACTGGAACTTCCTGCGCCTCCTGAAGCAGACCCACGGTCTGAACAAGCGGGCCTGGATCCTCACCACTACGGACAAGGAAGCGCTGGACGCGGCTGTGGGAGCGTCGGGCGTGATCGAGATCATCTTTGGCGAGCCTTATGGAGTCCGCGAGGTCGTGGAGGCAGTGCGTCACGCGCTGTCAGGCGCCGCTCAAGCCTGAGGAGTAGAGTAACGCGCATGAGCGCGAACCGTTCTTCGTCTGATCGCGTGTACCTGGGAGGCGTACGAGTTCTCCTGGTCGACAGTTCTCCGTACATCCGTGCAGTGGTCACGGCGATGCTCGAGGACGCCGGCGCCACGGTGACGGCGGTCGAGACGGCCGAGGAGGCGCTGGCGACGCTCGAGCGCGAGCGCCCCGAGGTCCTCGTAAGCGCGCTGGCGATGCCCGACAAGGGCGGCTACTGGCTGATCGGCAAGGTTCGCAGTCTGCCGCTCGAGCGCGGAGGCGCGACGCCGGCCGCCGCTCTCACCGGGTTCACCGGTCCTGAGCACCGGGCCAGCATCTTGCGCGCGGGGTTCCAGTACCACATCGAGAAGCCGGTCACTCGGGACAACCTCTCCGGGATCGTCGCGCTGCTGGCGCTGAAAGCTCCACCCCCTCCGTCTGTCTGACCCGGCTACCGCGGTCGCGCGGCGGGCCACCGGCCCGTGTGCTACCTTCCCCGCGTCATGACGCGAAGGCGACGCCCCCCGGTCGATCGCCCCCTCCGGTCGGCGTGCGCGTGATCGCGGGAGCGCTGAAGGGCCGGCGGCTCGTGACGCCGCGTGGCGCGACGACGCGGCCGACGGCCGACCAGGTGCGCATCGCGCTGATGGACACGCTCGGGCCCCGGCTGCCAGACGCGCGCGTCCTCGATCTCTTCGCCGGGGCGGGCGGCGTCGGGCTCGAGGCGCTCTCGCGTGGGGCCGCGCACACGACCTTCGTCGAGCGCGATCCACGGGCGCTCGAGGCGCTCGTCGAGAATATCCGGACGCTCGACCTCGAGCCCCGGACGCACGTCGTCCGCGGCGACGTCACCCGGCAGCTCGGGCGACTGGCGGGTGAGGCGCGGAGGTTCGAGATCGTCTTCCTCGACCCCCCCTACGCCACGGACGACGGCGAGCGCACCCTCGCGACCCTGGGCGGGGGCGCGCTGCTCGCGCCGGAGGGGCTTGTCATCGCGCAACACCCGACCAAGCGACGTCTTCAAGAATGCGGCGTATTACGCGCCTTTCGCGACCGTCGTTTCGGGGAGACGACCTTGACTTTCTTTCGAGCCGGAGGGTAGCCTACCGCCGTGGCCAAACGCGCCGTCTATCCCGGCATGTTCGATCCCATCCACAACGGTCACGTCGACGTCATCCAGCGTAGCCTGCAAATCTTCGACGAGCTCATCGTCGCGGTCGTCGCCAATCCGTCGAAGCAACCGCTCTTCTCCGTGAAGGAGCGGCTCGAGATGATCGACGAGGCCACGTCGGATCTCAGCAACTTTCGTATCGTCGCCTTCGACGGGCTCCTGATCGACCTCGTGGCGCGCGAGCGCGCCGACTGCATCGTGCGCGGGATCCGCGCCGTCTCCGATTTCGAATACGAGTTCCAGATGGCGCTGATGAATCGGAAGCTGCGCAGCACCGTCGAGACCGTCTTCTTGATGCCCCACGAGAAGTACACGTACATCTCCTCGCGCCTGATCAAGGAAGTCGCCAGCTTCGGCACGTCGGTAGCCGGCATGGTGCCGCCGATCGTCGAGAAGCGACTGGCCGAGAAGTACCCTCCCAAGTAACGCGGCGGTCCGCCGCCGAAGGAGCCACGCCGTGCTGGCCGATCGCTTGAAGACGCTTGCCCCATCGTCGACGCTCGCCGTGCAGGCGAAGGCGCGTGAGCTTCGCCGTCGCGGCGTCGACGTGATCTCGTTCGGCGCGGGTGAGCCTGACTTCGACACGCCCGAGCGGATCAAGGACGCGGCGATCCAGGCGATGCGCCAGGGCCACACGAAGTACACCGAGGTCGGCGGCGTCCCGGAGCTGCGGGCCGCTGTCTGCGGCAAATTCAAGCGCGACAACGGCCTCGCCTACGAGCCGGCGGACGTTCTGATCTCGTGCGGCGCCAAGCACACGCTGTTCAACATGGTCGTGGCCCTCTTGAATCCGGGTGACGAGGTCCTCGTGCCGAGCCCGTTCTGGGTCTCCTACCCCGAGCAGGCGCGGCTCGTCGGCGCGGTGCCGGTCGCCGTCCCGACCCAGGAGCGAACCGGCTTCGACCTGGACCCGGAGCGGCTGCGCGCGGCCCTCACGCCGCGGACGAAGGCGATCATCCTGAACAGCCCCAACAATCCGACGGGCGCCGTGTTCTCTCCGGCGGCGCTGGCCGCCGTCGCCGCGCTCGCCGTGGAGCGCAAGCTCCTGGTCGTGTCCGACGAGTGCTACGAGGCGCTCACGTTCGAGGGGCGGCACGTGTCGATCGCCGGTCTCGGCCCGGAGATCCAGGCGCGCACGTTGACCATCAACACGTGCTCGAAAGCGTACGCGATGACCGGCTGGCGCATCGGCTTCGCCGCCGGCCCGCGCGAGCTCATTCGCGCCATGACGGACGTCCAGAGCCAGGTGACGTCGAACCCGTCGTCGGTCGCCCAGTGGGCCGCCGTCGAGGCGCTCGCCGGACCCCAGGACGATGTCGCCAAGATGGCCGGCGAGTTCGACCGGCGCCGCCACCTCATCGTGCAGGGGCTCAACACGCTGCCCGGCGTCTCTTGCGTCATGCCGAAGGGCGCGTTCTACGCGTTCGCGAACGTCTCCGGACTGTTCGGACGAGCGTGGAGATCCGCCGAGGGCTTGAAGATCCTCAAGGGCTCCCTCGACGTGACCGCGTTCCTCCTCGAGGAGGCGAAGGTGGCCGTCGTGCCAGGCGTCGACTTCGGCTCGGACGATCACGTGCGGCTGTCGTACGCGACCAGCGCGGCGCTCATCAGCGACGGCCTGTCGCGGATGGCGGCGGCCCTGACGCGGCTCGCGTGAGCGGCCGGTCGCGCCTTGACTCCGCGCGACATTCTCTAGTAAGGAGAGCTACCGATGAAGCTTGAAGGCTCGTACGAGGTGAAGGCGCCACGCGAGAAGGTCTGGAATGCCTTTCTCGATCCCGTGACACTCCAGAAGGCGATCCCCGGCTGCGAGAAGCTCGAGCTGGTCGGCTCCGACGAGTACAAGGCGACGCTCAAGATCGGCGTGGCCGCGGTGAAGGGGACCTTCGAGGGCAAGGTGCGGCTGTTGGACAAGAAGCCGCCCGAGTCCTATCGCCTGAGCGCCGAGGGAAGCGGCGGGCCGGGATTCGTCCGCTCCGATACGGTGATCACCCTGACGGAGATCGACGGTGGCACGCGCGTCGCATACAGCGCGGACGTCCAGATCGGCGGGCTCATCGCCGGTGTCGGCCAGCGGATGCTCGGCGGCGTTTCGAAGATGATGGCCGATCAGTTCTTCAACCGGATGGGCGAGCTGCTGACGACCGCCTGACCCGACATCGCATGCCCTCCCGCTATCTCGAGCCGCGTTTCGAGCGCGCGTCACGCGCCGAGATGGCGCGGGTGCAGACACGGCGCCTGCGCGAGCAGCTGGCTCACGCCGCGGCGGCGAGCCCGTTCTATCGACGCAAGCTCGAGGCGGCCGGCATTAAGCCGGCGGCCGTCCGCACGCTCGACGACCTTCCGAAGCTACCCTTCACGACCAAGGACGAGCTGAAGGAAAACCAGGCGGAGAAGCCGCCGTGGGGGGACGTCCTCGCCGTGCCGCTCGACGACGTGCTCCGCATCCACATGACCTCGGCCACGACGGGCCGGCCGCTCGCGTTCCTCGACACGCGAGAGGACTGGTACGGCTTCTATCATTCCTACGCACGCGCGCTCTTCGCCTTCGGCGTGCGCAAGTCGGACGTCGTGATGGCGGCCTTCTCGTACGGTCCGTGGATCGGCTACTGGTCCGGCTTCTACGCCGCGCAGGATCTCGGCTGCCTCGTCTTCCCGGTCGGCGGTCTCTCGACCGACCAGCGGATCGATGCGCTCCTGAACTATCCGATCACGGTGCTCGGCTGCACGCCATCGTACGCGCTCTTCCTAGGTGAGGCCGCGGCGAAGAAAGGTATCGACCTCGCGAAGGATACGAAGATCCGGATCACCTGGCACACCGGCGAGCCCGGCGCGTCCATTCCGGCTACCCGGGCGAAGATCGAGGCGGCGTTCGGGGCCCGCGCGTACGACCTGCCGGGGCTGACCGAGATCGCGGCGTGGGGCTTCGAGTGCGAGGCGCGTTCGGGGCTCACGCACGTGAACGAGGATTACTGCTATCCCGAGGTGCTCGACGAGCACGGGCGCCCGGTCAAGCCGGGCGAGCGCGGCGAGCTGGTGTTCACGAGCCTCTATCGCAAGGCGATGCCGCTCCTTCGCTACCGGACGCGCGACATTGTCCAGCTGGCCGATCGGCGCTGCCCGTGCGGGCGCACGTTGACCGCGTTCGAGGGCGGTGTGCTCGGGCGGCTCGACGACATGAAGAAGATTCGCGGGGTGATCGTCTATCCCCGGCGCGTCGAAGAGCTGGTGCGGCCGCACGCGGACGTCGACGAGTTCCAGATCGTCCTCCGGCGGCTCGAAGGACTCGACGACATCCTGATCCGCATCGATCCGTCGCCGTCGCTCTCGCTCGGCGATCGCGGCACGCTCCAGGCGAAGCTCGCCGACGATCTCAGGATCGGGCTCGGGATTCGCGTCACGGTCGACATCGGTGAGCCGGGGTCGCTCCCGCGCTGGGACCACAAGGCTCGTCGCGTTCGCGACGAGCGGACGGAGGTGCCGTTTTGAAGGCCGCGCTCTTCCGGGAGCACGGTGGCGCCGAGAAGATCCTCTACGAGGACTATCGCGATCCCACGATCGGAGCCGGCGAGGCGCTGATCCGCGTGCGCGCGTGCGCGCTCAACCAGGTGGACATGCTGCTGCTGGACGGTCGCTTCCCGCCGCCCGAGGGGCTGCCCCACGTGAACGGCTGCGAAGTGACGGGCACGGTCGAGGCGACGGGAGCCGGCGTGACCGGCCTCGCGCGCGGCCAGCGCGTGATCATCTTTCCCGGCTTCGCGTGCGGCCGCTGCGAGTACTGCCTGCTCGGCGAACGGACGGTGTGCGTGCGCTACGGGTACCTCGGCGCCCACAAGGACGGCGGCTACGCCGAGCTGGTCCAGGCGCCGGCGGCCAACGTGTTGCCGCTGCCCGAGGCGATCGGGTTCGAGGCGGGCGCCGCGGTGCCGCTCGCGATGCTCACCTCGTGGCACGCGCTGGTGGCGCAGGCGGAGCTCCGACCCGGACAGACCGTGCTGGTCCAGGCCGCCGGCAGCGGCGTGGGCAGCGCGGCGATCCAGATCGCGCGCCTCTGCGGCGCCCGGGTCATCACGACGGTCGGCTCCGACGACAAGGTGGAGTTCGCCAAGGCACTCGGCGCCGAGCACGTCGTGAACTACCGCACGCAAGATTTCGTCGAGGAGACGAAGAAGTGGACCGGCAAGCGCGGGGTCGACGTGGTCGTCGAGCACATCGGCGGCGACACCTTCGAGCGATCGGTCTACGCGCTGACCCGGCTCGGCAAGCTCGTCACGATCGGCTCCCACGATACCCACTGGGGCCGCCTCGACCTGCGGCACGTCTACTCGAAGAACCTCAGGATCCTCGGGACCAATCTGGGCTCGATCGTCGAGCTGAAAACGGTCCTCGACCACGTGGTCCGGGGACAGCTCCGCCCGGTCGTCGACCGCGCGTTCCCGCTGAAGGACGCGCGCGCCGCCGTGCAGCACGTGCTGGATCGCAAGAACAAGGGGAAGGTCCTGCTGGTCTCGTGACGCTCGGGGCCCTCCTCGCGCGCGCCGCGCTCCGCCGACCCGACGCCGAGGCCGTCGTCGACGGCCGGCGGCGGCTCACGTACGCCGAGCTCGACGCGCGCGCGATCGCGGTGGCCCGGGGATTCGCCCGGCTCGGCGTCGCACACGGCGCGCGCGTGCTGCTCGTCCTCCGTAATCGCCTCGAGCACGTCATCGCCTACTGGGCGCTTCAGAAGCTCGGCAGTGTCGCCGTCCCCGTGAATTTTCGCTTGGCGGCGAACGAGCTCCGCTACCTGCTCGAAGACTCCGGCGCGCGCATCGCGCTGTTCGAAGACTCGACTTCCGGCCCTATGCGCGAAGCCGCGCGCGGCACCCTGACCGATCTCGTGTTCGTCGGCGACGCACCACCGACCGGATCGATGTCCTTCGACGACGTACTCGGGGAGGGGGACGGCGGGGGGCGGGGGGGTGCCGTGCGGCGAAGTGGGACCCCCCCGCCCCCCGCCGCCCCCCTCCCCGAGCCGCCAAGCGAGAGTGATCTCTCGCTGATTCTCTACACGTCCGGAACAACGGGGCGTCCGAAAGGAGTACCGCGCACGCACAAAAACCACTACGCGGGTGCGATGGCGCACGTGATCCAGTGCGGTTACACGTGGGGCGAGCGCACGCTGGGCGTCATGCCGCTCTATCACACGATGGGGATTCACGCGCTGACCAGTCTGGCGGCAGTCAACGGCTGCTTTGTCTGCCAGCCCGACTGGTCGAGCAAGGGCGCGCTCCAGCTGATCGCTGACGAGCGGCTCACCGCGCTCTACCTGATCCCGACGCTATTCTGGGAGCTGACGCACGCTCCAGAGCTGACGCGAAGCGACGTGTCCTCCGTACGCAAGCTCGCCTACGCCGGGGCGCCGATGCTGGCGCCGCTCACCGAGGCGTGCGCGAAGACGTTCCGTCCCGACGTCTTCGTGAACCACTACGGCTCGACCGAGATCTACACGTTCTCGATCCATCCCGACGTGCGCACCAAGCCCGGCTGCGCGGGCCGGCCGGGGATCCACTCGGCGTTGCGGGTCGTCGTCGCCAGCGCCGAGCGGCGCGTCGGGCCAGACGAGATCGCGGGCCCCGGGGTCAAAGGTGAGATCATCGCGAGCCTCGAGTCGGACGAAGCGTTCGCCGGGTACTGGAACCGCCCCGACGCCGACGCGAGGGCGTTGCGCGAGGGTTGGTACTTCACGGGCGACATGGGCTGGATCGACCCGGAGGGCGACCTCTGGGTCGCCGGGCGCGTCGACGACATGATCATCAGCGGTGGCGAGAACATCCATCCGGTCGAGGTCGAGGACGTGCTGGCCCGCCACGCTGGCGTGAGGGACGTGGCGGTGATTGGGGAGCCCGACGAGAAGTGGGGCGAGCGAGTGGTCGCCTTCGTCGTGCCCGCCGGCGCGCTGACGGCGGAGACGCTCGATCATCACTGCCGGACGAGCGGCGACCTCGCGAGCTTCAAGCGGCCGCGCCGCTTCGTGTTCGTCGCCGAGATCCCCAAGACGGCCTCGGGCAAGATACTGCGGCGCCTGCTGCGCGACGGCCAGTACACGGAGGTGCGACCATGAGCGAGTTTCTTCGAGTCGAGCGCGCCGGGGCCGTGGCGACCATCTGGATCGATCGCCAGCCCCGGATGAACACGATGACCGTCGCGATGCGCAGCGAGTTCCCCGGCATCTTCGCGGGGCTCGAGGGCGACGAGAGCGTCCGCGTGGTCGTGATCCGCGGCGCGGGCGGCAAGGCGTTCAGCGCCGGCGGCGACGTGTCCGAGTTCCTCCAGCAGGAGCCCGCCGATCTCGAGCTGTGGGGCGACACGCTCACGGCCGCCGAACGGTGCCGCAAGCCGGTCATCGCCGCCATCGACGGGTATACGATGGGGGCCGGTCTCGAGCTGGCCGTCGCCTGCGACTTCCGGCTGGCCACCGTGCGGTCCGAGTTCGCGTTCCCGGAGGTTCGCCTGGGGATGATCCCCGGCAGCGGCGGCACCCAGCGCGCGCTGCGGCTGATCGGCATGACGCGCGGCAAGCTCTTCATGATGACCGGGCAGCGGATCTCGGCGGAGCGGGCCGAGGCGTGGGGGCTCATCACCATGGCGGTGCCGGACGACAAGCTCGACGAGGCGGTAGCCGCCTTGGCCGGCGAGCTCGCCGATCGTGCGCCGCTGGCGCTCCGCACCTTGAAGATGGTACTCAATCGTGGTGCCGAGGCGCCGCTCGAGACCGCGCTCGAGCTCGAGCGCAAGGCGTACGCGTGGCTCCGCTCCACCCACGACTACGCGGAGGGCGTGACCGCCTTCCTGGAGAAGCGGCCGCCCAAGTACACCGGGAGGTAAGCAATGGCCCCCTCTTCGTTCGGATTGATCCTCGCGAATCGCGCGGTCGTGCTCGGCGCCGTCAAGGTGCCGGATCTCGTCGACCTCACGGTGCAGGCCGAGCGCTCCGGCTTCTTCGACGCCGTCTGGGCCGGCGACAGTCTCCTGGCCAAGCCGCGCCTCGAGTCGGTGACCTTGCTCTCCGCGCTGGCGGCCGTGACGACGAAGCTGCGTCTGGGCGTCGGCTGCATGGCGACGTTCGTGCACCGCCATCCGGTCATGCTCGCGCATCAGTGGGCGAGCCTCGACGTGCTTTCCGGAGGTCGGACATTGCTCGCGGTGTGCCTGGGCGGGCCGAGCGAGGCGAACGCCGCGCAGGCCGCCGAGCACGACGTCATGTCCATCGCGTCGGCCGAGCGCGTGGGACGACTCGAGGAAGGGATCGCCGTGCTGCGCCGCCTCTTCGGCGGCAAGAACGTCTCGCACCAGGGCCGGTTCTACTCGTTCGAGAACGTGACGCTCGAGCCGCGGCCCGTGCAGCAGCCGTGCCCGATATGGATCGCGTCCAATCCCACCGGCCTCACGTGGAAGGGCGGCGCGTCGGCGTCGGAGGCGGTCATCGAGCGCTCGTTCCGACGCATCGCGCGCCACGCCGACGGCTGGATGACGAACAAGCTCTCGCCGGACGAGTTCCGGCGGCAGTGGAGCCGCATCGGCGCGATGGCGCGCGAGGAAGGCCGGGATCCGACGAAGCTCGGCAGCGCGCTCTATCACAACATCAACATCAACGAGGATCGTCAGAAGGGGCTCGAGGAGACCAAGGCCTTCCTGGACACGTACTACACGTCGAAGTTCTCACGCGAGTTCGTCGAGCAGTGGACCATCGCCGGCGGCCCCACGCAGTGCGCGCAAGAGCTCTCCGCATACTTCGCGGCCGGCGTCGGCCACATGGCGCTGCGCTTCGGCTCCTGGGACCAGGTGGGCCAGTTCAAGCGCTTCCTCGGCGAGGTCGCGCCGGCGCTCGGCGGATGAGCGCCGCCGAGCGCTCGAGGAAAAGGAGGCCGGGGCGATGAGCTTCGTCGACATGCGTGAGTGGATCGCGCGGCTCGACAAGGACGGCGAGCTGCGGCGCATCACGGCCGAGGTCGACTGGGACCGCGAGCTCGGCGCCATCGCGCGCCGGGTGCTCGAGAAAAAAGGGCCCGCGCTGCTCTTCGAGCGCATCAAGGGCTACGAGGCCGGGCGCTGCACGAAGCTCTTCATCAGCGGCCTCGGGAGCGTCGGCCGGCTGGCGCTCTCGCTCGGGTTTCCCAAGGATGCGTCCAATCGCGACCTGGTGCAGCACGTCATGAAGACGAATCGTCAGACGATCGCACCGAAGATCGTCGCGAGCGGCCCCGTCAAGGACGTGGTCGTCCACGGCAATGACATCGACCAGACGGAGTTTCCAGTCCCGAAGTGGCATTACCTCGAGGGGGGGCGCTACATCCACACGTTCTCCGGAATCGTCACCCGCGATCCGGAGACGCGCGCGATGAACGTCGGCATCTACCGCGGCATGATCGGCCAGAAGAACACGGCGCCGTTCCTGCTCATCAAGGGCGGGCAGCACTGGGGCCAGCACTTCTTGAAGTACTCGGCCCGCCGAGAGCCGATGCCGGTCGCCTGCGTGATCGGCTGGGACCCGATCATGCCGTTCCTGGCAGGCTCGCCGATTCCGACCGGCGTGTGCGAGTGGGACGTGATGGGCGCCTATCGCGGCGAGCCCGCCGAGCTGGTCCGCTGCGAGACGGTCGACCTGGAGGTGCCGGCCAGCGCGGAGATCGTGATCGAGGGGTTCATCAGCGACGATCCGGCGACGTACGAGACCGAGGGACCGTTCGGCGAGTTTACCGGCTACGTCTCGGACGTGCCGACGCCGCGTCCCACGATGCAGGTGACGTGCGTCACGCACCGCCGCGATCCGATTTTCCGGGGCTGCCTCGAGGGCACCTTGCCCGGCTCGTACAGCGAGAACAGCGTGATGTCGTCGGTCCAGCGCGCGGCGATCGCGTGGAACATCCTGACGGCGGCCGGGATTCCCGGCGTGCGCGACGTCTTCGTTCCCCCGATCACCAACGGCGTGAACATCGTCGTCCAGATCAAGAAGGCGTACCAGGGCCAGCCCAAGCAGATCGCGGCGGCGCTCTGGGGCTCGAGCGCGGCGCAGTACCGCTACAAGCACGTCACCGTGGTCGAGGAGGACATCGACCCCGCCTCGTACGAGCAGGTCGACTGGGCGTTCGCGCATCGGGTCAACGCCGGGCAGGACGGCATCGTCGTCTTCCCTGGGATCTTCGGCTCGCCGATCGACCCGAGCACTCCGCCGGAAGATCGGGACGTGGCGCAGCTCGGCACCGGACTCTGGAACCGGGTGCTGATCGATGCGACACGCTCGTGGAAGCTCGCGCGCCGCGCCGAGTGGGGCGGCGAACGGTTCCCGCCGACGGTACGCCCGTCGCCCGACGACGAGGCGCGGGTGCGCGAGCGGTGGGAGGAGCTGGGGCTCGGGGATCTCTGAGATGAAGATCACGGAGATCCGAGCGATCCCGCTGGCGGTTCCCCTCCAGGTGGTAGGCCCGCCGTCCTCGTGGGCCCCCGGCGCCGGCAAGCAGATCCTCGTCCGCGCCATCACTGACGACGGGCTGACCGGCTGGGGCGAGAGCTTCGCCTATGGCGCGACGGAGGCGGTGTGCCACGTCGTCGACGACGCGCTGGCGCCGATCCTGCTCGGCCAGGATCCGACGCAGATCGAGAGCCTGGTCGACCGCATGCACCGCGCGCTGATGATCTGGGGACGGCGCGGTCTCGGAATGATGGCGGTGAGCGGCGTCGAGCTCGCGCTCTGGGATCTGGCCGGCAAGGCGCGGAACGTCCCGGTCTACGAGCTGCTCGGCGGCCTCTGCCAGTCGCGGCTGCGTGTCTACTCGAGCCTTCTGCGCTACGACACACCCAGTCAGGTCGGACAGGCGGTCACCGGCGCGCTGGCTCTGGGCCACAACGCGATCAAGCTCCATCAAACCGACGTCGAGTCCGTTGCCGTGGCGCGTGGGGTTGCCGGCGACGACGTCGATCTCATGCTCGACACGAACTGTCCGTGGTCGGTCGAGGAGGCCATCCGGCTCGGTCGGCGGCTCGAGCGTTTCGATCTCCGGTGGCTCGAGGAGCCGCTCTGGCCGCCGGAGGACTATGCGGGGCTCGCGCGCGTTCGCGCCGCACTGAGGATTCCGATCGCCACCGGCGAGAACGACGCGACCCTGTTCGGCTTCCGAGAGTTGATCGGACACGGCGCGGCGGACATCGTTCAGCCGAGCGTGACGAAGGTGGGCGGGCTCCTCGAGATGAAGAAGATCGCGGTCCTCGCGGCCGCCGCCAACGTGACCTTCGTCCCGCACTCGTTCTACTACGGGCCGGGGCTCGCGGCGAGCTTGCACCTTGCGGCCGCGACACCTGGTGTGCCGTACGTCGAGTTCCCGGGGACACCGCTCGTCGCCTCGCTGATCAGCGAGCCGATCCGCTTCGCCAATGGCACCGTCGGCGTCCCCGATCGACCCGGGCTCGGCGCCGACCCCGATCCGAGCGTGCTCGCGCGCTATCCGTATCAGGCCGCCGCGGCGCGGCCCTTCTATCTGACATGAGCGCTGACATGAGCATCGACATCGTCCGCGCGACGTTGCCCGATCAGATTGCCACCGCGCGACGGCTCTTCCAGGAGTACGAGGCGTCCCTCGGGATCGAGCTCACCTTCCAGGGCTTCGCGCGAGAGGTCGCGGAGCTACCGGGCGCCTATGCGCCGCCGGCGGGCCGGCTGTTCCTCGCGATCGACGGTCCCGAGCCCATCGGCTGCGTGGCGCTGCGCCCCCTCGGCGACGGCATCTGCGAGATGAAGCGGCTCTACGTCCGACCGACCGCGCGGGGCTCGCGCCTCGGACGCCGCCTGGCGGAGACCGTGATCCGGGAGGCGCGTGAGATCGGGTACGCGCGCATGCGGCTCGACACCCTGCCGTCGATGAAGGAAGGGTTCGCGCTCTATCAGACGCTCGGCTTCGGCGAGATCGCGCCGTACTGCGAGAATCCGGTCGTCGGGACCCGCTTCATGGAGCTCGAGCTGAGCTAGCTCGGATTATTCGCGAACCTCGAGCGAGAGGCGGACGGGTCCTGACGCCGGGGCCGCGCCCCCTCGGCCGACTCCGTCACCCACTCGCCCGAATCGCAGCTCTTCGAGCTGCGGGCGGGACGAGGGGGTCGTTCGCGAATGATCCGGGCCAATCACGTACGGGCTGGCTCAGCGACGGAAGCCCGGAGGACGAGGCAGAGCGGAATCGTCGTGAGCACGAGCGCTGAGACCACGACGAGCGTCGTCGAAACGCCGGCCAGGTCGCCGATCAGGCCGTAGACCGAGGGCGCCAGCGCTGACGACATGATCGTCACGGTGTAGTAGAGGCCGTACGCGCGGGAGCGGCGGTCGGCGCTGACGAGGTCGGCGACGGTCCCGTAGAGCACCGACGAGGTGCCGTTCAGCGCCACGCCGATCAGCGGCAGGAGCGCGAGCGCGACCGGCAGCGGCGAGGGGATCAGCGCCAGGATCCCGAGCGCGGTCGCGGCCTCGGTGAGGACGACCGTGCGGATCACGCCGAGACGCTCGGCCACGAGCCCGCAGGCGAACTTGCCGACGGCGCCGCCGGCGAAGAGCAGCGCCAGCGCGGTGCCGACGCCCGCGACCGACGAGCCCTTGGCGATCAGGGCGAACGGCAGGAACGTGAGAAATCCGGTCCGCGTCGCGTTGTCGATCATCCCGATGGCGGTCAAGGCCTGAAAGCCGCGCAGATCGCGGATCCCCCAACCGGATGGGCCCGCGACCAGATCCTTCGGCCTCGTGTCAGTGGCCGCCCCAGGCATATCGGGGGTCAGCCGCGCCAGCACCCCGAGAATCGCGAGCGCCGCCACGAGACCGAACACGCCGTAGGCCGCCGAGGCCGTGCGCCAGCCGACCCCGAGCGCCGCGAAGGCAACCGCCGCCGGCACCGCGACCTTGCCGAGGTCTCCGGAGAAGTTGTAAGTCCCGAGCGCGGCGCGCCGCGGTCCGGTCTCGTACGCTTTCGAGACGAGCGAGGACGAGAGGGGGTGCTGGACGCCGGAGCCGAGGCCGGCGATCAGGAGCACCGCCAGCAACGACACGAATCCGCCGACCATCCCGGCGGCGATGAACCCGCACGCGGTGACCGCCGTCCCCGCGGCCAAGAGCCTCCGCTCGCCCCAGCGCTCGGCGAGCAGTCCCGCTGGAATCTGGAATGCGGCCATCCCCCCGCTGTACGCGGTACGGATGATCCCGACCTGCGCGAAGGTCAGCCGGAACTCGTTCGCCCAGATCGGCAGCAGCACGTAGAGGATGTCCGAGAATCCGTCGTGGACGAAGTGGATGCTGCAGGCGGCGGCGAGCACCGCGCGGGCGCGCGATTTCACCCGTCGATCATCCCCGAGCGACCCGCCGCGTTCAAGTAGAATACCGCTGACAGACAAGGGAGGGAGGCTCCATGCCCATCAGCATCACGCGCGTCTACACTCGCACCGGCGACAAGGGCGAGACCTCCCTGGTCGGCGGCAAGCGGATCCCGAAGGACTCGCCGCGCATCGTGGCCTACGGCACGGTCGACGAGCTCAACGCCGTCGTCGGCCTGGTGCGCGTGTTCAACGCCGAGCGGCTCGACGAGGGCGAGCGCCACCGCTGGCTCGACGAAGTGTTGCGAAAGATCCAGAACCAGCTCTTCGACCTGGGAAGCGAGCTGGCCACGCCACCCGACGCCGTCTACGAAGGAATGTTCAAGGTCGGCGAGGGCGAGGTCAAGGAGCTCGAGGAGCTCATGGACCGGTGCCAGAAAGATCTGCCGCCTCTCAAGTCGTTCGTCCTGCCGGGCGGCGGGCGCATCAACGGATTTCTCCACCAGGCCCGCACGGTGTGCCGCCGCGCGGAGCGTGAGCTCCTCGCGCTGTCCCGCCAGGAGCCGATCGGTGAGTGGCCGCTCCGATTCCTGAACCGCCTGAGTGACGTGTTCTTCGTCCTGGGCCGCTGGGTCGGGAAGCACCTGGGTGAGCAGGAGTACCTCTGGGAACGCGGGCTCTCGAGCCACGCGCGTCCGAGAAAGGCACGCTCATGAAATTCGGACTCTTCTACGAGCTCTCGGTCCCGCGTCCGTGGACCCGCGAGTCCGAGCGGACCGTCTACGACAACGCCCTCGAGCAGGTGAGGCTCGCCGACGAGCTGGGATTTGACCAGGTCTGGGCGGTCGAGCATCACTTCCTGGAGGAGTACTCGCACTGTCCGGCGCCGGAGCTGTTCCTGACAGCGTGCGCCATGGTGACGAAGCGAATCCGGGTCGGTTTCGGCATCGTCGTCTGCGTGCCGGAGTTCAACCATCCGATCAAGATCGCCGAGCGGACCGCGGTGCTCGACATCCTCTCGGGCGGCCGCGTCGAGGTCGGCACCGGGCGCTCGGCGACGTGGACGGAGCTCGCCGGGTTCAATGCGAGCCCGGACGTGACCAAGAAGAGCTGGGACGAGTTCGTGCGCTGCCTGCCGCGGATGTGGACGTCGGAGAAGTTCGAGTTCGAGGGCGAGTTCTGGTCGATGCCGCGCCGCACGATCCTCCCGAAAGTCTACCAGCGCCCGCATCCGCCGATGTGGGTGGCGGTGACGAGCCCGGGCACCGAGCTCGACGCCGCCGACCGCGGGCTCGGCAGCCTCGGTCTCACCTTCGGCCAGTTCGCCGAGCAGGACAAGCGCATCGCCGAGTATCGCCGGCGCATCCAGCTTTGCGAGCCCGTGGGCGAGTTCGTCAACGATCAGGTGTCGACGGTCAACTTCCTCTATTGTCACGAGGACGACGCCGTCGCGCTCAAGACCGGGCGCCAGATGGCGAACCACTTCAACTATCTCGCCGCGCAGCTGATCTCGGTGCGCGAGACCTATCCATCCAAGTCATACCCGTCGCTCGGCCTTCTGCCGCAGCTCCGGCGCCAGGCGACCGGTCCGGATGCCTCCGAGCAGGCGGGCGAGGGGCTGTGCCTCGGCGGCCCGGAGCGCATCACGCGCGCGCTCAAGCGCTGGGAGGCGTGCGGTGTCGACCGCGTCAACTTCCTCGTCAACACCGCGGAGTCGATCCCGCAGGCCGAGGTGCTGGCGAGCCTCCGGCTCTTCGCCCGGGAGGTCATGCCTGCGTTCAACGGCGGGAAGTCCTGATGCCCCTCTTCGGCGAGCTCGAGCTCGGAACGATCGCCGGCGGGCTGCCGGCGATGCGCGACCTCGACACCGAGGCGTGGGAGCTGCCGAAGGCCGAGATCCTCCAGCTCTCGTGCGAGGTCGCCGACGGCACGCGCGTGCTCTTGCCGCGGGCGCTCCATCCGGCGATTCCCGAATACGTCACCTTCGTGGTGACGCGATATCCCGAGAGCCCGGTCGGCTCCTTCGACCTGGCCCAGGTACGCTTGATGGCACGGGCGGGCGTCCATCCGCGCGGCTACGTCCTGGGCGCGGTCGCATCGAGCCCGAGCGCCGTGGGCGCGCTCCGGGAACGCTGGGGCTATCCGGTGGTGCCGGGCGAGATCACGCTCAGGCGCTATCACGACCGTGTGGCCGCGATGGTGCGGCGAGACGGCCGGACGATCCTCGAGCTGGCGCTGGTCGATCCGGAGATCGTCTCGGGCGGCGACCTTCAGTACATCCACGGGGTCACCTTGGTCCGGGTCGACGGCGCCGCGCAGCTGATCCAGGTGGATCCGCATTACACGCTGCATCAGGCCAGCCGCGGCCGCGCCGACGTGAGCCGCTTCGAGCCCGGCGCGTGGAACGCGGCGCTGGTGGAGCTGACGACGCCGATCTCGGCGAGCGTCTCCACCTGCGATACGGACTTGCCGCGCATCCGCTTCGTGATGGACCCCGAGACTCCGGTGGTCCGCGGAACCCGGAAGGTTCGGTGAGCTAGCCGCGCTTGGCGGTCGCGTCCAGGGCGAGGCGCAGGTGGTGCATCAGCGACTCGGGCGTGAACGGCTTGGGCAGCAGGATGATATCCGGGTCGAGGACGCCGTGGTGGCCGAGCGCGTCGTCCGTGTACCCCGACATGTAGACGACCCTCGTTCCCGGGCGGAGCCTGAGCACCTGGCGCGCGAGCTCGGGGCCGCTCATCTGGGGCATGACCACGTCGGTGAGCAGGAGCTCGATCGGCCCCGCTGAATCCCGGCAGAGGCGCAGCGCCTCCTCGCCACGCGCCGCCTCCAGCACGGTGTAGCCGGCCATCTCGAGGATCTCGCGGGTCAGCTCGCGAACGTCGGCTTCGTCCTCGACCAGGAGGATCGTCTCGGAGCCGCGCGATTCGCCGCCGCGCTCCGGCGCCTGCTCCGCGCGATGCTCGCCGGTGAGGCTCGCGCAGGGCAGATAGATCTCGAAGGTGGTCCCCTGGCCCTCTTGGCTCCGGACGCCGATGTAGCCGCCGTGCTGCTTCACGATACCGTAGACCATGGAAAGCCCGAGCCCGGTGCCGCGCCCCTTCTCCTTCGTGGTGAAGAACGGCTCGAAGATGCGCGCCTGGATCTCGGCGCTCATCCCGACGCCGTCGTCGCTCACCGACAGGCGGACGTGTGACCCGGTGCCGGCTCCGGGGTGCTCGCGCGCGAAGGCCTCGTCGAGCTCCACGTCGGCCGTCTCGATGGTGAGCCGGCCGCCTCGCGGCATCGCGTCGCGGGCGTTGATCGCGAGGTTCATCAGCACCTGCTCGAGCTGGGTGGGGTCCGCCTTGACCCGGTCGCGCCGCGCGCCCGGTACGGTCGTCAAGGTGATGTGCTCGCCGATCAGCCGCTGGAGCATCGAGACCGAT
Source organism: Candidatus Rokuibacteriota bacterium (assembly GCA_003220495.1). Classification (GTDB taxonomy): domain Bacteria; phylum Methylomirabilota; class Methylomirabilia; order Rokubacteriales; family CSP1-6; genus AR31. The sequence continues at coordinate 38,277 of QHSP01000037.1, read as the reverse complement.
TCGCCGACGGCTCCGTTGAGCTGCAGGACACGCGGCTGGAGCACCTGCTGTCGGCTGAAGGCCAGGAGCTGCCTGGTGAGCGCCGCAGCCCGGTGAGCGGTTTGCTGGATCAGATCGAGGTCCTGGCGCGGCTTCGTGCCCGGCTCGAAGCGCTTCCGGAGGATCTCGCAGCGGCCGTGGATGATCGTGAGGAGGTTGTTGAAGTCGTGTGCCACGCCGCCCGCGAGACGGCCGATCGCGTCCATCTTCTGGGCCTGGAGCAGCGCTGCCTGAGCCCGCGAGACCTCCTCGGCGGCGACCTGGACTTCGCGGAACAGGCGGGCGTTCTCCAGCGCCGTCGCGGCCTGCGACGCGAACGCCGTGGCGATCGTCTCGTCGTCTTTCGAGAAGCCGGCCGGCCGCCGCGTCCGGATCGACAGCACGCCGATCAGCCGCTCGCCGACCTTGATGGGCACGCCGAGGAACGCGCGGTAGCCCAGCCGCTTGACGGCGCTTCGGTGCGCCGGGATGAGCCGCGTGTCCTCGGTCACGTCGTCCAGCCTGAGCGGCGCTCCCGTGCTCGCGACGATGCCGCTCAGGCTCTCGCCGAACTTGATTCGAGGGGTCGACATCGCCTCCTTGGTGTCGCCCAGTAGCCGGGCGACGACGAGCTCGTCACCCTCCACCAGGCGAAAGCCGACGGACTCGGACTCGAGGACCTCGCCGCACGCCGTCGCGATCGCGCCGAGGAGCTCTTCGACCGGTTGAATCCTCGACAGCTCGTGGCTCACGGCCAGAAGCGCCTCGAGGCGCGCTTGATAGGAGCGCCGCGCCTCGAACAGCTGCGCGTTGCGGATCGCGATCGCGGTCTGTGCGGCCAGCCGCGCGAGCCGGGCCTCGTCCCGGTCGCTGAACGGTCGCGGCGAGCGGTTGTACACGGCGAGGAGCCCTTCGACCCGCGCCTCGGTCTGGATCGGCACGGCCAGCGCGGCCTCGACACTTTCCACCTGCGTCAGCGGCTGAGGATCGTTCCTGAAGCGCGGATCGTGCAGGTAGTCTTCCGTCCGGATCGGACGGCCGGTCAGCAGCACCTGGCCGGCCAGCCCTTCCCCCGGCGTGATCTTCCCGACCGGAACCGCGGGCGCGCCGGGCCATTGGCGGAGCAGCATGGCCTGGGTCGCGGAATCGCGCGTGGCGATGACGCCGAGGTCCGCCCGGCAGAGCTCGCGCGCCGCCTCGCACACGTTTCTCAAGATCGTGTCGAGGTCGAGCGAGGCGGTGATCTGGCTCGCGAGCTCTGCGAAGATCTCGGCCTCGCGCCGCCGCCACTCCGAGTCCTCGAAGAGGCGCGCCTTCTCGAGCGCCATGGCCGCTTGGTCCACGAACGCCTGCGCCAGGCGCACCTCGTCGCTGTCGTAGGTGCGGCCTTCGTGGTCGCCGACGGCGATGGCGCCGACGACCCGGTCGTCGACGATCATCGGCAGCGCGAGCGCCGCCCGGTGCGGCCGCGACTGGAGCGACTCGCGGAGCTCGGGAGTCAGCGCGATCCGCGGATCGGTGAGAACGTTCGTCGTGGCGACCGGGCGGCGGGTGCTGACGGCGCGGCCCATCGCGCCGGTGCCCGCAGGGAAGACGATGTCGTAGACCGAGCCGTCGGCCCCCATGTGGCGACCGATGAGCGCGCCGCTGACCGGCTCGACCCGGACCAGCACCGAGGAGAGGCCACCGAGGAGCGCGCGCAGGCTGTCGGCGATCCGGCCCGCGACCTCGTCGGCGTCGAGCGACTCGGTGACCAGCCGGCCGATGCCCGCCAGGACCTCGGCCTCCCACTTCCGGCGTGTCGTCTCGGAGTGAAGCCGCGCGTTGTCGAGCGCGATTGCGGCCTGGTCCACGAACGTCTGCGCGAGTCGGATCTCATCCTGGGTGAAGACACGACCCGTGCGCCCGAGCGCCGCGAGAGCGCCGAAGACGCGTTCTCCCGCGACGAGCGGCAGCGCGAGGATCGCGCGATGCTCGAAGGTCTCCAGCGCCGCGCGGGTCTCGGGGGCGAGGGTGATGCGCGGGTCGGCGAGGGCGTCCGGCGTCGACACCGGCCGACCCTCGCGTACCGCGAGGCCGACCGCCGCGGTGCCGCGCGGGAGCGTGTGATTCCAGTCGACACCGACGCCCGCGCTCGCCAGCAGCACGAAGTCGCCGGTCTCGAGGCTGATCCGGTAGAGGGTGGCCATGGCAGAGCCGAGAAGAGGGCCGACGCTCTCGACGATGCGCTGTCCGACTTCGTCCGGCTCGAGGGATTGCGAGACCAACCGGCCCACTTCGGCGAGGATCTCGGCCTCGCGCCGGCGTCGCTCCATCTCGCCGAGCAGGTGCGCGTTCCCGATCGCGACGGCCGCGTGGTTGGCCAGGCGGCTGAGGGCCGCCTCGTCCCGGTCGGTGAAAGCGCGCGCGGTGCGATTGAAGACGTACAGCAGCCCCTTGAGCTCGCCGTCCTGGATGGGCATGACGATCTGCGCGACGACACCCGCGGCCGCGACCCGGTCGGCGTACTCTCGGGTGATCCGGGGATCCTCGGCGTAGTTCCTCGTCCTGAACGGCTGTCCGGTCGTCAGGACGAGGCCGCCCGCGCCCTTTCCGGGCTGGATCACGAGGCCGATGAGCGCGTCGTCCGCCGCGCTGCGCGCGCCGCGTCGGTGGATCACCCGCACGCCGTCGGTGCCGGGCTCTCGGAGAGCGATCTGGGCGCCGTCGGCGCCGGTCAGCTCACAGGCGCCGGTGGCGATTCGCGCGAGGATCCCCGCGAGGTCGAGCGAGCTGTTGATCTGCCCGACGACCTCGGCGAGCACGTCGACCTCGTGGCGTCGCCTGGTCGCGTCGTCGAACAGCTGGACGCTCTCCAGCACCAGCGCCGCGTGATCCGCGAACGCCTGGGCCAGACGAATCTCGCTCTCGAGGAAGACGCGGCCCGCGTTGTCGCAGACCGCGAGCGCGCCGATGACACGGTCCTTGAGAAGGAGCGGCAGGGCGAGGACGGCCCGATACGACGCGCCTTCCAGGCGCTCGAGGATCGTCGGGTCGTGCTGAATGCGCGGGTCGTCGGCGAAGTTCGACGTGGCGATGGGGCGGCGCTCGCGCGCGGCGAGACCGATGACGCCGGTGCCGCGCGGGAAGATCGCTCCGGGCCCCAGCGCCTGCTCCCGCTCGCCCATGAGCGCGAGCGCCGCCAGATCGCCGGTCTCGGGAACGAGCCGGTAGAGCGCGGACTCTCGAGCGCCCAGCAGGGTCCGGACGCTTTCCACCACGCGCCGCGCGACGGTCCCGAGGTCGAGCGTTTCGCTGCTCAGGCGGCTCAGCTCCGCCAGGGCCTCGGCCGTGCGGCGGCGCCGCTCACTCTCCGCCAGGAGGCGGGAGTTGCGAATCGCCGCCCCCGCCTCCGCGATCAAGGCTTCGAGGATCTCGTACTCCTCGCTCTCGAGGTCGAAGGGCTGCTCGCCCATGAGCACGAGGACACCGACCACGGAGTCCTGGTAGACGATCGGCAGGGCGTACAGGTTCCGGAGGCCGTGAGCGGCATACCACTCGCGCGCGATCATGGGCGTTCGGCTGAGGTCGTCGGCCTTGATGGGCTCGTCGTGGAGCGTCACCCATCCGGCGACGCCCTGACCGTAGCCGAGGCGAGGGCTGGGGTGCCCCGCGCCGATCGCCGCGTCGGAGCATGCGCGCAGCTCGACCGTGCGGCTGGCCTCGTCGGCGACCCAGAGCGACACGCAGCGCGCGTCGGTGAGCCGGACCGCCGCGGCCGCGATCTGGCGGAGGATCTCGTCGGTATCGAGCGAAGAGGAGATGAGCTCGATGAGCTGGATCAGCGTGCGCAGCTTGCCCGCCAGCGCCTCGGAGGCGTCGACGCCGGCGCTGCCCTGCGATCTCCGCTCGCGGCCCGAGCGGTCCACTACCCGAAGCTCCGCCGGCGGCTCAGGGCCGCAAGGACCCGTCGCAGGGAGTCTTGCCCGAGCCGCCCGGACAGGAGCGCGCAACCCGCCGTCCAGACGACGGTCAGGAGCAGCACGGCCATCCCCTCGGGAACGATCGTCGCGGGCACGCGCGGGCGCGCGCTCGAGCTCTTCGCGTCCCACGTCGGAACGTCCCATGTGGGGAACGGGATGTCGTCACCACCGGCCGGGGAGGGCTTCGGGACGGGCGGGGGCGACCCGACGAAGCCGATCGTCAGCGCCAGACAGATCAGCAGCCCGCCGAGGACGCAGGCGTATTGTCCCGAGCGCGTCACGTCTGCGCGTTCCCGTCGGAGGCGACGGTGATCCGCGGGGCCGTCTCCCCGTCGGGGCTGAAAATCCGAGAGACGACTCGATCAAGCCGCTGCAGATCGATCGGCTTGTGGATGTACTGGATGATTCCGAGCTGGCGTGCCTGGACCTCGGTCGCGGGACTGTAGTCGCCTGTCGTCATGACGACAGGGAGCGCCGGCTCGATCGAGCGCAGCTTCCTGACGAGGTCGCAACCCGGCATGTCGAGCAGATGCACGTCGACCACCGCGAGACCGAGGCGAAACCGCCCGACGAGCTGCATGGCCTCGAGCCCGCGCGCCGTTGGATAGGCGCGCAGGCGCGCCTGAAGGAGAAAGCTGGCCACGAACCGCGCCGAGGCCTCATCGCCGTCCGCGACCAGGATCCAGCGCCGGCTCGCGGACTCCCGGAAATCCATGATCCTCGTAGAGAGCAGGTTCAGTGCCAGGGACCATCGTGGCTTTGAAATCGAGAAGTTGCCCGAGCGCGGTCGCGGGCACTCCGCCGCGCCTTGACAGATTTGACGGTCCCGGGTTGACGGGGGCGCTAGATCAGGCCGAACTTCTTGATGCGACGGTACAGCGTGCGAACGGTGAGGCCGAGCGCGCGAGCGGCCTGCTCTTTGTCGTTCCGGAAGCGCTCCAGGGCTCGAGCGATCAGATCGCGCTCGGCCTGATCGAGGGTCGGGAGCGCGTCGACGACTGCGGCGGTCGGCGCGTCGGGCTTGCTGGTGAAATCGGGGAGATTCGCGCGCTCGATCTCGTCGCGGGCGCCCAGCGCGAAGGCTCGCTCGAGGAGGTTCTCCAGCTCGCGTACGTTGCCGGGGAAGTCGTAGGCCGTCAGCGCCGCCATCGCGTCGGGCGCGATGCCTTTCACGTCGCGCCGGAAGCGCTCGTTGAACCGCCGGAGGAAATACGCGAGGAGGGCTGGAATATCGCTCTTGCGCTCCCGGAGCGGCGGCACGACGATCCTGACGACGTTGAGCCGATAGAATAGATCCTGCCGAAAGCCCCCGCTCTGGACCACGGCTTCGAGATTCTTGTTGGTCGCGGCGATCATCCTCACGCTGACCGTGTGGGTCTTGGTCGACCCGACGGGCCGGATCTCCTTCTCCTGCAGGACGCGGAGCAGCTTGGCCTGAAGCGCGGGCGAGAGCTCGGCGATCTCGTCGAGGAAGAGCGTGCCGCCGTGGGCGGAGCGGAAGAGCCCGAGGGCGTCGGCGACCGCGCCCGAGAAGGCGCCCCGCACATGGCCGAAGAACTCCGACTCCATGAGGTCGGCCGGTATTGCGCTGCAGTTGACCGGGACGAACGGCCCCTTGTTGCGCCCGGACTGCCGGTGGATCGCCGCGGCGACCAGCTCCTTGCCGGTGCCGCTCTCGCCCTCGATCAGCACCGGCGAGTCGGAGTCCGACACCTTGGCGATCACCTCCCGGACCCGCGTCATCCCCGGCGAGTTGCCCACCAGGTCCTTCACCGCCAGGTGCTCGGCCAGGCGGCTGCGGAGCGAGTGCACCTCGCGGCTCAGGAAGCGCTTCTCGAGCACCTGCTGCATGAGGTGTTGCAGCTCGTCGAGATTGAGGGGCTTGATGAGGTAGTCGTAGGCTCCCGACTTCAAGGCCTGGACCGCGGTCTCGACCATCGGGTTGCCCGTCATCATCACGACCTCGAGCGCCGCGTCGTGCCGCTTCATCTCGTCGAGAACTTGAAGGCCGTCCATCTCGGGCATCCAGATGTCGACCAGCGCGGCGTCGAAGATCTGGCGGCTGATCAGGTCGACGGCCTCCCGGCCGCTGGCCACGCTGGTCACGTCGTAGTTCCACGAGCTCAGCGCGTCGCGCAGAAACTCCCCCACGTCGGCGTCATCGTCCACCACGAGCACTCGCGGGTGATCCATCGGCGACTACCCCCTTGTCCGCCGATCGCAGCGGGCCAGGAAGTCGAGCACGGTCCGGTTCCAGGCCTCGGGCTGGTCGCGGTTGCCGAAGTGGCTCGCCGGCGAAAGCATCACCAGCTTCGAGCCACGGATTTTGTGGTGCATCACCTTCATCGACGCGAGGGAGGGGTCGCGGTCGCCGCCGATGAGCAGCACCGGCACGCGCAGGCGCGGCAGCTGGTCGGTGATGTGGTCCATCGCGAGCAGGGCGCGAAGGGAGTTCGCATAGCCGATGGGTGAGAGCCGACGGTACTCGTCGTAGAACTCCGCCTTGGCGGACGGCTCGATCAAGAGCCGCTCGGACACGTTCGGATTGGCCGCCATCGCGAACTCGGCCATGGCGTCCATGCCCTTCGTCAAGGTGATCTCGATCGAGCGCGCGCGCATGACGAGGTTCTCGACCGAGAGCGGCAGCCCGGCGGCCGAGGACGAGTTCGTCACGACCAGCGACCGGACGCGCGCCGGGAATCCGAGGGCGAAGCGAGTCGCGATCCCCCCGCCGAGCGAGAGGCCGCCCACGTGCGCCTTCCGGATCCTCAGGTGGTCGAGCACCGCCTTGAGATCGAGCGCCCAGCGCTGGAACGAGTACTTGGCCGGGTCCTCGGGGCTGTCGGACCGGGCGTGGCCGCGCGGTTCCCAGAGGACGAGCCGGTGGTGGGCCGAGAGCGCGTCCCGATTCACGTCCCACATGTCGGCGTTGCCGCCGATACCGTAGGCGAGCACCAGGGGGGTGCCGCCGCGGCCGTGCTCCTCGTAGTAGAGCCGCACCCGGTCGTCGGTCCTGGCGAATGGCACGGGGGTATCTTAGCCGCCCGCGGTTTCGTGGCCCAAGGTTTCGCGCTTGACAGGGATTCCGCAGATTCAGTATTTTTAAAGTGTTCTTAAGCCCCAGTAAATCCAGGTCAGGCCGGTGGAGCTTCCGATGAAGGTGCGCGTGGCCCTGAACGTCAACGGCGAGTTCCGCGAAGCGCTCGTGCCGGTGCACAAGACGCTGCTCGAGGTGCTCCGCGAGGACCTCGAGCTCACCGGGACCAAGCACGGGTGCGAGCTTGGCGAGTGCGGCACCTGCACCGTGCTGGTCGACGGCGAGCCCGTGCTGTCGTGTCTGGCCCTTCCCATCGAGACCGCGGGGCGTCGGATCACGACGGTCGAGGGAATGGCCGAAGGCGGACAGTTGCATCCGCTCCAGCAAGCCTTTGCCGAGCTCGGCGCGGCCCAGTGCGGATACTGCACGCCTGGCATTCTGCTCACCGCGACGGCGCTCCTTGCCCGGCGGCCGAGCCCGACTCGGAAGGACGTCAAGGAGGCGCTCGCCGGGAACCTCTGCCGCTGCACCGGCTACACGAAGATCCTCGACGCCGTGGAGCTCGCGGCCCTGCGAATGGGACGTCAGGAGGCCCGTACATGACCAAGAACGAGTTCGCGGTCATCGGCCGGCCGCTCCCGAAGGTCGACGCGTGGGCGAAGGTGGTGGGCGAGACGAAGTACGCGGACGATCTCTTCCTGCCGCGCATGGCGTACGCCAAGCTCCTGCGCAGCGCCCACGCCCACGCGCGCATCCGGTCGATCGACACCTCGCGCGCCCGCGCGCTGCCCGGCGTGGTCGCGGTCGTCACGGCCGACGACCTGCCGCGTGTGAAGTTCGGGATCCTGCCCGTGTCGCAGGACGAGGAAGCCCTCTGCGCCGACAAGGTCCGGATGGTCGGCGACCCCGTCGCCGCCGTGGCCGCCGTCGACGAGGAAACGGCCGAGCAGGCGTGTCGGCTGATCGAGGTCGACTACGAGCCGCTTCCCGCGCTCATGTCGATCTTCGACTCGCTCGCGCACCCCGAGGTCATGATCCACGAGTACGGCGATGGTCCCAACGTGCACAAGAACGTCGCGCTCCAGTTCGGTGACGTCGAGGCGGCGCTGGAGGGCGCCGACCTGGTCCGTGAGGACGTCTTCTTCTTCGAGGGCAACAACCATCTGCCGATGGAGCAGCACGCCGCCGTCGCCCACTGGGCGCGCGACGGCAAGCTGACCCTCTGGTCCTCGACGCAGACGCCGCACTATGTCCACCGGGTGCTCGCGAAAGTCCTCGACACGCCGGCCGCCCACATCCGCGTGATCGCAACGCCGGTCGGCGGCGGCTTCGGCGGCAAGACCGATCCCTTCGCGCACGAGATCGTGGCCTGCCAGCTCTCGAAGCTGACGGGACGGCCGGTGAAGATCGCGCTGACGCGCGAAGAGGTCTTCTATACCCACCGCGGTCGTCATCCGGTCCTCATGTGGATCCGGACCGGCTTCACGCGAGAGGGCGACATCACCGGCTGCCACCTGCGCACGTGGCTCGACGGCGGCGCGTACGGCTCCTACGGCGTGGCCTCCACCTTCTACACCGGCGTGATCAATCCGGTCACCTACAAGATTCCGGTGTACAAGTTCGAGGGCGCGCGCATCTTCACCAACAAGCCGCCGTGCGGACCCAAGCGTGGCCACGGCACGGTCCAGCCCCGCTTCGCCCTCGAATGTCAGCTCGACAAGGCCGCCGAGCAACTCGGGCTCGATCCAGCCGACATGCGGCGCCGGATCGTTGCCGAGCCGTTCACGAAGACGGCGAACCATCTGACGGTGACGACGATCGGGCTCGGCGAGTGCATCGATAAGGTCGTCGAAGCCTCGGGCTGGCGGGACAAGCGCGCGCGTTTCGGCGTGTCTGCCAGGCAGGCGCCGCGCCGCTCTCCGAAGAAGCGCGGCCTGGGAATCGCGTGCTCCGCGTATCTCACGGGCGCCGGCACGGCGATCTACTGGAACGACATGCCCCACTCGGGCGTGATCGTGCGCGCCGATCGCAGCGGTGGTGTTGCCGTCCTCTGCGGCGCCACCGACATCGGCCAGGGATCCGATTCGATCCTCGCGTATCTGACCGCGGAGGTGCTCGGCATCGAGCCGAAGGACGTCCACGTGCATCCGGCCGACACGAGCCTGACGCCGGTCGATCTCGGCTCCTACTCCTCGCGAGTGACGCTCATGTGCGGGATGGCGGCGATCCAGGCGGCCGAGCGGCTCCGCGACGCCATCTTCAAAGCGGTCGCGCGCAAGCTCGAGGTCAGCCCGGCGGCGCTCGTCGCGCGCGAGCGGAAGGTCGGCGTGCCCGACGACTGGGACAAGGCGGTACCGTTCGCGCGGGCCGTCGAGCTCGGCGAGGCGCTGCACGGCGTCCTCGCCTTTCCCGGCTCGTACGCGCCGCCCAAGCGCGCGGGCAAGTACAAGGGCGGGGGCGTCGGCCCGTCGCCCTGCTACTCGTATTCGGCGTGCGTCGTCGAGCTGACGGTCGACGAGGATACCGGCACCGTCGAGCTCGAGAACGTGTGGATCGGTCACGACATCGGGCGCGCGCTGAACCCGCTGCTGGTCGAGGGCCAGGTCGAGGGCTCGGTGTACATGGGGATCGGCGAAGCCTTGATGGAGGAGCAGGTCTTCAGAAAGAATCTGCACAAGCACCCATCGATGCTCGACTACAAGAGTCCGACCACGCTCGAGACGCCCGACATCCACACGATCCTCGTCGAGACCGACGACCCCGAGGGGCCGTTCGGCGCCAAGGAAGCGGGCCAGGGGCCGCTCCTGCCGGTGATCCCGGCGATCGCGAACGCCATCCACCACGCGCTGGGGATTCGCATCGACGAGGTCCCGATCACTCCCGACAAGATTCTGAAGGCGCTCGATCTGAAGCGGGCCGGCAAGCCGGCGCGCGTCGGGCCCGAGCGGCTACCGCTGTTCACGTTCAAGGAGCCGCTCGTGGTCGAGTCCGCGTTCGGCCAGCCGGCCGAGGCGGTAGTCTCCAGACCGTTCGCCTCAGATGACAAGCGATAGACACGCAAGCGATAGACGCGCAAGCGATAGACATGCATGCGATGGACATGGCCAGCGATAGACATGCCAAGCGATAGACATGGCCAGCAATAGATCGGGCGTGCGGAGCCAGGTCGCACCTATCTCAGGCCACCCTCGGTCCAAGCCGGCCTCGAGGCCCCCGCTCCAATGATCAGGCTCCCCGCGTTCACCTACCTGGCGCCGACCACCGTCGACGGCGCCGCGCGGCTCATGGCCGAGCACGGACGCGAGGCGATGCTGGTCGCCGGTGGGACCGACCTCTACCCGAACATGAAGCGGCGGCAGTTCGAGCCCAAGGTGCTCGTCGGGCTGCGCGGAATCCCCGAGCTGCGCGGCATCAGAGGCTCGGCGGCCGGCGGCTTCACGATCGGCGCCGGCACCACGCTCTCGGCGGTCGCGGCGCATCGCGACATCCTGCGCGATTTCCCGGCGCTCGCGACGGCCGCCGGACTGGTCTCCTCGCCTCAGCTCCGGAACATGGGTACTATCGGGGGCAACGTCTGTGTGGATACCCGATGCAACTATTACAATCAGTCCTACGAATGGCGTAAGGCCATCGGCTTCTGCATGAAGAAGGACGGCGACATCTGTCTGGTGGCGCCCGGAAGCTCCCGGTGCTGGGCCGTCTCCTCGTCAGACACCGCGCCTGTGCTCTGGGCGCTCGGCGCGAAGCTCCGGCTCGTCGGCGCGGAGGGCGAGCGCACGGTGCCGATGGCCGCCCTCTATCAGGACGACGGGATCGACTACCTCGCCAAGCGGCCTGACGAGATCGTCGCCGACCTCCAGCTCCCTCCGGCCGAGGGTTGGCGCTCGGCATACCTCAAGCTGCGGCGGCGCGGCTCGTTCGATTTCCCCGTGCTCGGGGTGGCGGTGGCGGCCAGGCTGGAGGACGACGTGGTCCGCGACGCTCGCATCGTGCTCGGCGCGGTCGCCTCCCAGCCCCGTCCGTCGGAGAAGGCCGCGGCGGCGCTGGTCGGCCAGCGCGTGAGCCCCGAGCTGATCGCGCACGTTGCCGACCTGGCGGCCGGTCCCGCGAAGCCGCTCGACAATACCGACTTCAGCCACCCGTACCGCAAGAAGGTCACGCGGGTCTTCGTCGCGCGGGCGCTGGCCGCGGTCTGCGGGCTCGGTGACTCTGGAGTGACATCGGAGGAGGTCGCGTGACCGCGCTCGGCGAGCGTATCAAGCGGCTACGCGGCGAGCGGGAGCTCCAGCAGCGCCAGCTCGCGGAGAAGGCCGGGCTGACGCCCAGCATGGTGTCGCAGATCGAGTCGGGCCGGCTCTCGCCCTCGCTCCACACGCTGGGCAAGATCGCCTCGGCCTTCGGCGTGCCGATCGCGGCGCTCTTCGACGGCAAGCCGGCCGGCAGCATCGTCGTGTCCCACAAGCGCGACTACCCGGTCGTGTCGTTCGACGGCTCCTCGGAGCGGTGGGCGGTCCTCGGCGCCGGCCTCTTCCAGGGCAAGATCCGCGCGGTGGTCTCGACCCTCGGTCCAAAGTCCCGCGGGTTCACGACCGAGAAGGTCATCATCAAGCCGGGACAGCTGAAGCTCTTCTATGTGCTGGAGGGCAAGGTTGCGCTCCACTACGACGGCGACCGCCACCTGCTCGAGGCGGGCGACAGCGCGCTCCTCGACGGCGGCGTCGCCCACGGCTGGGAGAATCTCGGCGGCAAACAGGCCCAGGCGCTCTGGGTGATTCTGGGTTAGGCGCGATGGCCGACGCCGGCGAGCGCGTGCGGGTCGACTTCAGGACGGAGCCTTCGAAGTACCGGCACTGGAAGCTCACGTTCGGCGGCCCCGTCGCCACCTTGGCGATGGACGTCAAGGAAGACGGCGGGCTCAGGCCGGGCTACGAGCTGAAGCTCAACTCCTACGATCTCGGGGTGGACGTCGAGCTCTACGACGCGATCCAGCGCCTGCGCTTCGAGCATCCCGAGGTGGGCGCGGTGATCGTCACGTCCGGCAAGGAGCGCGTGTTCTGCGCCGGAGCCAACATTCGCATGCTCTCGCAGTCGGCCCACGGCTGGAAGGTGAACTTCTGCAAGTTCACCAACGAGACCCGCAACGCGCTCGAGGAGGCGACGGGCGAATCGCACCAGTTCTACCTCTGCGCCGTCAACGGGCCCTGCGCCGGCGGGGGCTACGAGCTGGCGCTGGCGACGGACTGGATCGTGATGGCCGACGACGGCAACACGGCCGTGTCGCTCCCGGAGGTCCCGTTGCTCGCCGTGCTCCCGGGCACCGGCGGGCTCACGCGGCTCGTGGACAAGCGCCGGGTCCGTCGGGATCGCGCCGACGTCTTTTGCACGGTGGAGGAAGGCATCAAGGGCGCGCGCGCCGTCGAATGGGGGCTCGTCGACGAGATCGCGCCGCGCTCGAAGCTGGACGAGGTCGTGACGCGTCGAGCGGCGGGGTTCGCGGCGCGCACCGACCGGCCGGCCGGAGCCCGCGGCATCACGCTCGCCCCGCTCGAGCGCTCCATCGACGGCGATCGGGTTCGCTACGACCACGTCGCGTGCGATATCGACCGGGCGCGGGGTCTCGCCGAGATCACCATCACCGGGCCGAGCGCGCCGCCGCCGGCGGACGCCGCCTCCATCCGCGAGGCCGGCTGCGCCTTCTGGCCGCTGGCGCTGGCCCGCGAGCTCGACGATCTGATCCTGCACCTGCGCACGAACGAAGACGAAATTGGTCTCTGGGTGGTCAGGACGTCCGGCCGCGCCGAGCTGGTCGAGGCGTACGACCAGGCACTCGCGGCGCATCGGGAGGACTGGCTCGTGCGCGAGATCAGGCTCTACCTCAAGCGCACGTTCAAGCGCGTCGAGGTCTCGTCGCGGTCGGTCTTCGCGCTCGTCGAGCCAGGCTCGTGCTTCGCCGGCACCCTGCTGGAGCTCGTGCTCGCGGCGGACCGCTCCTACATGCTGGACGGGGCTCGAGCTGACGGCAAGCAGCCGCCGGCGACGCTCAGGCTCACCGAGATGAACTTCGGCGCCTATCCGATGGTCAACGGGCTCACACGCCTGGCAAGCCGCTTCCTCGCCGAGCCCGGGCGAACCGACAAGCTCCGCGCGCGGATCGGCGAGGACCTCGAGGCCGCCGCCGCGGCCGAGGCGGGGCTCGTCACGTTCACACCCGACGATATCGACTGGGACGACGAGGTCCGCATCGCGATCGAGGAGCGCGCAGCGTTCTCTCCCGACGCGCTCACCGGGATGGAGGCGTCGATCCGGTTCGGCGGGCCCGAGACGCTGGAAAGCAAGATCTTCGGCCGGCTCTCGGCGTGGCAGAACTGGATCTTCCAGCGCGGCAACGCCGTCGGGCCCAAGGGCGCGCTCGAGGTGTATGGCACGGGCCGGCGCAGCGAGTTCGATCGCAGGAGAGTGTGATGGCCGGTATCGACTACAGCGAGCGCATCCCGAACAACGTCAGCCTCGCCGACAACCGCCGGCTTCAGCGCGCGCTCGAGGAATGGCATCCGAAGTTCCTCGACTGGTGGATGCAGATGGGCCCGGACGGCTTCCAGGCGAAGGACGTCTACCTCCGGACCGCCGTGAGCGTCGATGCGCAGGGCTGGGCGCAGTTCGACTACGTCAAGATGCCCGAGTACCGCTGGGGCCTGTTCCTCGCCGAGCCCGAGGCCGGCCGCACGATCGGCTTCGGCGACCACATGGGCGCGCCAGCATGGCAGGACGTCCCGGGCGAGTATCGCGGCGTGCTCCGCCGACTCATCGTCACCCAGGGCGATACGGAGCCCGCGTCGGTCGAGCAGCAGCGTCATCTCGGCCGCACCTGCCCGTCGCTCTACGACCTGCGCAACCTGTTCCAGATCAACGTGGAGGAGGGGCGTCACCTCTGGGCGATGGTCTACCTGCTCGACGCCTACTTCGGTCGCGACGGCCGCGAGGAGTCCGAGGCGCTCTTGCAGCGGCGGTCGGGCGATCGGGACAAGCCTCGCATCCTCGGCGCGTTCAACGAGAAGACGCCGGACTGGCTCTCGTACCTGATGTTCACGTATTTCACCGACCGCGACGGCAAGTACCAGCTCGCGAGCCTCGCCGAGAGCGGTTTCGATCCGCTGTCGCGGACGTGCCGCTTCATGCTGACCGAAGAGGCGCATCATCTCTTCGTCGGCGAGACGGGGATCGGACGCGTGGTGCAGCGCACCTGCGAGCTGATGCGCGAGGCCAAGACCGACGACGTCCGCCGGCTCGGCGGCATCGACCTCGCGACCCTGCAGCGGTACATCAACTTCCACTACTCGGTGTCGCTCGATTTGTTCGGCTCCGAGATCTCGACCAACGCCGCGAACTTCTACACGATGGGGCTCAAGGGGCGCTTCGAGGAAGTTAAGAAGCGCGACGACCATCGGCTGAAGGACACGACCTACGCGGTGAGCGAGCTGACCGGCGACCGGATCACGACCCGTGAGGCGCCGGCCCTGCCCTCGCTCAACGAGCGGTTACGCGACGACTACATCGCCGACTGCCAGCGCGGGCTCGACCGCTGGAACCAGGTCATCAAGAAGCACGAGATCGATCAGGAGCTGCGGTTGCCCCACCGGGGCTTCCACCGCGCGATCGGGCTCTTCGCCGAGGTCAAGGTGGCGCCCGATGGTCGCGTGCTCAGCGAGGCCGAGTGGGACGCGCGCAAGCACGAGTGGCTTCCGACCGAGGCGGATCAAGCGTACGTCGAGAGCCTGATGCAGCCGGTGACCGAGATCGCCCGCTTCGCCAACTGGATCGCGCCGCCGGCTCGCGGCGTCAACGGCCGACCCGTCGAGTTCGAGTACGTGCGCCTGGCCTAGCGCATGAACGCGTCGGAGCTGCTCCCCGCGCAGTTCAACGCCGCGACGTGGTTCGTCGATCGTAACGTCACCGAGGGGCGCGGGGCCGTGCCGGCCTTCAGCTACGAGGGCAACACGCTCAGCTACGCGGACGTCCTCGAGCTGGTCAACCGAACCGGAAACGCCCTGCTCGACTTCGGCGTCGAGCCCGAGAACCGCGTGCTCATGCTCTGCCTGGACACGCCGGAGTTCATCGGCACCTTCTGGGGCGCCATCAAGATCGGCGCGGTCCCGATCCCCACGAACACGCTGATGCGGACCGCCGACTACCTGTACTTCCTGAACGACAGCCGAGCCAAGGTGGCCGTCGTCTCGGCGGCGCTGCTCGCCGAGGCCGGCCCCGCGCTCGCGGAGGCGAAGTATCTGAAGCACGTGCTCGTCGCCGGCGGCGCTCCCGGCGCATTCGTGGCGTACGAGGATCGGATCGCGAAGGCGTCGTCGACGCTCGCGGCGACGGAGACCTCGCGCGACGACCCGGCGTACTGGCAATACTCGTCGGGCTCGACGGGCTTTCCCAAGGGCGCGGTGCACCTGCAGCACGACATGGTGATGTGCTGCGAGACCTACGGCAAGCAAGTGCTCGGGATCCGCCCGACCGATCGTGTCTTCTCGGCGGCCAAGCTCTTCTTCGCCTACGGGCTCGGCGCCACCGGCTTCCTTCCGATGAGCGTCGGAGCGCAGGCGATGCTCTACCCGCAGCGCCCGACGCCCGAGGGAGTGTTCGAGGCGATCACGCGCTACCGCCCGACGCTCTTCTTCGGGATCCCGACGCTCTTCGCCTCGATGCTCGCGGTGAAGGACGCCGAGAAGCGATTCGACGCCTCCTCGCTTCGCCTGTGCGTGTCGGCCGGCGAGGCGCTCCCGGAAGAGCTCTACAACCGCTGGCGGGAGCGCTTCGGGGTCGAGATCGTCGACGGCATCGGCACGACGGAGATCGGCTACATCTTCATCTCGAATCGTCCCGGCCACACGCGCCCGGGCTCGACCGGCGTGGCGGTGCCGGGCTACGAGCTCGCCATCGTGGACGACGACGGCCGTCCCGTGCCGCGCGGCGAGATCGGCAACATCCGCGTCAAGGGCGACTCGACGATGGCGTACTACTGGAACAAGCACGAGAAGACCAAGGAGACGCTCTTCGGTCAGTGGATCCAGACCGGCGACAAGTACTACCAGGACGAGGATGGCTACTACTGGTACTGCGGTCGCTCCGACGACATGCTGAAAGTCGGCGGCATCTGGGTCTCGCCGGTCGAGGTCGAGGGGACCCTGGTGCGGCATGCCGCGGTGCTCGAAGCGGCGGTGGTCGGTCGGGAGGACACCGATCGGCTCGTCAAGCCGCACGCGTACGTCGTGCTGAAGGACCCCGCGACCGCCGGCGACAAGCTCGCCGACGAGCTCAAGCTCTTCGTGAAGGACAAGATCGCGCCCTACAAGTACCCACGCTGGATCGAATTCGTCCCCGATCTCCCGAAAACGGCCACCGGCAAGATCCAGCGATTCAAGCTGCGGGCCTGAGAGGCCCGAGCCCCTCGACGGTGTTCGACCCCATGCTCGAGACGCTCGGGCCCGACCGGCTGCGCGAGCATCAATGGCGCCGCTTTCGCCGGATGGCTCGAGAGCTCCTCACGACCAATCAGTTCGTCGCGAGCAAATGGCGGGGGGCCGGCGTCGGGTCGGCCGACGATCTCCGCGACTGGCTCGACTTCCGCCGGCTTCCGCTCACGAACAAATCGGAGCTCGTCGCCGATCAAGCTGCGCATCCGCCGTTCGGCACCAATCTGACGTACCCGCTCGAGCGCTACGTGCGCGTGCACCAGACGTCGGGGACGAGCGGCGCGCCGCTGCGGTGGCTCGACACGCATGAGTCGTGGGAGTGGTGGGCGCGCTGCTGGGGCTTCGTGTTCCGGGGCGCTGGCGTGGGCCCGGCCGACCGGATCTTCTTTCCGTTCTCGTTCGGGCTGTTCATCGGATTCTGGGCGGGGTTCGAGGGGGCCCGCGCGCTCGGCGCGCTGGCGATCCCCGGGGGCGGCCAGGACTCACCGACCCGACTGGGGTGGATGGAGGCCCTCGGCGCGACGGTGCTCGTCTGCACTCCCTCCTATGCGCTCCACCTGGTCGAGGTCGCCCGCGAGCGTGGGGTCGACCTGGCGAAGCTGTCTGTTCGAACGACCGTTCATGCGGGCGAGCCCGGGGCCGGGATCCCGGCGGTCCGAGCCCGGATCGAGGCCGGATGGAAGGCCCGGACGTTCGACCACGGGGGCATGACCGAGATGGGCGCCTACGGCTACGAGTGCGCTGAACAGGCCGGCCTGCACGTGAACGAGTCGGAGTTCATCCTGGAGGTGATCGACCCGGTGACGTCCCAGCCGGCGACGGACGGCGAGCTGGTCCTGACGAACCTGGGTCGGGTTGGGTCGCCGGTCATCCGCTACCGGACCGGCGATCACGTGCGCCTGGCCGAGGGAATGTGCCCGTGCGGGCGCACCTTCAGACGCCTGGAAGGCGGCATTCGCGGCCGCCTCGATGACATGCTCATCGTCCGCGGGGTCAACGTCTTCCCGGCCGCGATCGAGGGAGTCGTCCGGCGCTTCTCCGCGATCGAAGAGTTCCAGATCGAGGTGTTCAAGGACGGCGAGCTCGACGAGGTCCGCGTCCTGGTCGAGCTGGACGACGCCTCCGGCGTGCCGCCGGTGCGAGAAGCGCTCCGGGCGACCCTTGGAATCCGGCTGGAAGTCGCGGCGGTGCCGGCTCGGAGCCTGCCCCGGTTCGATCTCAAGGCCCGCCGCGTCGTCAGAAGATAGCGCCGCCACAAGCCGTTTTGAAAGGCGCGTCGTTTTGTCCACGCATCGGCTACTATTTTTAGTGCCACCTGAAACGCCGCCAGGATGAACGAGAACGCGCAGGGCGAAGGGAACGGTCCTCGGGCTACGCCTGACGTGTCGGTGCCCGACACGATCACCATTTTCTTCAGCGATATCCGGGGATTCACGGACACCACCGAGGAGCTTGGCGACGAGGTCGCCCACCAGCTCGTGCGCGAGCAGGACTTCATCGTCCGAAGCCACATCGAGGCGTACGGCGGCGACGTCGTCAAGACCCAGGGCGACAGCTTCATGGTGGCTTTCAAGGCCACTCGCGGCGCCATCTTGTGCGCGATCGGGATCCAGCGGTCCGTCGCCGAGAAGAACAGCAACCAGGCCGGCCCCAGAATCGCGATCGGAATCGGCATCAACACCGGTGAGCCGATTCGGCAGAAAGACGGGGACTACATCGGCGGCACCGTGAATCTTGCCGCACGCATCTGCGCGACGGCGGGCCCGGACCAGATTCTCGTCGCAGAATCGACGCGCTACGTCGCCGGCCGCATCGAGCTGAGAAAATCCGACGGCGGCGGCGTCGTGGAGTACGTGGATCGCGGACTCCACCCGCTGAAAGGGTTCCCGGAGCCCAAGCGGCTCTTCGAAGTCATATGGCACCCGACTGGTCTCGGCGAGCAGCTCGCGAGCGGGGGGGCGACGAGCTCCACCGGCCGGGCCGACGTCGCCGCGGTGAAGGCGGCGGTGCAGCGCGCCATCGGCGCGCTGACCCGCGTGCTCGGCATCACGCACATGGACGACCCCGCGTTCGCATCGCTCCTGGAGTGCCAGGCGGAGGCCAGCAAGCTTCGCGTGGAGCTCTCCAAGGGCGGTGGCGAGGGACGCGTCACCGCGGATAGGGTGCTGGAGGACCTCCACCCGTTCGAGGATCTCCTGACCTTGATGCTCGAGCGCGATACCTTGACCGACGAGCGCTGGGCGCAGCTCGACACCGCGGTCGCCCGCAAGTTCGGGCGGACTCTCGTGAACGCCGCAACGCGCGGACGCCTTTCCATCGCGATGGCCGAGAAACCGGCGCCACCGCCGCCGCCCGAGCCTGTCAGGGAGCGTCCGAAAGAGCCTGAGCCTGCGCCAGCGCCCGTCCCCGCCGCGCCGCCACCGCGAAGCTCCATCGCCGCCGCGCTCGCGCCGCCGCCCCTCGACCAGCGCGCCACCGTCGTCCGCTGGTGGGCCGCAGGGTATGCGGCCTGGAGTCAGTGGAAGCCGTCGGGCCTCGCCTGGGCCCACGCGCTCCGGGCGGAGATCGGGCGGTTCCCCTATCTGCTCAGCGTGCACATCCGGACCGCCGCGGACCACGACGACGGACAGCTGGCGGGGGGCTACTTCCTCCTCCTCGAGCACGTCGAGAACGTGTCGCCCGGATTCATGCGCACGGTCTTCGACCGCGCGGTCGCCGACGTCGGAGTCGACTCCGGGGCGCTCGACCGCAGGCTCTATGAGCTACTCGTGGACGACGGCCGGTTGCGCGAGACCTACGCGTCGTTCGTACGCGACGTCATCCAGGTCGCTGTTCCGACGCCCGGAATGTGGGCCGACGCGGGCATCGTCGAGCAGGATGATTCCACCACCCTGGTCTCGCGGCCGACCAGAGCCGTCGGCGACGGTCGGGAAGAGGCGGCTCAGCTGACCGACCCCCAGGATCGCGGGGCGGAGCGGCGCTTCGCCGTGAGCCTGGAGCCGATGACCGTCCGATTCTTCTACGTCAAGAGCGGCAAGCTAAAGACTCCACGCGACGTCGACCTCAGGCTGACGTCGGACAAGGCGCCCTCGGACCGGGCCTGGTATCTGAGTGTCCGCGACAGCCTCAGCGGGCGCTCGGATCCCAAGCTGATCCCGACTGCGGGGGCGACGATCCCGTACCTTGGACGCGACAACTTCGGCGTCTGGGTCGCGGTCTTCAACCCCAGTCCTGTCGAAGTCCTGACGTACGAGCTGGCGATGACCGTCCGGCAGCCTCGCCAGCAATCACCCGCTCGGTCGGTGTTCGCGCGGCCGGGCGGACCGGCGCGTTGAAGCAGCGCACCGGCGATCCCTGGAAGCCGGCGGACCGCCATGGGCGGGAGCTGCCGCCCTTCACGGTGAACCTGGTCGTCCGCGACGTGCAGCGCGCCGTCGGATTTCTCACGCCGGTCCTGAACGCGACGGTCCACTACGCCGACCCCGATTTCGCGGCCATCAACGTGGGCGGCGTCGAGATGATGCTCCACGCCGACCACACGTACGACAAGCATCCCTGGTACGCCCCGCTTACCCGCGGAGAGCGCCGCGGGCTCGGGGCCGAGCTCCGCGTATTCGGGATCGATCCCGACGGGGTCGAGCGACGGGCGCGTGAGCGCGGCGCGAACGTGGTTCAGCCGGCCGCGACCAAGGGCCATGGCTGGCGCGAGGTCATGGTGGAGGATCCCGACGGCTATCTGTGGGCCGTCGGCGTGCCCGCACCCTCGACACGGGGGTCGTGAGCTACATCGACGCGACGCTGCTCCCCGACGAGCACGTCGTCTATCGGACCGCGCTGCACTGGATCATCTTCGCGCGCGCCGTGCTCGTGCTGATCGTGGGCGTCGCCGTCCTGATCGCCTTTCCTCAGGTGCCTCTCGCGGGCGCCGCCGTCCTGCTCCTGGGCGCGCTGATGCTGATCCCGCCGTTCATCGACTACCAGACCACGGAGCTCGGCGTCACGAACAAGCGGATGATCCTCAAGGTCGGCTTCATCCGGCGCCGCACCATCGAGCTCCTGCTACGACAGGTCGAGGCGCTGTCGGTCGACCAGACTCTGGGCGGCCGAATGCTCGGCTACGGCTCGATCACGCTTACCGGGACGGGCGGGGTTCGGGAGATCTTCCACCGCGTTCGCGACCCGCTGGAGCTCAGGCGGCGCATCCAGGGCCAGGCCGCTTAACAGGCTGTGCAAAGGCCTGCTGCTGTTGTTACTGGTGAGCGCCGGCATCGGCGACGTTGGTGACGATGCGGTCGGGAGGGCGGATTTCGCGAAATACCGGCAGATCGATGTGACTGATCTCCTCACGAAGCGTCGAGACGATCTTGCCGGGCACGACCTCGGTGACGACCTCGGCCTTCAACGTCTCCTTGGCGATGCCGCGGTATCCCCTTGTTCGGCGGCACGTCATCGTAGTGACGGCCGTGACCCGCGACGACATAGCGGTCGTCCACCGGGCGGTTGTGCGCCGGGTCGAACGGAACCCAGCCCGCCGTCGGTGAGTGGAACTCGACCCAGGCGTGACTCTGCGAGGGCTCGCGCTTCTTGCGCTCGACGTGCAGGTAGCCGCTGACATAGCGGCAGGGCACCTGGCGGAGCCGGAGCAGGGCGAGCATCAGGTGGGCGAAGTCCTGGCACACGCCGCCCCCGATCTTCAGGAAGTCCTCGGTCGCTCGCGTCGCTCGATCTCAGCCTGGGTGAAGCTCTCCAGAATCGAGACCAGTGGCCTCGGGCAGCCATTTCACGCCGCAAGAATAGCATCTCGGCGGCGATGTCCACGGGGGCGATCCAGAGTTGGCGGTCGACCGTAGTCATGGTAGTGAGAGGCGAGAATGGCGACGATCGGCGGAGATCTCGTCAGGCAGATGGCTGCCGATCCTTCGGATCGTCCGCGAGCGCGCCGACGCGAGCGACGTTCTCCAAGAGGTCTTCTGGGAGGCCTGGCGGGATGCTCCGGCCTACGATGCCACGCGGGGGAGTCCTGAAGCCTGGATGGTCACGCGGGCGCGGACGCGCGCGATCGATTGCATCCGGTCGACCCGCCGGCGGAGCGAGACCTTCGTGGCGCCCCTGGACGAGGGGATCGCCGCGGCGCCGCGCGACTCGGCACCGGACGCCGCCGAGCGCGCCGCCGATCGCGGGACGATCATGAGCGCGCTCGATCGGCTGCCGGACGTCCAGCGAGAGGTCATCGAGCTCACGTACTATGCCGGGCTCACCCAGACGGAGATCGCCGAGCGCCTCAAGCAGCCGCTCGGCACCGTGAAGACACGGATCCGACTCGGCCTCGAGCGTCTGCGCGAGGTGGTGAAGGCGAGCTCATGAACCACGAACCGTACGACACGCTCGCGGCGACGTACGCGGTCGGAGCCCTGGACGGGCAGGAGCGCGTCGACTTCGAGCGCCATCTGGCCGCGGGATGCGACGTCTGCGAGGCGACCTTGCGCGAATCGGCGGAGGCGCTCGCGACGCTGGCGCGCTCGCGGCCGCCGGTGATCCCGCCACCGACGGTCAAGGACGAGCTCATGCGTCGCATCGCGGCGACGACGCCGGCGCGGCGCGGTGGGTCGCGTCCGCGCCCGCTCGTCTGGGCGGTCGGCACGGTCGTCGCCACGATCGCCGCCGCGGGCTTCACCGGCACCTACGTCGCGACGCGCTACGAGGCGAAGCTGGGCGTGATGGCGCGCGAGTCGGCCGCGCTGCGCGCGAGGGTCGAGCGCGAAGAGGCCGCGCTGCGGGAGCAGGTCGCCGTGTACCGGAACGCGGCCGATCTGCTGCGCGATCCCCAGGCGCAAGTCGTCACCTTGCGCGGGCTCGGGCCGAGCCCCGAGGCGACCGGACGGGTCATCTGGCATCCGGTGAACGGGGGCTACGTGTTCGTGGCCAATCTGCCGGCGGCGCCGCCGGGCAAGGCTTACGAAATGTGGACGATCGGCGATTCGGCGCCACGGCCCGCCGGGCTCTTCCAGGTGGACGCGTCGGGACGAGCGGCCCATCGCATCGCCCCGATGGAGGGTGGCAAGCCCGTGAAGGTCTTCGCCGTGACGCTCGAGACCGAGGCGGGCGTGCAGCAGCCCCAGGGCCCGATGGTGCTGGCGTCCGCGAAGTAGGCGCGACCCTAGCGGGGCCGGCGGCGCGCCGCGTGGAGCACCGCGACGATCGTCATCGAGTCCTTGATCTCGTCGCGCTCGACCATCCGCACGACCTCGTCGAATAGGAACGCCCGGACCTCGATGAACTCCGTCGGATCGGGCGGGAGCTCGAGCGCGCGCAGTCCTTCGGCGAGGTAGATGTTCGCGGTCTCGTCGACGACGCTCTTCGAGGTCTGGTACGAGCAGAGCTTCACGAGCCGGTCCGCCGCGTATCCCGCCTCTTCCGCCAGCTCGCGCTGGACCGCCGCTTCCTCGCTCTCGCCGGGCTTCATCGCTCCCGTCGGCATCTCCCAAAAGAAGCCACCGAAGACGTAGCGGTACTGACCGACCAGCACGACCGTGTCCGCGTCGAGGAACGGCAGCACGCCGACGCAGCCGGCGCACTGCACGACGCCGTAGATCGTCGTCCGTCCGTCGGGAAGCGCGACCTGATCTTCGCGGACGCGGATCCAGCGATTCTCGTAGACGGGCCGAGTGGTGAGCCTTTGCCACGGGATGCGCGCCAGCTGCCGACGATCCGCCACGACGCGATGACCTCCCGCCGCTCGAGCGGCGGCAGGACTGTAGCACGCGCTGTCTGCGCGAGGAACGGAGGTATACTCGTCGTCATGCCGCTTCCCAAGCCCGTCGAAGCACTGTGGACCGAGCTCCAGTCGGTGCGCGCCGAGATCCTCGGAGAGGCCGAGGGGCTCTCGCAAGGTCAAGCCGACTGGAAGCCGAGCGAGAAGGACTGGTCGGTCGGTGAGGTCGTGCATCACCTGACCCTTGCGGAAATCGCGACGGGCAAGCTGACCACGAAGCTCACCCGCGAGACCGATGCCGCGGGCGCATCCGGCGGCTTCCCCGCCGACCTCACCGCCTTCGAGCCATTTCCGGCGCCGCCGGCCGGCGCGGCGGACGCGCCCGAGGTCGTCTGGCCCGAGCGGGGCAAGCCGATCGCCGAGCTCCTCTCGACGTTGCGGGCCACGCGCGCGCGCAGCCGCCAGTCGATCGAGAAGCTTGCGGCGCTCGACCCGCGCCCGCTGAAGTTCAAGCACTTTCGGTTCGGCGAGCTCGATCTCGCCCAGTGGTGGCAGCTGCAAGCCCACCACGACTCCATCCATCTCGTGCAGATCCGCGAGATCAAGGGCGCCCCGGGGTTTCCACGGGCGTGACGGTCGGGCGAGCATGAAGGTCATTCTGAGAAATCCGCGCCGTGAGGTCGACGTCGCCGGCAACCGGCGCGTGAAGGAGATCCTGCGCGAGCTCGACATCATCCCCGAGACGGTCCTGGTGATCTGCGGGGACGATCTCGTCACGGCGGACCAGGTCGTGCGCGAGGGCGACACGATCGAGCTGCGGCCGGTCATGTCGGGAGGCGGCGCGAGCTCGCGATGAAGTGCCGCAAGTGCGGTGAGCCGGCCGTCCTCGAGCTGCGCCGTCACAACGCCGCGTTCTGCGCGCCGGACTTCCTCGAGTTCTTCCGCAACCAGGTCCGCGAGGCGATCCGCAAGCACCGGATGTTCACGCGGGACGAGACGGTGCTGGTGGCGGTCTCCGGCGGCAAGGACTCGCTCGCGCTCTGGGACGTGCTGATCGACGACGGCTACCGGACGACCGGCCTCTACCTCGACCTCGGGATCTTCGAATACTCGGTCGAGTCGAAGGCCAAGTGCGAGAAGTTCGCCGCGGCCCGTGGCGTCCCGCTGACCGTCAGCGCCGTGCGCGACGAGGTGGGCGCGCCGGTGCCCGTCATCAAAGACGTGACGCGGCGGCCGCCGTGCTCCGGCTGCGGCCTCTCGAAACGCTACCTGATGAACAAGGTGGCGCTCGAGCAGGGGATGCTGGTGGTCGCGACCGGCCACAACCTCGACGACGAGGCGGCGACCTTGTTCGGCTCGGTCATGCACTGGCGGACCGACGCGCTGCCGCGCCAGTCCCCCGCGCTGGCCTCGACCCACCCGAAGCTGGTGCGCCGCGTGAAGCCGCTCTACCGGCTCTCGGAGCGCGAGACGGCGGCGTTCGCCTTCCTGCGGAAGATCGACTACATCGTCGAGGAATGCCCGTTCGCCAAGGGCGCGACCTCGATCACCCACAAGGAGATCCTGAGCCGTATGGAGGACGCCTCGCCGGGCGCGAAGCACAACTTCCTCTTCGGCTTCCTCGATCGGGCGCGCCCGGCCTTCGAGCGCGCCGAGGCGTTGGTTCTCAACGAGTGCGCGCGCTGCGGGCAGGTGACGACCGGCACGATCTGCGCGTTCTGCAAGCTGGCGGATCAGGTCAAGCGTCGGGTGGTGTCGTAGCGGGCAGTCCCGAAGATCAACGGGTGAGGAGAAGATCATGCCAACCATCGAGCGCAGCGGCGCGTCGATTTACTTCGAGGAGCACGGCCGCGGGTTCCCGATCCTCACGTTCGCGCCGGCGGGGCTGCAGTCGGTGATCGACGTCTGGAGCCGTCCCGCCGCGCCCGTGAACCCCATCACCGAGTTCGCCGGGAGCTTCCGGGTGATCGTGATGGATCAGCGCAATGCCGGCGGCCGGTCGCGGGCGCCGATCAGCGCGCAGGACGGCTGGCACACGTACCGCGACGACCACATCGCCGTGCTCGATTCCCTCGGCATCGACCGTTGTCACCTGTACGGCCAGTGCATCGGCGGGTCCTTCATCATGAGCATGCTGAAGGCCCAGCCCCAGCGCATCGCGAGCGCGGTGCTCGCGCAGCCCATCGGTCGGGTGGGCGCCATGGCGCCCGGCCGCTCCGCGCGGTTCAACGCGTGGGCCGAGACCCTCAAGGATCATCCCGAGGCCACCGAGAAGGTGCTCGATGCCATCCACCAGAGCTTGTACGGCCCGGGCTTCGTCTACAGCGTCGATCGCGCGTTCGTGTCGAGCTGCCACACCCCGTCCCTGGTGCTGGCCGGCAACGACGAGGCGCATCCGCTCCCGATCTCCGAGGAAGTCGCGAAGCTCATGCCCAAGTGCGAGTTCATCCGCGAGTGGAAGCAGGGGGCGGCTCTGGCGGAGGCGAAGCCCCGCATCCAGGAGTTCTTGACGCGGAATACTCCGCGATGAGATGAGCCGCGCGGAGCGAGTCTCTGGACCCGCCCCGCGCGGCCCGCTATGTCGTTACGCCGCGGCGGGATCGCGCACCGGCACCGGGACGACCGGACAGTCTTCCAGCACGCCACGCTGATCGGCCTCGGCGAGCACGGCCTGGATCGTTTGCACGAGCTGGCGCGCCGCATCCACGCTCAGCTCGACGGCGACGCGGGCGCCCGGCCCCATCGCCTCGTTGACGAAGTCGATGTTGAGCGCGTGCTCGAGCGGCAGATCGTACGGATGGTCGTACGAGACGTTGGCTTCACGGACGTCGAACCACTCCGGGCCGCTCTTGCCGCGACCCAGGATCTTCACCTGCTGAGCGATCATCGTACACATGCGCTGGCCTCCTGATGTCCGCTCAGCGCAGGGTCCGGTCGGTGAATGCGAAGAGCTTCTTCCAGCCGTCCATCGCCTGCTCCTGACGGTAGGCCGCACGGTCGTAGTAGAAGAAGCCGTGGCCGGCGCCGTCGTAGCGATGGAACTCGTACGGCTTGCCGTGCTTCTTCAGCTCGGCCTCGTGCTGGTTGACCTGCTCCGGGGTCGGTGACTTGTCCTCGTTGCCGAAGAGGCCGAGGATCGGGGCCGAGAGGTCCTTGGTGTACTCGATGGGCGCCACCGGCTGGCTCGGCGTGAGCTCTTCCTTGGACATGACGACCCGTCCGCCCCAGCACTCGATCACGGCATCGAGGCCCTTGAGCCGGCAGCCGGCGAGGAACGCTTGCCGGCCTCCCGAGCACGTGCCGAAGACGCCGATCTTACGGCTCACGTACGGCAGCGAGCGAAGCAAGGCGTTCGCGCCGTCGAGGTCGCCCAGCACCCTCGCGTCCGGCGCGCCACCGGCCGCGCGCACCTTGGCGCCCACGTCCTCCGGCGTGCCGTGGCCGTCGCGGAAGTAGAGGTTCGGCGAGATCGCCACGAAGCCGTGGTGCGCGAACTTGCGCGTGCACTCGCGGTACCACTCGTCCCAGCCCGGCGCGTGGTGGATGACGACCATGCCGGGGAACGGGCCCGAGCCCAGCGGCCGCGCCACGTACGCATTGATGGCGTCCCCGTTGTGCCCCTTCATCGACACCGTTTCGGCGATCATGCCTTCGTACTGATCGGTCTGGTACGCGTGAGCCATGTCAGCCTTCCCTCCGTGTGAGTTGTTGGAAGAATCGCGTGTCCGCCGGCGTGTCGATGTTGTAGAGCCGCGCGCAATTGCTCCAGAGAATCTTGCGGCGCACATCGTCGCCGAACGGCAGTCCGAAGAACTGCTCCATCGCCTCGGGGAACGCCCCGTCAGAGTGCGGATAGTCGGTCGAGACGACGAAATAGTCGGCGCCCATCTTGTTGACGACGTCGACCGCCGGCTCCTCGTCCACGTCGAGCGCGATGTAGCACTGGCGCTTGAAGTACTCGCTCGGGAGCATCGTGAGCTGATGCTCGCAGCCCGGGCCGAACTTCTCCCACTGGTCGTCGAGCCGCCAGAGCCACCAGGAGAGCCAGCCCGCGGTGCCTTCGAGAAACGCGCAGCGCAGCCGGGGATGGCGCTCGAGGATCCCGCCGGTGGTCATGCTGGCGATCGCGCCCATCAGCTCGACCGGATTCCTGATGGCATGGGCGATCGGGTGGAAATTGGCGTGGCCGACGTAACGCCGCCCGGCGTCGTCCTTGAGTGAGGTGTTGCCGGTTGGATGGAATCCGATCGGCACGTCGAGCTCCTCGAGCGCGCTCCACAGCGGCTCGCAGGCCTCGTCGTGCAGGTGCTGGCCGTTGACCGGATTCGGCGTGCCGATGATGCCGACGGCGCCGAGCTCCCTGACACAGCGCCGGGCCTCGGCGATGGCCGCCGGGATGTTGTGCATCGCGATCTGCGCGGCGAACTTCAGTCGCGCCGGCTGGTTCTTGCAGTAATCGTGCGCCCAGTTGTTGTAGGCGCGCGCGAGCGCCGCCGCGTAGTCCGGCGCCAGGTCGTCGTGCATCAGGATCTGCCGCCCGCGCGTGCCGTACATGACGGCGACGTCGACGCCCTCGATGTCCATTGCGGTCAGGGTCGAATCCGGGTCGAAGCCGCGCCCGCGCGCGACCTGGAAGTGCGGGTGCCGCGCGCGGCTCCGGCGCCGTAGCTCGCGGCTCGACGCGGTGGCGCCAGCCGCCTTCGCGTGCGCGGGAATCGCGAGCCCGGCGACTTCCATCCCCATGATGGTGTCCGCGTTACCTTTGTCCTCGGAGCTCTCGCCGAGCTTTTGCTGCTGCCCGCCGAAGAACCGCGGCAGGTTCGCGCGATGCGGGCCCTCGAGGTAGCGGGACCAGAGATCGTCGGGCTCCATCATGTGAAGGTCGCTGTCGAGGATCAGGTAACCGTCGCGGGCCATGTCGCACCTCCAGCGGTTTCGCCGCTGCCTGGGTTCGCGGGTTCCGGCGCCCGCAGATTATCTCCAGAAGCGTGGCCGAGATAAAGGCCCCATCCGACAGGTACAGGTCTCCGCGCCGACCGCTTTAAAGTGTTCACCCGATTGTCCGGAGCTCGGGCGGGAATCACAGTGAAAGCGTCCGGGTTTGGAGACGCTACCGATCACTCGAACTGGGGGTAACTCCAATGATCCGCTCGTCGCGATCGTACATCGTCGCCCTCGCGCTCGTTCTGCTCGCCGTGCCGCTCGTCGCGGCGGTGCAGCTCGTCTCTGACATCAGCATCGCCCTCGCCTTGGGTCCGGGTGCCGCCGGCGGGGCGGCCGCGGGCGCCGGTACTGCCGGGGTTGGAGTCGGGGGATCCGCGGGGGCGGGCGGTGCGGGCGCTTCGGCTGGAGTCGGTGTCGGCGGGGCCGGCGTCAGCGGTGCGGCCGGTGCCGGCGGGGCCGGCGCGTCTGCCGGGGCGGGCGTCGGTGGGGTCGGCGTCAGCGGTGCCGCAGGTGCTGGGGGCGCTGGCGGGTCTGCCGGGGCCGGTGCCGGCGGAGTTGGCGTGAGCGGCGCAGCCGGGGCCGGCGGGGCTGCCGCCGGGGCCGGTGCCGGCGGAGTTGGCGTGAGCGGCGCAGCTGGGGCCGGCGGGGCTGCCGCCGGGGCCGGCGCCGGCGGGGTTGGCGTCAGCGGCGCAGTCGGGACCGGCGGGGCTTCGGCCGGCGCCGGCGTAAGCGGAGTCGGCGTAAGCGGCGCAGTCGGGACCGGCGGGGCTGCCGCCGGAGTCGGCGCGAGCGGAGTTGGCGTGAGCGGCGCAGTCGGGACCGGCGGGGCTGCCGCCGGGGCCAGCGCTGGCGGAGCGGGCGTCAGTGGCTCAGTCGGGTCCGGTGGCGCGGCCGCAGGCGTCGGCACCGGCACGCCAGGCTCGAGCGGCGGCCCTGGTCCGGACGGCGTCAGCGCGGCAGGCACGAGCGTTGGAAGCAGCGGCACCGGCAGCGCACGCGTCGAGAGGACCTCAGACCTTTCAGAGCCTCGGCGCGCCGCGCAGGCCGCCGCAAAAGGCGCCGCCGAAGCCGCACGGCGTGCCGCGCTCGCCGCTGACGCGGCGAAGCGCAATGGAGCGGAGCAGGCTCGAGAAGACCAATCGGGCATGCGGCTAGATCTTGCGAGCGCCATAGCAGACGCGTCGAAGGATGCCGCGCAGACCGCGGCTGATGCGTCGCGCGAAGCGTCGCGGGCCGCCGAGGCAGCCGCCCGGGCGGCGAATAGCCCAACTCCCGACGACGTCGTGGTCCGGCGCGAGTCGAATCGTGCGCGCGCCGCGGCGGAGCGCGCGTGGGAAGCAGTGGACGAGGCGGCCGATCGCCCGGCTCGGTCGCCGTCAGCTTCGTCCGTGCTCCTGACGTCCTCTCCTGGATTCTTTCAAGGCTTCCGCCGGAGCATGCAGGCAGAGGCGAGCTTCGCGCGCGGCAGCGCCCTGCTCGAGGAGCGCAAGTACCAGGAGGCACGTGATCAGCTTGCCGAGGCGACCGCGCTCTACCCCGAGCATGACCAGGCCCGGGCGTTGCTCGCGTGGTCCGAGTATTTCCTCGGAGATTTCCGCGGGGCGACCATTTCGTTCAAGACCGCACTCCGGCGTCAGCCGACCTGGGAGGGTCTCTCCAACGGTCTCGGATGGAGTCGGCTCCGCCTGGGCCGGTACCAGCTCGCCGCTTCAGCGTTTCAGTCCGCGCTGAACCGAAATTCCGACTACGTCGACGCCTTGAACGGTCTGGGCTCGGCTCAGTTCGAGCGCGGCAACTACGAAGCCGCCCTTCCTCCGCTCGAGAAGGCCCTTCAGGGATCGCGGCGCCTCCTGAGCGCCGAGCCTCCGGAAGTCACGACCTTGAGGGGAAAGATGGCGTGGAGCCTGTACTACCTGGAGCGGCATCGAGAGGCTCTGGCGATGTTCATCCGGGCGAGCCTGGCCGCGCCGGACTCGCACCAGTATCAGGTGGGAATGGGCTGGTGCTACCTGAAGCTCGGCCAGAAGGACGACGCGCGGGCGGCATTTCGAAGGGCCCAGCAGCTCGGGCCCACGGACGAGGCCGTGCGTGAGGGTCTCCGGCGCGCCGGAATTTGACGCAAGCATGGTGAGATGGGAACGAAACTAATCGCGCCAAGCGAGCTGGAGCCGCCGCGCGCCGAGCATCCGCACCGGTGCACGGCCGGTCATCGCTGGCAGCACGGCGGACCCGCCGCGACCACGTGCGGCATTCCCAGCTACGACGCGATCTCGGGCGATCTGCCATTCGTCGGTCCCGAGGACTGTCCCGTGTGCTGCGGCCGGAACGACTTGCTGGTCAGGGAGCTCCACTCGCATTACTGCAACATGTGCGACGGAGACTGGGAGCACGCAGGCCACTGTCTGGACAGTCTTGCCGCGTGCTGTCCTTGGTGTTTTCCCAAGCCCGGCTCCGAGCCGATGCCGGGAGCGCGCTCCGGTCCGCATTTTCACGTCTGCTCGGAATGCGGGCAGAACTGGCACCACGCGACCGGGTGCTCCGCACCGCTTCGAGCGGCGTTTGCCGAGTGCCCGGGATGCCAGCGCCCAAACCCCCCCACCGAAGGTGACGCGCAACCCCTAGAATCGTCCGCGACGACTCCGTCGACAGGCGCGAGAGCTCTCGGCAATCGCAGGCCGCTCGCTCGCCCGATCGGTGTCGCCATCGTGCTAATGTCGATACCGCTCGTGCTCAAGGGCTATTCGATGCTCAGCAGCCCCGGGGTCGACGCGCGCGCGCCCATATTCGAAGAGCGAATCGAGGCGCCGAGCCCTGCGCCGACTCTATCGGCGCCAGCGCCTGCCGAACCCGCGCCAGACTTGACGAGGCCGCCGGCGGAATCGAGCCCGGCGAAGCATATCCCGCCGAGTGGCGTGGCGAGCCTGCCGCCGGCCCCGCGACCGCCCTCGCCGAGGAGAGAGATCCGCGCTCCCACGGGCGACCGCGTTGCGGCGCCGCCGGCTCAGGAGCCGCGGCCGCGAATTCTCCGTTCCCGGGAGCCCGACGTGCTTCTAGAGCCTGCCCCGCGCCCGCTCGCGCCGAGCTCGGCCGCATCGCCATCGGACGCGTTACCCGCGGCTCCCCCTAAGCCCGCGCCGTCGGTGGCTCGCTCTGAGATCGTCCCCGAGACACCCGGACGGGCGCCAGAGGCTCCAGCGGCCCCGAGCGAAAGCGGACCACCGGCGACGCCAGTTCGGCCGCCGCGACCGTCCATCCCCGGTGCGCCTCCGTTCAGTGTGCTCAGCGGCAGTAGCGGTCTGGACACGTCGCTGGAGGGCCATCCGCGGCGCGTCGACCGATAGCCCTCGTCGACATCCAGCCGCCGGCGGCCGCGCCGACGTCCGCGTGGTTTGCGCCACCCCCCCGGGCCCCGGTAAGATGAATTGCTGTTCAGTCGCTCCTGGGAGGTCGTCATGCGGGATGCAGTCATCGTCGGGGCCGTGCGGACGGCCGTTGGGCGCAAAGGCGGAAAGCTCTCGGGCATTCGCCCGGATGATCTCGCGGCGCTGGTACTGAAGGATCTGGTCGCCCGCCTGAAGGTCGATCCTGCCGAGATCGAGGACGTCATCCTCGGCTGCGTCGATCAGGTCGGCGAGCAGGGGTTCAACATCGCGCGAAACGCCGCGCTGATCGCCGGTCTTCCCGTCGAGGTGTGCGGCACGACTCTCGACCGGATGTGCGGCTCGGGCCAGCAGGCCGCCAACTTCGCCGCGATGGGCGTGATGGCCGGCCAGTACGACGTCGTGATCGCCGGCGGGATCGAGCACATGACGCGCGTGCCGATGGGCTCCAACGCCGTGGGACCCGGCGACGGGCCGCTCTCGCCAAAGCTCCAGGAGCGCTTCAACATCGTGCCGCAGGGGATCTCGGCCGAGATGATCACCGAGAAGTGGGGACTCAAGCGCGAGGAGCTCGACGAGTTTTCCGCGCAGAGCCACGAGAAGGCGGGCCGCGCCATCGCCGAAGGACGCTTCAAGCGGGAGCTCGTTCCGGTAACGTTGCCCGATGGCTCCGTCTTCGATACCGACGAAGGCGTCCGCGTCCCGGTGAATCGCGAGAAGATGGCGACGCTCACGCCCTCGTTCAAGCCCGACGGCGTCGTGACGGCGGCCAGCTCGTCGCAGATCTCCGACGGCGCCGCCGCGTTGATGTTCATGTCCGCCGACCGGGCGAAGGCGCTCGGTCTCAAGCCGCGGGCCCGCGTCGTCGCGACCGCGCTCGCCGGCGTCGATCCCACGATCATGCTCACGGGCCCGATTCCGGCGACCCAGCGCGTGCTCCGCAAGGCCGGCCTGAAGCTCGACCAGATCGATCTGGTCGAGATCAACGAGGCGTTCGCGTCGGTGGTCCTCGCGTGGGAGCGCGAATATCACCCGGACATGGGCCGGGTCAACGTCAACGGCGGCGCGATTGCGCTCGGCCATCCCCTCGGCTGCTCGGGCGCCAAGCTCATGACGACCTTGCTCCACGAGCTGGAACGGACGGGCAAGCGTTACGGGCTCCAGACGATGTGCATCGGCTTCGGCCAGGGCATCGCGACCATCATCGAGCGGCTCTAGCCGCGACGACACGGAGGGGACATGGCCGGATTTCGTTGCGCCAAGTGCGGGAAGGTCGCGATGGCGCAGAAGATCTGCTGCGGCCGCCCGATGAAGCGCGCCTGACCTCAGGCCGGGGCGAGCGCGTCCTGGATCGCTGAGTCTAGCTCACCCGGACGTACGGGCTTGAAGAGGCACTTGCGGATCTTGAGCGCCTTCAGCCGCCCGTGCTCCTCGTCGCGCAGCCCCCAGCCCGTGATCAAGAGGATCGCGATGTCCGCATCGACCCGGCGGACCCGCTCGGCAAGCTCCCAGCCGTTCATCCCCGCCATCCCGAGGTTCGTCAGCACCACATCGAAGCGCCCCGGCCCGTAGGCGGTGAGCGCGGCGCCGCCGCTCGCGGCGGCGGTGACGGTGTGGCCCACGCTCCGCAAGATCTCGGTCAAGGTGTCGAGCACCTTGGGGTCATCGTCCGCCAGGAGCACGCGGGCCGGCCGGCGTGCCCGCGGCAGCGCCGACTCGGGCTCGGTGCCCACGGGCTCGCTCGCGACCGGGAAGGTGAGCGTGAAGGTGGCGCCGCGGCCGGGCTCGCTGTCGACGCGGATGTCGCCGCCGTGTCGCCGCACGATCGCGTAGACCATCGACAGGCCGAGTCCCGAGCCGCCCTCGCCCTTGGTCGAGAAGAACGGCTCGAAGATGCGCCGGCGGACGGCCTCGGGCATGCCGACGCCGGTGTCGGTGACCGTCAGCGCCACGGTGCGGCCGGGCTCGCCTCGCGTCGACACCGTGAGCGTGCCGCCGTCGGGCATCGCGTCGAGCGCGTTCAGGAGCAGATTCGTCATCAGCTCGGTCAGCGCCGCCGGGCGGCCGTTGATCGTCTCGATCGTCCCGAGGTCGAGCCGGAGGTCGAGCGGCCGGTTGTCGCGCGCGATTCTTTCCTCGAGCCGCGGGCGGATCATCGCCACGGCGTCGTGCACGCTCTGGTTCACGTCCACGCCGACCGGCGGACCGTCCGGACGCAGGCGCGCGAACTGCTGGATGCGGCGCACCGTCTCGGCGCCGTCGACGGCCGCGGCCTCGACAACGTTGAGCGAGCGGCTGACGAACTCAGAGTCGTGGAGGCTCTGCTTCATGAGCTGGGCGTAGCCGAGGATCGCCTGGAGGAGATTGTTGAAGTCGTGCGCGATGCCGCCGGCGAGCTGTCCCAGGGCCGTGAGCTTCTCGGACTGGTGCAGCTGTTTCTCGACCTCGCGCTGGGCCGTGATGTCGCGGACGATCGCGATCAGCCCCTCGAGCCCGCCATGGCGTCCGTGCAGCGCCGAGAGCGTCACTGCCAGCTCGACCGGGCGCGGCTGCCCCGCGGTGGCCGTGGTCTGGAACTCGTGCCGCGGCGTGCCCTCGGCCAGTCGCCGTCGGGCGTCGGCGTAGTCTCCGCGCGGGAGCATGTCCGTGATGGGGCGGCCGATCGCCTGGGCGGCGCTGGAGCCGAAGATGCGCTCGGCCGCCGGGTTCCACTTCTCGATCCGATCGTCGGGCGAAACCGAGATGATGGCCTCGCCGGCGGACGAAATGGTCTCCTCGAGCCGCTGCTTCGTGTCGGCGATCTCACCGTAGAGACGGGAATTACGCAGGGCGATCGCCAGGTACTCCGAGAGCATCTCGAGGAGCTCACGCTCTCGCGGATCGATCGCGCGCCGCGTGGACCGGTTGTCGATGACGAGGTGTCCAAGCGGCCCCTGCATGTCGCGGATGACGCACGCCACGACGCACGCATCGTTCTTGTCGACGCTCACCGGGTTTTCGGGGACGATCTCGACGCTGTCGTAGCCGAGGGCCGCCCGCAGCTGCTCGGTGACTGCCGCGGTCACGTTCTGGGGGTCGAGGTGGCCGACGATCGTCCGCGAGATCTCCCGGAGGATCGAGAGCTGGGTGACGCGGAGGGATTGCTCGGTGGCCTCGGCCTCCTCGAGCTCCCGGGTCTTGGCGGAGAGCTTGCGCATCTCCTCGACGAGCCGCGCGACCTGGCCGCGGGTGCCGAGGTCGGCCTGCCGGCGCACGAGCGCGCGATGGACGACCTCCTCGAGATCCTGGCGCGAGAAGGGCTTGATGAGGTACTCGAACGCTCCGTGCGTGAGCGCGTGGCGGACGGTCTCGAGCGACGCGTACGCCGTGATCATCACGACCTCGATCGACGGGTCGGCGCGCTTGACGTGCCGGAGCAGCTCGAGCCCGTCCATCTCGGGCATCTTGATATCCATGATCACGACGTCCGGTTGGAACCGACGAAGCAGATCGAGGGCCGTGCGTCCGTTCTCCGCCGTCTGGATCGCGTAGCTGGGCTTGAGCAGCATCCGCAACGACTCGCGGGGACCCAGCTCGTCGTCGACGACGAGAACGCGCCCGAGCGCGGTGGTGGTCGTGCTCATGGGCTCGCGAGCGGGAGCGTGACCAGGAAGTGGAGCTCGTGGCGCCCCTGACGGACCGCGAGCTGCCCGCCCACGGCTTCCACGAGACGCTGGCTCACGGCCGGTCCCACGTCGATCAGGCTCTCCTGGACCATCTGCACCGGGTCGAACACGCGGTGCAGCTTCTCGGCCGGCACCGCCGCGGTGCGCGAGCCGACCAGGATCCGCACGCCTTCGCCGCCCTCGCGCTCGGCGTGCCGCGCGACCGACACCGACACGCGCGCCTGATCCGGAGGCGAGTTGTGCGCCAGATACCAGATGAGGTACGAGAGGGCTTTTCGGAGCTGAGCCGGATCGATCTTCACGACCTGCGGTGTCGTTTCGCGCGTCACATCGAGCTGGAGCGGTCTGGCCGGCACCTCGTCGACGAGCTCGATCGCGGTCACCACGTCGTCGACGACCGTGTGCACATCCACGGTCGTGAAGTTTAACTCACCTTCCGTCACGAGCCCCGCAAGTTTCTCGAACACCTCCACCAGTCGGCGCACGTCCCGACGGACGACGGACGAGAAATGCCGCCGGAAATCCGGGTCGTCGTAGCGCTCACCGATGAGTTCGATGAAGGTGTTGATGGACACCAGCGGATTTTTAATCTCGTCGGCGATCCGCGCGACCACGCGCGTGAGGAGCTGGGTCTGCTCGACCTGACGCTTCTGCGTCAGGAGCTCCTTCTGCGCCGTCAGGTCTTCGAAGACGAGAACCGCGCCGAGCGGCGCGCCGTCCTCGCCGCGCACGGGATAGGTCGAGACCTCGAGCCAGAGCCCGCGCAGCGCGAGCTGGATCTCGTGGCGGCCCGCCGTGCGTCCCGTCCTCAGCGTGTCGAAGAGCATGTCGCCCAGCGGCGACGGAAGCGCGCGGAGGTCCTGCTTGAGGACCTCGCCGGACGAGAGCTGGAGAATCTCCTCGGCCCGGCGGTTGATCGTGCCGATGCGCTGATCGCGCCCGATGGTGATGACGCCGCTCGACATGTGGGCCAGGATGCGCTCGCTGAACTGCTGCTGACGCTCGAGCTGATTGTGGAGCGCGATGTCGCGGATGGCCGTGGCCAGGTGCGACGCGAGATCGAAGAGCGTCTCGGTCTCGCCGCGTCGATACATCGAGCCGACGACCGGCTGCCCGACGGTGAGGATCGCGACGAGCTCACCGTGGGCTAGGAGGGGCACGGCGAGCACGCTCTGGAGGAGCTTGAGCTCGCGCACGATCTCCGGGTCGGTGAGGTCGTGGAGTCGAGCCGGCCGGCCCTGGGCGGCGAGCCAGCGAGCCAGACCTTGTCCGGCGTGGAGGCGTACCGATTCGACGATCGGTCGCGCCAGCCCCCGATGGGTCGCGACGCGATATTCCTGAGCATCCGCGTCGGGCAGGAGCAGCGCCATGCGCGTGGGCCGCACGAGCTCGCGGATCGCGTCGAGGAACATCTCGAGCGCGCGGGGCAGATCGAATCCCGCGGCGAACGCGCGCGTGAATTCCTTGAGGACGCGGGCGAACGCGGCGCCCTCCCACGGCTCGTCAGGGCCGACCGTCGTGCCCGGCGCCTCGGGCCCGAGACTGGAGCGCAGTGCCGTGATCTCGCGCGTCAGGTGGAGCTTGTCGATCACCCGTCGCAGCACACCGTCCAGCTCGCGCTGCGTGAACGTCACGGGCAGGGTGAAGTCGGCGGTCTCGCTGTCCTCGGCCGTCACACCGATGGTGATGGTGAGGGCCGCAGGCGCGATCGCCCGCACCCGCGCGACGAACGACTCGACGTCGCGGGAAGTGCCCGCGCCGCGGACGACCACGTCGATCTCGATGAGCCGCAGCGTCTTCAGCGCCTCGGTGTCGTTGGGAGCCGTGAAGACGGAATGCTCGCCGAGGGCGACCATGAGACGCGCCCGCAGCGCGTCGTCGGACGTGACGACCAGGATCGTGTTCATGCCGACACCGGGATGGTCGCCGTGACGGCGACCGGAAAGTCGACGGTGAAGACGGCGCCGCCCGCGTCGCGATTGGTCGCTTTGATGCGGGCGCCGTGGGTCTGAGCGATGGAGGCGCAGATGGCGAGCCCGAGACCGGAGCCCCGCTCCTTGGTGGAGAAGAAGGGTTCGAAGACCCGCTCCAGGAGCTCCGGCGGGACGCCCGGACCAGTGTCCACGACGGCGACGATAGCACGGTCCGCCGACGTCGCGACCTCCACTCGTACCATGCCCCCGGGCGCCGTGACCTCGTGGGCGTTCATCAAGAGGTTCAGGAAGAGCTGCTCGAGCTCCGAGTGGTCGCCGAGGATGGTGCAGGGCGACTGGCCCATGGCCGCGGACAGGACAGCGCTCTTCTCGGCAAAGACAGGCCGCATCGCCTCGATTGCGTCCCCGATCGGCGACCTCAGGTCGATCAGATGGCGTGGCCGCTCCCCCGGCCGGGAGAGCGCGCGGAGCCGGTCGAGCAGCCGCTCCATCTTGGCGATCTCGTGGGTCACGACGCGGCCGAACTCGGCCACGAAGCGGTCGTCGCCCCGCCGGCGCGGCAGGAGCTGAGCAAACGTCTTGACCGCCACCAGCGGGTTCTTGATCTCGTGCGCGATCCCGGACGCCAGCATCTCGAAGTAGGCAAGCCGCTCGGCCCTCTGCCGTTCCACCTCGAGCGCCTTGAGCGGCGTGAGATCGCTGAAGACGGCGACGGCCCCCAGCACGGCGCCGGCCTGATCGTGCAACGGTGACGTCGTACAGATGATCGGCCGTGTCGTCGTGCCGTCGGACAGCTGGACTTCGGGCTGCGTTTTGGCGCCGCCGCCGGTGATGGTCTCGGACAGCATGTCGCCGACGCACTCCGGCAGCACACTGAGCGGTTGATTGCGGACCCTCTCGGCCGCCAGGCCCATGAGCTGCTCCGCGGCCCGGTTGAAAAGGCTTACCTGGCCGGTCGCGTCGACCGCGACGACCCCGCTCTCGATCGTGGAAACGATGTTGTTGAGATGCTCATGGGCCAGGAGCACCTGCGCATAGAGCTGAGCGTTCTTCACCGCGACGCCGGCCTGATTGGCGAGCGTCATCAGCAGATCGAGATCCTGGGGATAGAAGGGGTCGCCGGACAGCTTGGGCCCCACCACGATGGCTCCG
>QHSP01000070.1 GCA_003220495.1 Candidatus Rokuibacteriota bacterium | reverse complement strand
TGGCGACACCGTGTCGGTCGTGCACGACGATCCCGTTTTGCTGGCGCAGATCGCCCGTCATCTGATGGACGAGGTGTATCGCGCTCCCGGCCAGCCTCGACTACGAATCGCGCTGCACTACGGCGAGGTACAGACTCGCCGGCGGACGACGGACGGGACGCAAGTGATCGCCGGAGGCGAAGCCGTGCTTTGCGCGGCCCGTGTCGAGCCGCACGTGGCGCCCGGGCAGATCTGGGCGACCGAGGAATTCCGCGCGCAGCTCGCCGAGAGGCCTTCCTTGTGGCGCACTACGCCCGTGACGAGCCCCGACGGCGCCGATGAGATCAACGTGAAGAAAGCGGGAGGGACCGAGCCGGACCTGTGGGTCCGGCTGCACCGGCTCGAGTTCTGAGCGGGACGTGACCCGAGCTTCGTTACTTACCCTGCGCGACGGCGGCACCGGGAACGCAGAGGGCGGACAATCGCTCGCGAAAGCTCGCCGGAGTTCTGGCGGGCCGACCGTCCTCGGTCGCGAACGCCCCGGTCACTTCGGCGGTCACCAGGAGCCGTTGGCTCCCCGCCTCGCGGATCTCCTGGATCCAGATCGACCGGGCGCCGCGGATCTCACGGACGAACGTCGATATCTCGAGCGTGTCACCCGACCGAGCGGGTGCCAGGTACTTGACGGACAGATCGGCCGCGAGAATCAAGTAGCCTTGCCGCCGCATCTCCGGCAGCGACAACCCCAGCGCGTCCAGCGCCTCGATGCGGGCCACCTCGAGATAGTGGACGTACTGTGCGTGATTGACGTGACCGTACTGGTCCACTTCATAGTGCCGCACCTTCAGCTGCAGTCTGGCCGGCTCGCCCATCGCGTCGCCCCTCTCGCGCCTAGATCCTACAGGGAAACGCGGCGCAGCCGCAGCGCGTTGCCGATGACCGACACCTCATTGCCGGCAGGGCCGGATCGCCTCCGGCGCCGGAAGGGTCGCGGGCGGAACGAACACCGCCAGGTAGCCATCGGCCGGCGCCAGAGACATCACGTCGACCTCGTGATAGCCGACGGCCGCGAGCTCGCAGCGCAGCAGCTCGGGCGGTGTGCCGTGCTCGCGCGTCGGCTTGTCGAGATCGATGATGGCGAGACGCGCGCCGGGCGCCAGGGCTGGCCGCAGCCGGAACAGGAACTCGAAGGGGTTCTCGATCTCGTGGTACATGTGCGACAGGACCGCGAGATCGATGGACGCCTCGGGAAGCTTCGGATCGCCCGGCGTGCCGTGCACGAGGGTGACCCCGGTGATCCCATCGCGTGTGAGCCGTGCGCGCAGCCGATCGAGGTGCCCCGCCTCAACGTCCTCGGCGTACACGGTCGCGCTCGGTCCGAGTCGTCGGGCCAACCGCGCGGTGTAGTAGCCATCGCCAGCGCCCAGGTCGGCCACGCGAAGCCCCGCTCTGACGCCGAGGCGATTCAGGACGTGCTCCGCTTCGCCCTTACGGTCGCGCGCTTCCTCGGAGGAATACGCCGGCGAGACGATGCGCGCGACCGGGCGATCGGGCTTCGGAAACTGAAGCGAGTCGGCGCTGCCGCCGGCGCACGGCAGCACTGCGATCGCGGCCGTCACGAGCACGGCGCCGAGGCACGAGCGTCTCAGGATCTACTCAACCGAAGAGCTCGCGGACGAATGCGAGGGTGCGCGGCGGCCCACCATTCGACGCCATCGCCGCGTGCAGCCGACGGAGATCAGCCTCGGTATCGACGTCGAACCACGCGGGCAAGAGGTGCAGGCTGAGCCCGAGATCCTTGGCCCTCTGAAGCGTGAGAGGCAGGACATCCGGGGTGCTCCAGGGCATTCGCTCGAAGAGCGCCGGCCGCGGCGTAGCGACCCCGATGAGGTAGTAGCCACCGTCGTCCGAGGGCCCGACGACGACATCGGCGGAGCCCGACCCGAGCACGCGCGCCGCCTCGGCCACATGGCCCATCGGCAACGTGGGGCTGTCGCTGTCGATCGCGATCGCGCCCCGGTGCCCGTCAGCGATCAGTGTGGCGAGGACCGCGTCGAGACGCGCGCCGAGGTCGGGTCCGCGCTGAGGGACGCAGCGGAATCCAGCTGGCACGAGCGCCCCCAGCGCGTCGGCGGCCGCGGCCGGGGTGAACGCCACCACGGGCTCGATGCCCGGAACCGTCGCGAGGGCGTCGAGGCGGTCGAGCAGAAAGCAGCGGTAGAGCTCGGTCGCGCGCTCGGGCGTGAGCGCGGGGTGCAGCCGCGACTTCACTGGCGTCGCTCCCGGCACCTTTGCCATCACGGCGACGGCCGGCGCGCGCGCGGACGGCGGCGGCCCTGCGCGCGCGGTCGCTAGAGGCTCCACTTCACACCGCAGCCGCGGCACGGCTCCGGCGGCTCGTCGGTCTGGATCGCCCGCCGGAATCCGAGGTAGCGCTCGCCCCACCAGATGTCGGCGAGCCGCCGCTCGAAGAGGTTTCCGAGCACGATGCCGCGGTAATCCTCGGTGATCCAGGGCGCGATGCAACACGGCAGCACGTTGCCGTGCACGGTGACGTAGACGAGAGTCCACGGACGCCGGCACGCGCTCCACGGCCGTGCGGCGTCGTCGGGGGTCAGGCTGACCTCCGGCTCGGTGGCGCCGGAGGCCGAGAACTCGACGCCGGCCGCGTGGGCGGCGGCGCGCGTGGCCTCGAGCAGCGCCGCCTCGCGGGCGTGAAGCCGGCCATAGAGCGATTGCTCGGCGGTCGCGAGCCCGAGCCCGTTGTAGACGAGGCGCTGGAGGTGAATGGCTCGGGCTCCGACCCTTGCCGCGAGCGGCACCAATCCGGGAATCTCCTCGATGTTGTCGCGGAGAGCCGTGAACCAGAGCGACACCTCCGGCGCCGGCTTCTCGAGCTCCTCGCGGAGCGCGGCGAACTTCTCCAAATTCGCGATGACGCGCGCGAAGGCGTCGACGCCCCGTACCCGCGCGTATGTCGCCGGCGTGGACGCGTCGAGCGAGACGCGGAGCTCATCGAGCCCGGCCTCGATCAGCGCCCGTCCTTGGCTGAGCCCAAGCGTGATGACGTTCGAGTTGAACAGGACGGTGGCGCCGCGGGCCTTGAGATGGCCAATCATGCGCGGCAGCTCGCGGTTCAGGAGGGGCTCGCCGATCCCGTGCAGGAGCACGCGGTCGAGGGCTGGAAACTGGTCGACCACGCGCCGGAACTCCTCCCACCCCAGATCCTTCTGCGGCTCCCGGCCGCCGAAGGTGAGGATGCAGGTCTCGCAGAGCGAGTTGCAGCGACTGGTCGTCTCGAGGTAGAGCGACCGGGGCAACGGTGGCCTCACCGACAACGCCGTCGCCATCACGTCACGTCGCGCACGGCGCGCACCGCGGTTGTGAGGAACGCGTACCCCGCCCTGACGCTGCCGCGAAAGGTGCCGGAAACCTTCGAGCGGCCGGCCTGGCGCGCCGCGTGCGTGACGTCGACCTCGACGATGCGGGCCCCGCGCGCGGCCGCCTTGACGACCATCTCGACCGGCCACCCGAAGGCGCGGTCGTGCATGCCGAGACGGCGCAGGAGATCGACGCGGATGGCGCGAAATGGCCCGAGGTCCCGGAGGCGGACGCCGAATCGCCACGCCACGAGCGCGGCCACGAGACGCGTCCCCAACGACGCGTGGAGCGGGTGCGTCCCGGTCATCCTCCGTACGCCCAAGACGAGGTCGGCCTCACTCGTCAGAATGGGGGCGAGCACGCGGGGCAGCTCCTCGGGGCGCTGGCTGCCGTCGCCGTCGAGGAACGCGACGATCGTGGTATCGGGGGTCAATGCCTCCACCCCCGCCCAGCACGCCGCCCCGTAGCCGCGACGAGGCTCGACGACGACCCGAGCACCGGCGCGCGAGGCCACCGCGCCGGTGTCATCGGTCGAGCCGTTGTCGACCACGACGACGTCGGCGACGACGCCAGCCGGCACCCGGCGAATCACGTCGCCGATGACGGCGGCCTCGTTCAGGGCGGGGATGACGAGGCACGATCTCGCTGCCGAGCCGGATGAGGTCATCGATTTCTCATGCCGGAGCGAACACGCTCGTGCAGGCGCTGCCCGTCTTGAGGAGGTCACGCAAGTCGGCGCGCGCCCAGTCGAGCTTCACCGTCTTGCCTCGCACGAGCGGGCAATACGGGTCGGGCTCCTCCACGCCGCCAGCCAGCTCACGCCGCGCTGCACAGCCGCCCTGGCAGGTGGACACGAACACGCAGCCACGACATGCGGCCGGGACCTGGCGCACCCGAACGAACTGCGGAGACTCGAGCACGCCGTCGCCGCCGGTGTGTGGCAGGTCGTCAAGCCGCAGATCCGAGCGGTTCCAGTAGACACACGGCACGATGTCGCCGCGCGGCGTGACCCGCACGGTCTGTCGCCCGCACCCCGAGCCGTTCGCAAAGGGCGCGCCCAGCATCGCGTTGAGGATGGGCTCGCTCGTGCTCACGAGCCGGGTCTCGGCGAGCAGGCACCGAAAGCCGTCCCAGAATTCCTCGTATGCCAGCGTGAAGGCGTCGGTCTTGACGGGCTGATAGACATTGACGCGATAGTTCGCACCGGCGCGGAAGGCGATGCGCGCGATCTCGCTGAGGCGCCGGTAGTTGGGCTTCATCATTACCGTGAGCACCGTGACGGTGACGCCGAGCCGTCGCGCTCGATCGATCGCGGCCATGACGCGTCGCCAGTTCCCGGGGCCCCGGAAGGCGTCCTGCTCGGCCTCGGACGGGAAGTCGATCGACAGCTCGACTTCGCGGAACTTCCGAAGCGTGTCGTCCGAGGACTGATCGAGCGTGAAGCCGTTCGAAGTCAGGGAGAGCTTGACCCCGCGGGCCGCAAGGGCGGCAACGATCGCGTCATAGTCCGGATGGAGCCCGTTCTCGCCGGTGCCGAGATTGATCGAGCGCACCGGCAACGCGTCGCACACTGCCGTCACCTGGTGGAGCGTCAGCTGATCGATCCGAGCTGTGTCGCGATAGCAATGCGCGCACGCCAGGTCGCATGCGTTCGTGAGACCAACCCCGACACTAAATTCCATGCCCGCTCCTGCCAGATACGAGCACCGTTGCGCTCTGTGCACGCGATCTTATCACCGGGCCCGAGCTCGATGTGTCACGAGCTTGTAAAATCGCGCGTGGTCGAGAGACGGGCACCGCGCGCCCGCTTTGCCATCCGGCGAGTCCACACCCAGCCCAATGCCGCCAGCCCCACTGGCGCGAACTCGACCGCGCGCGCCCACGGCGGAATGGCCCACGGTGTCGCGAGGAAAAACGTGTAGGCGAGCATCACGGTACCGGTAAAGCCGATCCAGCTCGGCGACGGAGCGAGGGCGAGAAATGGCACGACCCACGCTGCGTACCACGGAAAGACGTTGGGTCCGAGCACGGTGGAGCCACCGGCCAGTCGCCGGGCGTGGATAGCGAGCGAAGCGCCGTCGCGCCACCACGTCGCCCACGCGGCCCAAGCCAGCACGGCGCCGAGGGCCAGCGCCGAGTGGTTAACGAGGGTCCGCACGAGCCCGGGATTGAAATACTCCTCGCTCACGTAGCGCGGCAGCGAGCCGAGCGCGTCGCGTCCGAGTCTGGCGAGCGGCGCGTAGCCGAGCGCCACGACGGCCACGAAGATCGCCGTCGGCACGCCCCAACGCGCCGCGACCATCCTGCGCGCCCCGGACTCGACGTGTCCGTCTCTCCTCTCGAGCGCCGCGCCGAGCAGCAACGGTAACAACAAGACGGGGTAGAGCTTGACCAGCGCGCCCGCCGCGAGCAGCGCCGCGACCGACCGTGGTCGGCGCGTGACCGCGGCGAGCGTCGCGCCCACGACAGCCGGCAGCACGAGCCCATCGATGTGCGCGCTACCCCACACCTCCACGAGCACGAGGGGATTCCACGCGTACACGACGACGCGGGAGCTCGGCAGGCCGAGCTGCTTCACGAGCAGGAGCATGAGGCCGAGAGCCGCCAGCTCCGCGAGAGCGACGCCGACCTTCATTGCACGCACGCTGTCGGGGGCGAGCGCGTAGACTGCGCGGAAGAAGACCTGAGCCCCGGGGGGATAGATCGTGCGCCACGTCGAGTGGTTAAGGCGAGGATAGATCTCGTGGTCGCGAAGGGCACTGACCTCGGGCGCCGTCGGAGCGTAGGCAAAGGGGCTCAGCCCGGCGCGCGCCACCCGAGCGTCCCAGACGTAGCGATAGGCGTCGGTCGAGAGCGTAGGCACCGTGGGCAAGAGCGCGAGCCTCGACGCGACGGCGACGCCGAGCACGAGCCCCAGCGTCGCCCGCGGCGCCCCGCCGGTGCGCTCGATCGCCCAGGATCCCGCCGCGTAGCAGACGAACGCCAGGGCGTAGATCGCGAGGAAGCACCCCGCTACGTCGACGAGATTGGGCACGCGCGTGAGAGCCAGGGCGCTCGCGACGAGGCCGAGACCCGTGGCCCACGCCACCATTCTGATCGAAAGCAGGCGATACTCGCCGAGGCGGAAGGCCGGCGGGACCGGCGGCCGCGATCCCGTGTCTAAAGGATAAGGGCGCGAGTGAGCCTCCTGGTCGGCGCATGACGGGCGTTCGGGCGCGCCGTCGCGGAATCTTCCCACGAAGAGGGCGTCGATCGCCACGCGCGAGGAGGAT
Organism: Candidatus Rokuibacteriota bacterium; assembly: GCA_003220495.1. Lineage (GTDB taxonomy): Bacteria > Methylomirabilota > Methylomirabilia > Rokubacteriales > CSP1-6 > AR31. Next base: position 676 of record QHSP01000070.1, on the reverse strand, counting down.
CGTATGACCGGCAAGATCGAGAGCTCATCGGGCCTCGCTCAGCCCGAGCGCGGGCTGGCGGGCTGGCTGCGGGCGACCGCGCCGCTCTGGCCGCTCGGGCTGGCGCGCATTCTGTACGGCGTGCTGTGGTGGCAGCAGTCGAAGTGGAAGGTTCCGTCCGACGACTTCGGGCGCCGCTCGGGTGGCGGCCTCTGGTACTGGGTCCACCAGGAGATCCAGTTCCCGACAGTGCCGGCCTACAGGGACTTCCTCGTCAACGTCATGATTCCCCACTGGACCTTCTTCGGCTGGATGACCTTGATCACCGAAACCTTCATCGCGGTCACGTTGATTCTCGGCCTCTTCACGCGTCTCGGTTCGCTCGTCGCGCTCGGGATGGCGGCCAACATCACCCTCGGGATCCTGAGCGTCCCGCACGAGTGGGGCTGGGCCTACACGATGCTCATCGTGCTCGCGGCCCTCTTCCTCCTGACCGGGGCCGGCCGATCCTTCGGGATCGACTCCTTTCTGGTGGGGCCCCTCGACCGTGCGGCGGCAGGCGGCAACCGCCTGATGCGCCTCGCGCGCTGGCTCGTGTAAAGCTTGCGTTTGACGAGGCAAAACCCTCAGGGCTTGGCCGGCGGGTAGTCGCGGCCGTACGCCGGCAGCTTCAAGAACTCGTCGGGCTTGTACGTCC
>QHSP01000003.1 GCA_003220495.1 Candidatus Rokuibacteriota bacterium | reverse complement strand
CGGGCTTGAGCATTTCGGGCTTGAGCGAGGGATGGAGGTTGACCTTCACCTTGCGACCCTGGGAGAGGATGGTGACGGTGCTGTCCTCGTTGGCGGCGAGATAGACGCCGTACGTCGAGGGCGGGGCGCAGAGCTTGTCGACCTCTTCCTTGAGGGCCGCGATCTGCTCGCGCGCCTCCTGCAGCGCCGTCACGAGGATTTCGTTCTGATTGTGCGCCTGGGCGAGCAGGCGATCGGCGTCACGCAGCTCGCCGTCGAAGGCGCGCGAGCCCCTCGGCGCTTCCGCGATTCCTCTCGATGTCTCGAATCTGTCTACGTCGGAACCGAGTAGAGCATCCTTCGATCTCATCGTCCGGGACCTCCGGGCGGCGGGCCGATCGCCTCGTCCGCCCTCTCGATGCGTCTGTTCAACGCTTTGTACTCTTGAGGATTCTGCGAGGCTGCAAGCCGTGTGCCCGCCGATAACTAGCGTCAGGTTCGAGCTTACCGACGTTTAGCGCTATAGGTAAGGGCTTAAAATGTAGAAGCTACACTCTTGGACCGTGTACAACTTACTGCGAGAGCAGGGAGGAGGTGACGAAGGCTCCTCTTGCGTCCTGCGCGCGATCAGGAAAGGACGGTAAAAACGAGGCGGGAAAGACCTGATTGTGCAAAGTAGAGAAGAGAAGGAGGCGGGCGACGATGCGCGTTGCTTTGCTGGTCACGTTGAGCGTGATCGTCTCGGGTACGACGGCCTTCGCCGAGGACGGGTGGGTGCTGTGGGAGAAGACCCGGCAGGTTTATCGGCGCAAGGTGATCGCGGAAACGGAACGCCAGCTCGCGCCGTATGAGACGCGCGACCAGTGTCTGCTCGGCGCGCAACAGCAGGCTCCGGGCTCCGAATTGCTCAGACCGGGCGACCCCGGCCGAGATTTTGGCGGGCGCCTCGTGACCGTGAACCCGGACGGCTCCACGCGCGTGGTCAGGTTCGACAAGAGGGATCCGGAAGGCCCGTCGCAGTGGCACTACTACACATGCCAGCCCGACAGCGTGAACCCGACCATGTTGGTGCCGCGGCGATAAGCTATGAGTGGCCCTGAACGGATCGTCGAAGGCGGATGCGTCAACCCTCCGCTGGGCTTCCCGTGGGCACGGCGTCGTCCGAGTCCGAGGCCACCAGAGCAGAAAGCGAAGGCTAAGGGCGCCGGCTTACGGCGAGTCGTCGATCTCGCTCTCCGGCCTGGACGCGCCGTGCGCCGCGCGATGCAGAGAGTGCGCCGGCGCGGCTAAGCCGCGCCCGAGACGAGCCGGAATCCTGCAGCCCGCCCCGCTTCTGAGGTTGCTCCACGGTCGCAACCGCGTAGAATCGTCCGCGCGAGCCGTTAGCTCAGACGGTAGAGCACCTGACTTTTAATCAGGGGGTCGTGGGTTCGAGTCCCACACGGCTCACCAGCTATTTCAGGCACTTCGGTAGAGCGCCGTTCTTGGCGCATCCCGCAGATGCCAATCACGGCGCTAAGGGGTGACTCATGGGTGTGATCCTCGATGTGATCAGCGGGAAAAATCTGGTCACGGTTGTCACCGACAATATTGCAAAAGCGTTTGATCTGTCCGGCATGGGCGTTACCCAATTCTTTTCGGCAGTGCAGTCCAAAGCAAGTAACAACAAGATTTCTATTCTCCGCATTTGGGGTCATGGGGTCACGCACTATGACGAGTTCCGTCAACAGTCTGATGGTGGCGTGATTCGGTTTGAGACGCCGTACAACAAAGGCAATCTCAAGATCGGTAACGACAAAATTGATGCCGACAGTGTCCGCAGCTACGAGGAATCCCTCAATGTCATCACGAAACTCTTCGAGCCGAAGGGCTCAAGAGTGGAGTTGCGGGGCTGTCAGGCGGCCCTCGGAACGGGCGCTGACATGATGCTGACTTTAGCGAACATATGGCAAACTGAGGTCCAAGGCGCTGAGAGATCACAACCGCTGTTGACCTGGACTCCTCCCGTTCTTTCTGCCCGCCCCGGTGGAACCAAGCCGCTCCCGAATGCGACGATCGTTGAATACAATGACAAGAGTCTCAAGCGTTGATTGCCGCGCGACGGCCCGGCGCTTCACCGGAAACGCTCATCTTCCCTTCGGCGTGCTAGCGCAGAACACGCTCACTTCCCCTTCGCCCCGCGCGGATCCACGGTGTCGGGCCAGCATTCGAAGCTATGGTACCCGCGCTTATACCTCGTGTTGCTCTGGTCGAATCCCACCTTAGAGCCCACTAGTGTCGCCCTGACACCTTTACCGGTCAGTGTGTAGTACTCGGCTCGCGCCTCGCGCACCGTGCGTTCGTCGCAGTCCGATTTGGCCGCCGTCGCGGTGACTTTCTTCCAATAGCCATCGCGCCGATGATTCTCCTTGTTGCTGTCGACCCAGACCTCATACGAGTGCGCCCACAGCACCCACGCGCTCTGGGCGTGGGCCGTCGCAGCCGAGGTGAGCAGCGAGAGGGCGGCGAGCAGGCTGGTGATCCGCATCATTGATTGTCCCTTCTTCACGGAAGCCTCCGCGCTCTAAGACTCTCTGATCAGGCTCGTGACGTGTGTCCGCGGGATCGTCGTTGACGGCTGCACCTCCACGGCGAGCCCGATCACCGCATGGCACCTCGGCGGAGGATGGCTGGCGGGAAGTCTAGCCGAAGGCTGGGACGCGCACCAGCACGAGGTCGCTGGTCACGCCCACGCGACCCAACCTCGGTGCTGGGCGGGGAGGGTTGAGGCTACGGGCCGAATGTCACTTCCAGGCGTACGGTCGGGAAGCCGACCGAGAGTTCCGCCGGCCGGACGAGCATGAGTGTCCTGAGGTCATCCGCCAGATAGAACGCCGCATGCTTACGGTCGCTCCGCACGTGTCGGGCATGGGTATCGATCGCGAACGGCATCCGGAACGTCCCCTTGAAGGGCAGCACGACGGGCTGGGGGAGGGGCACGAGCATTCCGGTGGCCGGGTCGGCCGTTCGCGTGATCGTGAAGCTGCCCCGAATCGTCCCCAGCGGTACTCGGTGAAGAACGGCGCGCGAGAGATCGACCTCACCGCCGAACGTCCCACTGATGACCGGTAGGTCCGGGACGTGGACCGAACTGTTGCCTGGCGCGTTGATGACGACGTCGAAGGTGCCGCTCACGGGACCCCACCCGGTTACGGTCGATACGCTGTCCGTCCCGGTGGCGATGACCGTGCAGCTCTGGATGCGAGGGACCGAGACGAGGAGTTCCGACGGGCATAGGGGTGTCCCGACTTCCGCAAATCCCTGGAGCGGCGAGGTGGCGTTTCTCCTGATCACTCCGGCCGAGCTGGGGTCAGGGTCGAACGTGACCCGCTCGCTGATCTCGTATAGCGTGACGCCTGTCGCGCCAAGAGAGTCGGTACGCTCGTCACGATCGCCGGCATGACTCGCGTTCGTGAGCAGCATCAGCGACACCGCGAGCCCTGCAACTATTCCCAAAAGTTTCACTATGGCCGGCTCCCTATAGAGGAGCAGTTGTGGCAGCATGCTCCCCGGAAACAAATCGAGCAGGAGTCGTACCAGGGCAGCGCTTAATTTCGATGTTGATAGAACTCGAATGCTTAGCAGCGCAACCGGAAATGCTGACGGGCCAGCGGACAGTTTCCCGCCGGACGAATCTCGCCCGAGTGATCAGATTGTGCTGCCTGAGCTCTTCTGGGACCGCGCGGCTTTAGCTATCGGCGGTGCCTACCGGGTTCGGTCATTCATGATACTGTCCGCCCGCCCGCACCTTGGCCTTACGTTGTGTCGAGACCCCGGTGGGAGCGGGACGGCCCCCCATCAATGGCCAGCCTTCGGCATTGATGACGGCGAGCGGTTGAACCTGTGCCCTGGGCCGAACCAAAGCACCCACTCGAATTCACGTGCGCCGATCCCCTGATCCCACATGAATTCAGTGGGGTGTTGAACCATTGGGACCCGAAGTCCCTGCCTCAAGAGGGGCTCGATCTTGGCGAAGAGCTCCCCCTGTTGGGCCTGGTCGGTAAAGAGCATTTCACCGCGCGAATTGGAACGACTAATGGCCATGAGGTCATAATCGGCGAAGATCGCCGCACCGGCGAACTTCACCAAACCCTTTTCAGGGCCCGTCTGCATGCAGGCAAACCCTGGAGGGACACGACCGTCCTTCGGATCCACAACCAGACCTGCAAACCTGAAGGCGGGGTTGTCCGACGTCTTGGCCTTGCAGTTCAGTCCCTTGGGGACGTAACCGGATTTTCCAATCCATTTGTCCGCAAGCGGATTCGGTTCGCGGACACCGATCCAGCACTCGAATTGCTCGGCAACCTTGAAGAACACATCCATATGGTCGCGGCGCATACGTCAGACTCCTCGGGCTGGCAACTCGGGCTTGTTAGGTTCCACGGCCACCACGAGCCGGGAGCGGGCCAGCCACCACGGTATTGCCGGGAACCTAAAGCGGGCGGGACCCCTCGTCAATAGCTACGTTCTGATGGAGGGGCCTACTTGTCTCTGAACGACGCTGGTTCAATCGGCGAGGACGTCGCCGTGGTCTCGGCGCTGCACTCGACGAAGACCGTCAGACGACTCGAATTCGAGCCTGCGGGTTTCACGGCGCTGACAATGGGTGCGCAGGCAGAGGGCAGATTGAGCCGCTCCCTTCGTGCCTCGTCAGACAGGGAGACGAGCTCGGCGAATTCCTGGACCGATGCGTCAAGCGTCAGGACGAGGGCCAGGACGCCGACAGCGACTCCATTGGCTACCCTCATCAACAACATCGAGGCACCTCTTCGGTGCGTTCACCGACTGGTCGTTCAATACGGACCAGAGGTGCATAACCAGTGCCGGTGACACGAACCAGCTGTAAACAAGTGCTTGTCGTGGGTCGTAGCCCGGTGCGTGGGACAGAACGTTCCAGCTAGATGGACAGAACGTCTGCGGGGTAGGGGTGTATCCGGAAGCTGGTTCGGGCTCGGTTGCGGATCACGCGGCGACTTGCTGCGATGCGCTTGCGTCAGGCGCACCACCAACCTTATAACTCTGTCGAGGGTACTGATGGGCCACACGGCGCTGCTGGTCGTTCACGGCATCGGAGCCCAGGAGCGCGGCGAGACCCTGGCCAAGCTCACGAGCGGACTCCGGCGCGTCGATCGGGATTCGGTTTCAAATGACATCCACGACGGTGTCGTCGCGACCATCGGCGGACAGTCCGTTCGTCTCTACGAGGTGTATTGGGCCGATCTCCTGAAGGGCGATTTGGCGCGCGGCGGCTTCCAGATCAAAGAGCTCCAGAGTCTCTCGTGGTTCCCCTGGTTCAACATTCGCCGCGGCAACTACCAGCCGGGCAGCTATTCGTTTCTGAAGCTGGCCTGGTGGTACGCCGGAGATGTCTTCAGCTATGCGAACTCGGCCGGCAAGGCGTTCCGGCGACCTGACACTTCGGTGGGACAACTTCGTATCCTTCTTCGACCCGGTATCCGGCGCGCTGAGAAGTTTTGCAGACTGGGGAACGATCGCCAACCATCGTGTGCTCGGCGGCGGCTTTTTTCGTGGGCACGTCGTCTACGAACGCAGCCCGGTCTTTCTCGGCACCCTCACGGAGGGGCTCTGCGGCCGTCCCATCCCGTTCGAGCGCGGTGTGAAAGAACGCTTGGGGGACTTGCTCCTGCTCATCGGCGAGACGCTGGTTGCGCCCACCGTGCTCGCGGTGATCCTCGCCGTCGGCGCAGGGCTCTATGTACTGGTGGCTCCACGGAACCGCGCCAGCAGGGTCCACTGGCTTTATTGGGTCGAGCAACGCACTGCAACCAGAAGAGGATTCGTTCGGCTCTAGGAGACGGGCGATGATTCAAAACAGATGTGTGGCGTCGAGCTTGGTGGCGATTACGGTGTTCCTTGCGGTCGGGTTCACCTGGGCAGCTGACCCGCCCACCCTCGAGGAGCTCGCGGCCGTCATTGATCGAGTGCGGAACGGGCCAGACGGGGAGCGTGTCGTGGCCGGTCATATTTCGCGCAAGCTCGCCGTGTCGGTCGAGGTACTACGGGCGCAGCGGGCCCGGACCGGCCTCGACTGGGGCGACCTTCTGATTGCCAATCTTCTGTGCAAGACGAACGAACCGACCGTCGATCACGTCGCAGCCGAATTCAGGGGCGGCGCGAGATGGGCAGACATCGCCCGCCACCACAATGTGGACCTGGACCAACTGAGGAGCGACGTGCGGCAGTCCCAACAGGCGATGGAGCAGCGAACGGAAGACCGCGCGCCGCCTCGCAGCAGCGACTCACAGTCCAGTCCCCCGACAACCGCACCGACAACTGTTGTGCCTACAGGAAAGGGTTCGAGTCCACGTTACTAGGCGCGTGATCGAACTACAGATACTGGCCGGTCCCTCGCCGTTCTTCGTGGCGTTCCGGCGAGCCGGGAGGCAGACCGCGACGGCGCATCTCCTCGAACTGGGCGCGCGCTTGCGCCTGTTGCGCCCAGAGCGCCGCCTGGATGCCGTGGAACAATCCCTCGAGCCAGCCGACCAGCTGCGCCTGCGCGAGGCGGATCTCGGACTCGCTCGACGTGCCGTCGAGCGGCATCGTCAGCGTCTCGAGCTCCTTCTGCAGATCCTCCGACAGGCCTTCCCTCAGCGCCGCCAGCGCCTTGTCGTAGATCGAGCGCAGGCGCTTGCGGCCCGCCTCGTCCGGGGAAGACTTGCGCACTTCTTCCAGGAGCTCGCGGATCATCGCGGCGATCCGCAGGAGCTTCGCCGGCTGCGAGACGAACTCACCGGTTGGCCGCTCGTCGGACGGCATCAGGATTTCCGGCTCTCCGTTGCTCATTGATGTTCTCCCCGCGGGGCTGCTCGGAACGTTCGCGCCAAGCGTACCACGCCGACCGAAGGGCGACCTGCGCTATCATGCGGCGGGCGCCATCGCCGCGCCAGAGGGGACTGCCCGACGAACATGTTCTGCATCGTGTCCAGCGCAGCGTGGCGGCGCCTCGTGCTCTGCGCGTTCGTCGTCGGCGCGGCCGCGGCATCGGTGGCCGCGCAGACTCCGTCGAGTCTCCGAGTGACCCACAGCGTCGACAAGACGGGGCCGACGTCCGCCGAGCTGTCGGGCCGTGTCTTCAACGACGGGCCGGTCGACGTGATCGACGTCTACGTGAACGCCGCGGCGATCGATCAGGCCGGCAAGGTTCTCGCGCAGGGGATTCCCTATGTCGGCACGGTGCCCGCGCGCGGGAGCGCGCCCTTCAAGGCTCGTGTCCCGGTAGTGCCCGGCGCGGCGGGCTACCGCGTCGGCATCAACAGCTTCCGTTTTGCCTTCGGACGCGATGCGCCTTGATCCACGCGGCCGCCCGGCCGCACCCCGCCGCTGCGAGAGCGCACGGTAGAAGCTCGGCGGTATAATCGGCCATCCGTCGAACGGGTCGGTTCGCCACCCAGAAAGGAGAGGGGTGATGACGGCTCAGACCGGCGCGAGCACCGAGCGTCCTTCCCACACCGAGGAGTCTTCTCTCGCATCGCATGATGTCACGCGGCTCTACCAGGAGGGCCTGATCGCAGGCCTCGTCGGCGCGGCCACGGTTGCCGTCTGGTTCCTGATCATCGACTCGATCCAGGGCCGCCCGCTCTACACGCCGACGGTCCTCGGCGCCGCGCTCTTCCATCGCGGCGCTGCGCCGTGGCTCGATGCGGTGCCGAATCTCGAGATGGTGCTGATGTTCACCTGGGTCCACGGCCTCGCCTTCGTGGTGATCGGCGTCATCGTCGCGCGCCTGCTGGCGCTCGCCGAGCAGCAGCCCAACGCGGGCTTCGGCATCCTCATGCTCTTCGTGCTGTTCGAGTTCGGGTTCATCGCGGCCGCGATGCTGTTTGCCGCGCCCGTGCTGCAGGCCCTCGCGTGGCCGGCGATCCTCGTGGCCAATCTGCTGGCGGCGACGGCGATGGGAGGCTTTTTCTGGCTGCGACACCCGAATCTCAGGGTGCAGCCGTAGCTCGGGTATACTGACGGTCGCTGACCCCGTCGTCTAGCCTGGCCCAGGACGCGACCCTTTCAAGGTCGAGATCGCGGGTTCGAATCCCGCCGGGGTCACCACCTCAGCCTAACCGCGTCGATCCTCGGATTTCCTGAGCGTCCTGGCTCTCCCGACCGACGCTCGCCTCTGGCACTCTGCCTCCGCATCGACCGCGTCCTACGCGGGTGATGCTGCATATTGGAGCGCGGAAGCGTGGTCTCAGGTGAGCGAGAGTATGGCGGGTTATTGGCCTGCGTACGTCGCCGGGCGCCTTACCAAGGCCCAGCCCGTTGTCTGGAGTTCCCTCGTGATGTCGCGCTGGCGCCGGTCGACGTGGCGTCTTTCGACCGGCAGCGACCCCAAGCTCTGGCGCCGTTCGCCTATGCGACGGTCAAGAATCACCTCCCTGCTCTCGTTCTCGAATACGCGCTTGAGATACCGGTATTGTTTCAGCTCGGTGCGCGACACAATGAAGAGCAGGTCGGACATGATCGCCTCCGACGGATACGACGCCCGGCGCGCGGCCCAGTTGCAGTGGGAATCTGGAGCGGTCAGAAGACTCCACGACTAGAGCGACGGAAGGCGGAAACGCTGAACCGCGCGGGCGACATGTCGGCTGGCGCGCGCGGCCTCGCGGACCGGGCGATCACTCATTCATCGTCATATGCCAGAGGGGTTGTTTGCCAGACAAGGAGGAAATTCCCCGAATTTTTTCTGGGGAAACCCCTATAGTCGGCGGTTTTAGCCGCGTGACAAACCGCTGTTTTACAGGGGTGGTTGCTTGAGTCCAAAGCATGGCTAGAGGTGCTGACGCGGGGCGCCATGAGCCCGTCAGTCTCATCCCAGGAGCCCCTGATTACCGGCGGCTCCGAACAGGGTCGGCCCGGACAATGACTCTTCGCCCGTCCGACAACGACGCCGCGAACGCGATCCGGCCCCGATTGATGATCTGATTGTCGAGGGCCAGGACGAACGGCGGACCGAAGCAGCAGACAGAGCCCACCGTGGCGCCGAGCAGCGGGCCGCTTTCCTGGACGACCACATCGACGACGGGATCCGGACCCGTGAAAATGCCGCAGTCGTCCGCACGACAGCCGTAGAACGAAACGGTGCCGTCCGCGTCGATGGCCGGCGCCATCACGAAGCCGCCGAAGGTGGCAGCATCCACGAAGAGCCTTGCCGCGTGGTGGCCCGCGCGGCCGGCGAAGATCGCTGCGTCGCTGGGGCTGCAGCCCGGGACAAAACAGCTGAGGAAGGCCACATCACCATCTCCGCTGATTGCGGGGATATTCGTCGCGATGAAGCCCTGAGGGAAACGGACATCCGCGACGAACACCGGGGCCCGCCCGCGTCGACTCGTGTAGAGTCCGCCCGACGCCAGGAAGGCGACGACCCCGTCGTCGTTCATCGCCAGCGCGCCCCCTTCGGCGATCATGTTGATGCGGCCGCGGCGGTTCATGAAGAAGATGCCGCACTCGCCCGTCGTCAGGCAGCCCTGGAAGGCCAGTTCACCATCCGAACTAATTCCGGGAGCCCAGCCCCCGCTCGCCCCCACATCACTGAAGGGCCCGCCCGTCCCGACTACGAGCGTCGGCGCCCCACCCACGCCCGTGAACAGGCCACAGCCCTGCGTCGTGTGGCAGCCGTAGAAGGCGACGGTGCCGAACGAATTGATCGACGGGATGTTCAAGGTGGTGAAGGGCCCATTGTCGGCAATCCCATTGCCAGGAAATGCCGTCAGGCCAGCGATGAGGGTCAGCGGTCCTCCCCGGCCCGTGAAGATCCCGCACCGTCTGTCGGGCTCAGCGCCGAGGCATCCGAGAAAGGCCACGGTGCCCCGCGCATTCATCGCGAGGCCCGGCAGGTGGCCCTCGCAGAACCGCGCACACCCGGGCGATTCGGCGATCACGGTGAAGGTATAGGGTGCCTGCGCCTCCGCCGTCGCTGACACCATCGAGAACGCGGCGACGACGAGCGCGAGGATCAGGACTCTCGAAAAGACGGCGCGAGCGATGGTCCGCATAGTCGACACCTCCGTAGAGGAATCTCGGGGAGGACCAAAAGGAATGGAGTGCTGTCGTGCCTAACTAACCACAGCGAGGCGTGGGGTGGGAATCCGTGAAAGGATTTTCACAATGAATCACTCCATCAGGCGAAACCCTCATGTGAAAAGCCTTTCACGGATTCCCACCCCACGCTGCGCTGTGATACAGACGGCATCACGGTATTCCTTTTGCCCCTTCTCGAGATCCCTCTGAGGAGGTGTCATATGATCCGCGTCGTCATGATTCTCGCGCTCCTCATCGTCGCGTTCTCGATGACGCCGGCGACCGCCGACGCCCAGGCGCCGTACACGTTCACGCTGATTGCGGACCAGGTCTCGTGTGCGTTTCCCTGTGAGGGCTATCTGCCGGGCCTCGCCGTCAATGCGGGAGGCACCGTCGCGTTCAAGGGCTGTGTGGGCCCCAGTCCAGCGCGGCGCTGTGGCATCGTCGCCGGTCGCGGCAGGGCATTGACCGTCATCGCGGGCCTGAAGGCCAATCTTGGTCGGGGACAGATCGAAGCGGGACCGTTCGACTGGGTGTCACCGCCCGCCATCAATGATCTTGGGATCGTCGCCTTCTACGGATGTGATCAGACGCGGGGCTGCGGCCTCTACCTTGGTCGCAGCGGTCTGACGCTTCTGCTGGTTGCCGAACGCGAGCCATGGTCGGGGGTGGGGAGTCAGCTCTGGAGTCCGGGCATGAGCCTCAGCACCGTCGTCTTCTGGGGCTGTCGGGGGCAGGAGTGCGGAATATTCCAGTTGGGGAGCCGCGGGTTCACCCTCGTGGCGGCGAATGCGGCCGGCCTCTTCTCGGTGAACGAGGCTGGCACGGTCGCCTATAGCAAGTGCGATGACGGCGGCTGTCACATCTTCACGAACCGCAACGGCGCCACCACCCTGATCGCGGACGTCTTGTGGCGTCCCGGCACGTTCGGACCAAACGTCCCCGCGATCGACGCGGCCGACAACGTCACCTTCATGAGTTGTCGCGACGCGCGGTGCGAGGACGGGTGGAGCATCCTTCTGCGTCGTCCCGGTGGGCCGGTCACCAGCCTCGTCGAGACCTCGCGATTTGGCGGATCCATCTTCGGCCCCATGATCGGGTCTGGACGGGTGGCGTTCTACGGGTGCGCGGACGGCTGCGGGCTGTTTCGAGGGCCGGATCCACTCACGGATGGAATTCTCGTCGATGGCGATCTCCTGCTCGGGGCGACGGTTGCGGGGATCTGCTGCTTCGGGCCGCCATTCATATTCGTGCTGGAGAACGAGGACCTGAACGAGAAGGGACAAATCGGGGTCTGGGCGACGCTCTCGGACGGCCGGAGCGTCATCGTCCGGGCGGATCCGGTTCGGCGGCGGTAGCCCCGTTCAGCGCATGATGAGAGTCGAAGGGACTGAAGGTGCCCCCGTGGGTAGCGGATTCTCCCAGCACTTCAAGAACCTGACGGCCCATATTGGATGAAGAACACCCGTCACACCCGCCAGGATGTTGTCGCTCGTGGGTGAGGTAGCAAGACTGTCGCCAGAATTCCTGATTCTCGCGAGCGGCACGAGTCCCCGCACGTAGGCAAAGTGCAGGTGGGGCGGCAAGTTCTTTGCCCGTAGTTTCTTGGCGTTTCCAGAGTAGCCCATCGTGCCGATCATTTGTCCCGCGGTGACGTTGCTATTCAAGCTCACATCGACCGTGTGCAGGTGGCCGTAGATGGTATGTCCGCCGTCCAGGTGGTCGAGGACTACGGTCTTGCCGAGTTTTCCCCAATCGTTTCGTGCGGCCACCACCACCTTTCCATCTGCGACGGCGAAAACAGGTTCGCCCAGAAACCCATTCAGATCCACGGCTCCGTGAATGCCGTTACCACGAGCCGCCTCGAATCCGCCGCCATCCTTCGCCTCAGAATCGCTGCCGCGCACCGTTGCCACTCGAGCGAGCGGGCACGCCGTGCCGGTCACAGGGTCCGCCAAGGGAGGCTCCGGCTGCTGCTGGGAATTTGCGACGACCGGTATCGCGACGCTGAAAAAGGCTGTCAAGGCGACGAGGACCCTCTTCATGGCAGCTTCACTGATTTTGCGCGGGTCTCATCTGCGCATCCATACGGGTATGCCTTCAACCTGCGATCGGGCTTTCCTTCGGACTCCGGGAAAGCCCCTCCTCGACGGTCGGGCATAGCACCCGGGACCGGGCTGGTGAACCGCCCGAAAATTGACCCGGCAACTGAACACCCCGACCACCTGCCAGGTGGAGTCGAGCCGGCCCGGGTGGAAGCGGCCCGCCGGGGGCTCGGCGTCAAGGGAACCTCCCGGAACGAGGCGCTGCGGGGAGTCGGATGTCCTTATCCTTAGGCAGGTCAGTGTCGTTCAGTGGCGGCAGCTTCATAGACGTGCCGTTTTATTTCATAGATTTAATGACTTCCGGAACACCGCCGTCCCTCGACCCATCTCCGGCGCGCATTTTCCTTGGCTTGGACATGTCTGCCGAAGCATATTTCGCCATTGACAGATCGGGTCCAAAAGCATAGCTTCAGTGCATTTTCTCGGGGGCTCAGTCATCGTGCAGTGGGAGCGCAAAGCCCGACTGGCCTAGGATCTGCATTGCGACACCCCTCGGGTCGACGTAAACGGGAAAGCGATCGAGGAAGAGTGCGGTTGATCTCATTCATTTGGGAGCGCTGATGCTCGACGTCGGTACGGTGCTAGCGGAGACCAGGGAGCTTCCTCCATGTGGGCCCAATCTCGAGCACGATCTGTCGTTCTTCGAGCTCGAGGAGGCGGCGCGCGGGAAGCCCGAGCAGCGCACCGGTGATGCCGTCAAGCCCGCCGAGGACCCTAACTGGGCCAAGGTCATCGACCGCGCCCAGGCGATGCTCAATCGCAGCAAGGACCTTCGAATCGCCGTCCACCTGACCCGGGCGCTCACGTGCACCGAGGGCATCCCGGGGCTGGCCACGGGGCTCAGCCTGATCCACGGACTCCTCGAGCGGTACTGGGAGGGAATCCACCCGGTGCTCGAGGCCGACCGCGGGGGCGACCCGACGGAGCGGCTGAACGCCATGGCGCCGCTCGTCGACCCCGAGGTGATCGTCAAGGATCTGCGCGACACCTATCTCGTGAACTCCCGCGAGCAGGGACAGATCCGGGCGCGCGACATCGAGGTGGCGCTGGGCCGGCTCGCCCCGTCGCGGGCCGCCGACCCGAGCACGAGCAAGTCGATCGGCCAGCTCCACGCCCAGATCGGTGCCGCGTTCTCCAGCGATCGCTCGGTGCCGTCGGCGGCGCGGGAGGCGTACGATCACGCGGTCGCGCTCCAGGCGCTCCTCAACGAGCGTATCGGCGCGTCCCGGGCGCTCGACCTCGCGCCGCTCGTGCAACCGCTCGGATGCCTGGTCGAGGCCTGCGACACGGCGCTCGGCGTGAAGGGCGATGCGCAGAAGGAAGGTCAGGCGGAATCCGGTGACGGCGCTCGCCCGGCCATGTCGGGCGAAATCCGTAGCCGCGACGACGCGGTGCAGATGCTCGAGCTGGTCTGCAACTACCTGGAGCGACACGAGCCCAGCAATCCGGCGCCGCTGTTCATCCGGCGCGCGCAGCGGTTGATCAAGAAGAGCTTCTTGGAAATCGTACGAGATCTGATGCCCGACAGCCTCTCGCAGCTCGAGAAGCTGGCCGGCGACGTCGACAAGACGTAGAGGAGGCCTGAGATGGCACGAGCGAGCAGCCAGAAGTTCATTGCCAGAAACCGCGCGCCGAGAGTCCAGATCGAGTACGACGTGGAGCTCTACGGCTCGGAGAAGAAGATCCAGCTCCCGTTCGTCATGGGCGTGATGGCGAACCTGTCCGGCAATCCCGCGGAGCCGCTGCCCGACGTGGCCGATCGGAAGTTCCTCGACATCGACATCGACAACTTCGACCAGCGTCTCAAGGCGATGAAGCCCCGGGCGGCCTTCCAGGTGCCGAACACGCTGACCGGCGACGGCAACCTGATGGTCGACATCACGTTCGAGAGCATGGACGACTTCTCGCCCGCAGCGGTCGCCCGCAAGGTCGACGCGCTGAGCAAGCTCCTCGAAGCGAGGCAGCAGCTGGCGAGCCTGGTGACTTATATGGACGGCAAGAGCGGCGCCGAGCAGCTGATCAAGAAGCTGCTGCAGGATCCGACGCTTCTCAAGGCCGTGGCGGCTTTGCCGAAGCCCGACGAGGCCGCGGCAGACGCCCAGCCCAAGTCCTAAACCATCTATTGACGAGGACACACTATGTCGACTCAGCAACAGACCGAGGGGCAGGGCGCAGGATTCGAGGCCACTGATCTTCAGGGGCTGCTCAACAAGGAGTTCAAGCCGCGGTCGGACGCCGCCAAGGAGGCGGTGGAGACGGCGGTGCGGACCCTGGCCGAGCACGCGTTGAGCGCAACGACGGTCATCTCGTCGGACACGATCGGCACGATCGAGGCCATGATCGCCGCGCTCGATCGCAAGCTCAGCGAGCAGGTCAACCTGATCATGCACCACAAGGCCTTCCAGGAGGTCGAGAGCGCCTGGCGGGGGCTCAACTACCTGGTCACCAACACCGAGACCGACGAGATGCTGAAGATCCGCGTGCTGAACATCTCCAAGGCGGATCTCGGTCGCACGCTCAAGCGCTTCAAGGGTGTGGCCTGGGACCAGAGCCCGCTCTTCAAAAAGCTGTACGAGGCGGAGTACGGGCAGTTCGGCGGCGAGCCCTTCGGTTGCCTGGTCGGCGACTACTACTTCGATCACACGCCGCCGGACGTCGAGCTGGTCGGTCAGATGGCGCAGGTCGCCGCGGCGGCGCACTGTCCGTTCATCGCGGGGGTCTCGCCCTCTGTCATGCAGATGGAGAGCTGGCAAGAGCTGGCCAACCCTCGTGACCTCACCAAGATCTTCACGACGGCGGAGTACGCCCCCTGGCGGTCGCTACGCGAGGCCGAAGATTCGCGCTACGTCGGCCTGGCGATGCCCCGGTTCCTGGGCCGGTATCCCTACGGCAAGGCGAATCCGGTGGATGAGTTCGACTTCCAGGAGGACACGGAAGGCGCCCGGCACGACAAGTTCTCGTGGGTGAATTCGGCATACGCGATGGGCGTGAACATCACGCGGTCGTTCAAGCTCTACGGCTGGTGCTCGCGCATCCGCGGCGTGGAGTCCGGCGGGTCGCTGGAGGGTCTCCCGGTCCACACGTTCCCGACCGACGACGGCGGCGTGGACATGAAGTGCCCGACCGAGATCGCCATCAGCGATCGGCGCGAGGCCGAGCTGGCCAAGAACGGCTTCATGCCCTTGCTTCATCGGAAGAACACGGACGTTGCGGCGTTCATCGGTGCGCAGTCCCTGCAGAAGCCGTTCGAGTACACCGATCCGGACGCCACCGCCAACGCCAATCTCTCGGCCCGGCTGCCGTATCTCTTTGCGGCCTGCCGCTTCGCGCACTATTTGAAGTGCATCGTGCGCGACAAGATCGGCTCCTTCAAGGAGCGGAACGAGATGGAGGCGTGGCTGAACAAGTGGATCTCGCAGTACGTTCTGAGCAACCCGGCGTCGGCCGGCGAGGAGACCAAGGCCAAGTATCCATTGTCGGCGGCCGAGGTCACCGTCGAAGAAGTCGAAGGCAATCCGGGGTATTACAGCTCGAAGTTCTATCTGCGGCCGCACTACCAGCTCGAGGGCCTGACGGTGTCTCTGCGTCTGGTGTCCAAGCTGCCGTCGGCCAAGGGCGGGAAGTAGCGCGCGGACACGCACAGAAGCAAGCTGTCGGCCGTTCACGTGAAGGGAGAGGAAGAGGAGACGATCTATGGCCGTTGATATGTTCATCAAAGTGGACGGAATCAAGGGCGAGTCTGTCGACGACAAGCACAAGGACGAGATCGACGTCCTGTCGTGGAGCTGGGGCATGTCGCAGTCGGGCTCAGCCCACATGGGCGGCGGTGCCGGATCCGGCAAAGTCAACGTGAACGACCTGTCGTTCACGAAGTTCATCGACGTCTCGTCGCCGGACCTGTATCTGTCCTGTTGCAACGGCAAGCATTTGAAGGACGCGAAGCTGGTGGTGCGCAAGGCGGGCGAGAACCCGCTCGAGTACCTGATTGTCACGATGGAAGACGTCCTCGTCAGCTCGGTCTCGAACGGTGGGTCGGGCGGTGAGGACAAGCTGACCGAGCACGTGACCCTGAACTTCGCCCGGGTCAAGGTCGACTACGCCGCGCAGGACAACAAAGGTGGGGCCGGCGCCAAGCCGAAGATGGGCTGGGACATCGCGGCCAACAAGAAGATCTAGGGGCGTCGACGGAAATTCCTATGCTGGCAGAGCAGAGTCTGCGCGAGGGGCGGGTCGAGGAAGCCTTGGCCGAGCTGCAGAACCACGTTCGGAAGGCCCCCGACAACGCGGACTATCGAGTGTTCCTCTTCCAGCTCTTGTGTGTGCTCGGAGACTGGGAGCGGGCGCGCGCGCAGCTCAAGGTCCTGGGCGAGCTCAACCCAGGATCGCTTCCTCTGGTGCACGTCTACGGCACGGCGATCGCGTGCGAGCTGCTTCGCGGTGAGGTGTTCGCCGGGGCCCGAACGCCGTTGATCCTGGGCGAGCCACTGCCCTGGGTGGCTCTCCTTCTTCAGGCTTTGACCGAAGCAGCGCAAGGCCGTGGCGCCGCGGCCGCTGCGCTGCGTGCGGAGGCCCTCGAGAAGGCCCAGGCGGTGCCGGGCAGCATCGATGGTCAGACGTTCGACTGGATCGCCGACGCCGACTCGCGATTGGGGCCTGTGTGCGAGGCGGTGATTGATGGTCGCTATTACTGGGTGCCGTTCGAGCGCCTCCGCGTTGTCGCGCTCGAGCCACCTTCGGATCTGCGTGACGTCGTGTGGATGCCCGCCCGCATCACGCTCGCCAACGCGGGCGAAACCGCGGCTCTCATTCCGGCTCGCTATCCGGGCTCCGAAGCGGACGGAGACGGCCTCATTCGCCTGGCTCGGAAGACCGAGTGGGACGAGGTCGCGCCGGAGACATTCCACGGCCGTGGCCAGCGGATGTTCGCCACTCCTGGTGGCGAACATCCGCTCCTGAGCGTGCGGCGCATCGAGCTCGGAGGCTCGGAGGCGTGAGATGGTCGAGGTCGGCGCGCGGGATGCGCTGCAGCCCGCCCTACTCGACCGGCTGACCGACCACGACCCCACGCGAAAGGTCGAGGGCCGGGACGAGCGCGTTCTCAGTCGCTCTCAATTGAGAGCGTCCGTGCTGCGGGATCTCAGCTGGCTCTTCAACTCGACGAACCTCTCGAGCTCCGTCGACCTGTCGGCCCATCCGTTCGCCGCTGAGTCGACCCTCAACTACGGCCTGACCGCGCTGGCCGGCAACCCGGTCGCCGGCCTCGAATTCGCCGAAGTCGAGCGGATTCTCAGGGAAGCCATCCTGCGCTTCGAGCCGAGGATTCTCCCGAACACGCTCTCGGTCCGCGGCATCCCGGCCAAGGATCCGATGGGGCACCACAACGTCCTGTCCCTCGAGATCATGGGAGAGCTCTGGTCGCAGCCCTATCCGCTCGAGTTCTTGATCAAGACCGACATGGATCTCGAGAGCGGTGAGATCCGCGTGGTCGAGGGGCGCTGATGGACGCCCGCATGCTTCGCTACTACAACCAGGAGCTGCAGTACATGCGGGAGATGGGGGCGGAGTTCGCCGCCGCCTTCCCCAAGATCGCCGCGCGCCTGGCGCTCGACGCGACCGAGGTGGCCGATCCGTACGTCGAGCGGCTGCTCGAGGGGTTCAGTTTCCTGTCGGCCCGCGTGCGTCTCAAGCTCGACGCCGAGTTCCCGCGCTTCACCCAGCACCTCCTCGAGTGCGTCTATCCGCACTATCTCGCGCCGACCCCGTCCATGGCGATCGTCCAGTTCACGCCGAGCATGGCCGAGGGATCGCTCGCCGCGGGCTTCACGATACCCCGGGGCACGGTGCTGCGCGGGCAGATTCCCCGCGGCGAGGTGACGGCGTGCCAGTTCCGGACGGCGCACGAGCTGACGCTCTGGCCGATCGAGGTCGTCGAAGCGCGATACGCGCCGTTCGCGCCCGATCTGCCTCTCAACACGCTCGGTCTTACCGAGCCGGTCCAGGCCGTGCTCCGCCTGCGGCTGCGCGCGGCCACGCCGCACGCCTTCCAGCAGATCGCGATGGACCGACTGAATCTGTTCCTCGCCGGTGGCGACGAGGTCGCGCTGAAGCTCCACGAGCTGATCCTCGGGAGCGGGCTCGGCGTCTTCGTCGGGCCGCCCGCTCGCCCGATTCCCTGGTTCGCGTGGCTCGGCCGGGCTGCGATTCAGCCCGTGGGCTTCGAGCGGGACCAGGCGCTGATCCCGTACACGACGCGGTCGTTCAGCGGCTACCGGCTTCTGCATGAATACTTCGCGTTTCCCGAGCGCTTCCGGTTTCTGGAGCTCGTCGGCCTCAAGAAGGCACTGGCGCGCCACGCTGGGGACGAGCTCGAGCTGGTCATCCCGCTGGCGCGATCGGACGGGACCCTGGGCGCGCTCGTCGACAAGAGCGTCTTCGCGCTCCACTGCACGCCAGCGGTCAATCTCTTCTCGAGGCGCACGGACCGGATCCACGTGAGCGACCAGCAGGCCGAGCACCACGTCGTCGTCGACCGCACGAAGCCGATGGACTTCGAGGTGTACGGCATCGAGCGTGTCGTCGGATACGGCGAGGGGCTCGAGGTCGAGCAGGAGTTCCGACCCTTCTATGCGTCGGTCGACGCGGACGGGGCCCAATCGGGCCACGGCTACTTCACGGTGCGACGCGAGCCGCGCGCGCTTTCCGAGCGCCAGCGCCGGGACGGCCCCCGGACCAGCTACATGGGCAGCGAGGTGTCGCTGTCGCTCGTCGACGCGCGCGAGGCGCCCTACTCGGCGACGCTCAGTCAGCTTGCGCTGGATGTGCTCGTGACCAACCGCGACCTGCCGCTGCTGATGCCGGTGGGGAGCGATCGGGACTTCACCCTGGCGATCTCGGCGCCGGTGGAAGGCATCCGCTGCCTGCGCGGACCCAGCCGACCGCGGCCGGCGGTGGTCGACGGCGAGATCCCCTGGCGGCTCACGAGCCATCTCTCGCTCAACTACCTGACCGTCGCGGACCTCAACGAGGAGCAGGGCGCAACGGCCTTGCGCGAGTTCCTGGAGCTCTACGCCGATCTGGTCGATGCCGACATGCCCGATGCGGTCTCGCGCCGTCAGACGCAAGGCATCCGCCGGGTGGCCGTCAGTCCGCGCACGCGCCGGCTTCCGGCGCCCGGCCCGATCGTCTTCGGTCGCGGCCTCGAGATTCGCCTGACCGTGGACGAGACCTCGTTCGCCGGGGCGAGCGCCTTCCTGCTCGGGGCGGTGCTCGAGCAGGTGTTCGCGCGCCTGGCATCCATGAACACGTTTACCGAGCTCGTGCTGATATCCGAGCGACGGGGGGAGATCAAGCGGTGGCCGGCACGGATGGCCGCGCGACAGCTCGTCTAGCGTTATTCGACGCGCTCGCGCGTGCGCCCTGGACGTTCGACTTCTTCCAGGCCTTGCGCCGGGTCGAAGGTCTGTTCGCCGATCGCCCGAAGCTCGGAAAGGCGCTGCGCCCGGGGGATGAGCCCGTGCGTCTTTCCCAGGAGGCCTCCGTCGCGTTCGCGCCGTCGACTTTGTCGGCCTTCGAGGCGAACGACGGGCGGCCGCCCCGACTGGAGCAGCGCTTCTTCGGCCTCCTCGGCGCCAACGGACCATTGCCGCTCCACATCACCGAGTACGCGCGCGAGCGGCTCCTGCACAACGGCGACGCGACCCTGGTGCGCTTCCTCGACCTCTTTCACCACCGGATGACGCTGCTCTTCTATCGCGCGTGGGCCGAGGCGCGCCCGACCGTTCACCAGGACCGTCCCGACGAGGATCGGTTCACCATGTACGTCGGCTCGCTGGCCGGACACGGGCTGCCCGGGACGCTCGCGCGCGACGCCGTGCCCGATCACGCCAAGCGGTTCTACGTCGGGCATCTCGCGCGCAACCCGAAGAACGCCGAGGGCCTGGCCTCGATCCTGGAAGGCTTCTTCGGGCTGCCGGCGCGCGTCGATCAGTTCGTGCTGGGCTGGCTCGAGCTTCCGCGCGATCAGCGGACCGTCCTCGGCGGCCAGCCGAGGCCCAGCGGCACGCTCGGCCTTGGCACGGTGATCGGCGAGCGTGTGCGCGACGTGCAGAGTCGGTTCCGGGCCGTGATGGGCCCGATGGATCTCGACCGCTTCTGCGACTTCCTGCCGGGGGGCCGGAGTCTGGAGCGGCTCAAGCACTGGGTGCGGAACTACGTCGGGTTCGAGTTCGACTGGGACGTCCAGCTGGTCCTGGCGCGCGACGAGGTGCCCGGCATCCGCCTGGGCCGTGAAGGCCAGCTGGGGTGGACGACGTGGCTGGGCGCCCGGCGAGCGGTCACGGATGCTGACGACCTGACCCTGGTACCGGAGCGCACGCGGCCGCCTCGGACGAATCTGGCGGCGGCGTAAGAGAGGACGACCAATGGCGGAGATCAGCCGTGCGACCCTGTTCGGCAAGCTCAACCCGATCATGTTCAAGGCTGCCGAGGGAGCCGTGACGTTTTGCAAGCTGCGGGGAAATCCGCACGTCGACCTGACGCACTGGCTGTTTCAGATCGTCAATCTTCCGGACTCCGATCTGCACCGCATCCTGCGTCACTTCGAAGTCGACAGCGCCCGGCTCGTGCGCGATCTGCAGACCATGCTCGAGCGGCTCCCGCGCGGAGCCTCGGTCATCGAGGATTTCGCCGAGAATCTTCCGTTCGCGGTCAAGGAGGGCTGGATGTACGCCACCCTCCTGTTCGGCGAGTCGCAGGTGCGCAGCGGCTACCTCCTGGTCGGGCTCTTGAAAACCGACCGCTTGCGCGAGGGGTTGCTGCGGATCTCCCGCGAGTTCGAGAAGGTCAAGGTGGAGACCTTGACCGAGGACTTCGCGCGCATCGTCAAGGGCTCGCCGGAAGACGCCCAGACGGCGAGCGACGGATTCGCGGCCGGGACGCCCGGCGAGGCGAGCCAGGCTATCCCGCCCGCGGCCATGGGCAAACAGGAAGCGCTGCGCCGCTACGCGTCGGATCTGACGGCGCGCGCGCGCGCCGGCGGGATCGATCCCGTCACGGGGCGCGATGAGGAGATCCGGCAAGTCGTCGACATCCTCATGCGCCGGCGCCAGAACAACCCGATTCTCACCGGCGAGGCCGGAGTGGGGAAGACCGCCGTCGCCGAAGGCTTCGCGCTACGGATCGCGAACGGTGAGGTGCCGCCGTCGCTCAAGGACGTGCAGCTCTGGGTCCTCGACATCGGACTGCTCCAGGCCGGCGCCAGCATGAAAGGGGAGTTCGAGAACCGGCTGCGCTCGGTCATCGACGAGGTGCAGGCCTCGGCGAAGCCGATCATCCTCTTCATCGACGAGGCCCACACCTTGATCGGCGCCGGCGGCGCCGCCGGCACCGGCGATGCGGCCAATCTCTTGAAGCCGGCGCTGGCGCGCGGCACGCTCAGGACGATCGCGGCCACGACGTGGTCCGAATACAAGAAATACATCGAGAAGGATCCGGCCCTCACGCGCCGGTTCCAGGTCGTGCAGGTGCTCGAGCCGACCGAGTCGAAGGCGCTGCTGATGCTGCGCGGGGTCGCCTCCACGCTCGAGAAGCACCATCGCGTCCAGCTCCTGGACGAAGCGCTTGACGCGGCGGTCAAGCTCTCGCACCGCTACATCCCGGCCCGTCAGCTTCCCGACAAGGCGGTGAGCCTGCTCGACACGACGTGCGCGCGCGTGGCGGTGAGCCAGCACGCCACGCCGCCCGAGGTCGAAGACTCGCGCCGGCGGATCGAGGCGCTGCAGACCGAGCTCGACATCATCGGGCGTGAGGAGGCGACGGGGTTCGCGGTCGGCTCGCGCCGCGTCGACGCCGAAGGGCTGCTCGCGGCCGAGAAGGAGCGGTTGGGCGGTCTCGAGCAGCGCTGGACGGAGGAGCGGAGCCTGGTCGACCGGATCCTCGAGCTGCGCCGCCAGCTTCGCGACGAGACCGAGGCCAAGGAGCCCGCGGTGCGCGAGGCGAGGCTGACCGAGCTGCGCGAGCTGCAGTCGACCCTTGCCAAGGCGCAGGGCGACGCCCCGCTGATCCTGCCGAGCGTCGACGGCCAGGCGGTGGCCGCCGTGGTCTCCGACTGGACCGGTATTCCCGTGGGCCGGATGGTGAAGAACGAGATCGAGGCGGTCCTGAAGCTCACCGACACGCTCGCTACGCGCGTCGTGGGCCAGCGCCACGGTCTCGAGATGATCGCCCGGCGCATCCAGACCTCGCGGGCGCGCCTGGACAATCCCGAGAAGCCCATCGGCGTGTTCCTCCTGGTGGGGCCGTCGGGTGTGGGCAAGACGGAGACCGCGCTGGCGCTGGCCGAGTCGCTCTACGGCGGCCAGGAGAACGTCATCACCATCAACATGAGTGAGTTCCAGGAGGCGCACACCGTCTCCACGCTCAAGGGGGCGCCACCCGGCTACGTCGGCTACGAGCGGGGCGGCGTGCTGACCGAGGCCGTGCGCCGGCGGCCCTACAGCGTCGTCCTGCTCGACGAGGTCGAGAAAGCTCACCCCGACGTCCACGAGATCTTCTTCCAGGTCTTCGACAAGGGGTTCATGGAGGACAGCGACGGCCGCTACATCGATTTCAAGAACACCGTGATCTTGCTGACTTCCAACACCGGGACCGATCGGATGATGGCGCTCTGCAAGGATCCAGACCTGCGCCCCGACCCCGAGGCGCTGGCCCGCGCGGTGCGCGAGCCGTTGCTGAAGGTCTTTCCGCCCGCGCTGCTGGGACGCCTCGTCGTGATTCCGTACTACCCGCTGCCCGACACGATCCTGGGCGACATCGTCCGCCTGCAGCTCGACCGCATCGCGCGACGCATCGGCGAGCAGCACAAGGTGCCGTTCACGTACGACGACGCGGTCGTGAAGCTGGTCGTCTCCCGGTGCACGGAAGTGGAGAGCGGAGGCCGCATGATCGACGCGATCCTCACCAACACGATCTTGCCGCGGATCAGCGAGGAGTATCTCAACCGAATGGTGGCCGGTCGCCCGCTGGGTGCCATCACGCTCGGGGTCCGCAACGGCGACTTTTCGTTCGAACTGGCATGAGTACCGTGATGGCGCGGATGATGGAGCTGACGAGTCCGGTGGGGAAGGATCTCCTCTTCCGCTCACTGCGCGGGCGCGAGGAGCTGGGCCGACCCTCGGAGTTCGAGCTGTCGGCGCTGTCGACCCGCAACGACATCAAGCCGAGCGATCTTCTCGGCAAGAAGATCACCGTGAAGCTGGAGCGCGTGAAGGGCGGCTTCCGCTACTTCAACGGCCACGTCACGCGCTTCGCCCAGGGGGAGACGCTCGGGCGCTACTACGAATACCGAATGACCGTTCGCTCCTGGCTGTGGTTTCTCACCCGCACCGCCGACTGCCGAATCTTCCAGGAGAAGACGGTCCCCGACATCATCAAGGAGGTCTTCGGCGACCATTCGATGGCGGTCTTCGACGACGGCCTCACCGGCACGTACGCCAAGCGCGAATACTGCGTGCAATATCGAGAGACCGACTTCGCCTTCGTGAGCCGCCTCATGGAAGAGGAAGGTATCTACTACTACTTCGAGCACGGCGACGGCAAGCACACGCTCAAGCTGGTCGACTCCGACTCCGGCCACAAGAAGCTGGATGGCAAGTCGAGCATCGCCTATCACCTGCCCGGCCGATCGCTCCATGGCGACGAGGAATACATCCAGG
>QHSP01000002.1 GCA_003220495.1 Candidatus Rokuibacteriota bacterium | reverse complement strand
CCGCTTCGATCCAGGCGCGGCCAACGCCCGGTCGCTCGCGTCGCAGGCCAATTCTCTGCACCTTTCGGGCAAGCACGACGAGTCCGAAGCGAAGTACGACGAGGCCGCGAAGGCCGCCGGGATCACGCTCGAGAAGAAGTAGTAGCGGCCGCGCGCGTGGTTGACGCGGACACGGGCGCCGAGGTGACTCGGCGCTCGTGCTATTTCCGGCCCGCGGTGGAATTTGGCGGAGAGGCCGGGATTCGAACCCGGGACAGAGCTTTTAACCCTGTAACCGCTTAGCAGGCGGCTGCCTTCGGCCGACTCGGCCACCTCTCCAAGGGTCCAAGCGCGCTCAGTATACCTCCCAACGCGAGCGACTCGGATCCCGATCAAACCGATCCACGGTACATCGGGCGGGCGGCGCTCGAGCCGGTCGGCAAGATCTATTCGGACTGGTGTCGCTTCGAGTGGCTCCCCCTGGGACCTCGACGTTCGGCGCGGACGGTGGCCTGCGGACCCACGTCGAGCTCGCCGTGAACGGGTTGCCGATGGGCGCCGGTCGAACAAAAGGCCGGTAAAGTGAGCGGCCGCGGCGTCGGGACCGGGCCGTCGAACGGGTCGATATCTTCCGCGGACTCGACCTTATTAAGGATGCGACGCCGTGCCGCTCGCGATGGAGGCCCCAGACAACGGCATTCGGGAGCGGCCTGCTCATCGCGTCTCCCGGGTCCATCACCCACGCGTGGCCTTTGCCATCCGTGCTGGATCCGCGTGACTCTGAAGATGCGCGCAGACCTTGACGAGCCCGGTCTACGTCGAGGCCTGAGGCGCGTTTTCGCGGAGCGGTCGCGCTCCGTACCTTTCCGGAATCGTTGGCAAATTCTTGGGAATGGCCGATCTTTGTCACGTCGCGTTTAGCAATTTGTCACTGACCCTCCACCCGTTCCGCTAAGTCCGCGTTTCCACGGCGAGCAGGCCGTGGCACACCCATTGCTCCCAACCGTCCTCGGATGGACATTGCTGTGATGCCCTATGCGTTCCAACGCGAGTCGAATATGACCAAGCACACTGAGCTCCTCGGGCGTAGTTTCCGGCCAGGATCGGCCGGGTTCACTGTCGTCGAGCTGGTCGTGCTGGTCGCCGTGATCGGCGTTCTCAGCGCGATCGGCTTTCCGCTTTACCTCAGCTACTCGAGAGCTCAAGAGACCGACAGCGCCGCACGGGTCATCGTCGTGGCGCTGAACCAGGCGCGCCAGCTCGCCGTCACGCGCAGCGTCTCCTTCAGTGCTGAGACGCAGACGAGCCCGAACAACCGGATGCGGTTCTGCTCAGGCACCGTCGTGCCGTGCCCCGGCGGGCAAGTCTACACGGGCGCCGAAACCGACGCGAACGGGTGGAGAACGCTCGAGAACGGTTCCCGCATCACCGCCGGGCCGACGATCACGTTCAACTCGCTCGGAGCGGCGACCGCCGCGGGCGTCCTCCGCGTTCAGAATTCGTCGGCCACCGGCTCGCTCGACGTGTGCGTGAGCCCGTCGGGCCGCATCAAGGTCCAGGCTGTGGGAACGGCTTGTCCATGAGGAGCGTCATGCACACCAATCGCACGATTGCGCGAACGCTCGGCGACTGCCGCGGGTTCACGCTTGTCGAGGTCCTGGTCGCCGCGATGATCCTGGTCGTCGCGCTGCTGAGCCTGGCCAGTATGTTTCCCGTCGGGTATCGGCAGATCGCCGACGCCGGACGGATGACAATGGCCGTGTCCGGCGCGCGCCACATCCTGGAGGACGTCGGCGACGTTCCGTTCGCCAACATCAGCAACCTGAACGGCGTCGATACGGCGAGCAACACGGGAGTCATCGCGGGCTTGACAGGCACGGAAGCCGCCATCGCCCGGCGGTGGCGTTACATGATGGCGGGCTCCGGCAACGGTTTCACCTTCACGGGCGCAGAGACCACCGCCTGGGGAACCCCACAGCCCTTCGCGGGCCGGGCCGTCGTGACGGTCGCGAACACCAGCGCGACGTTGCGCACGGTCACGGTCACAGTTACGGTACCTGGCCTTCCCGGGAACGTCACCATGGGCACCGTCATCGTGAGGGTGTTCTAATGCGCCCCGTCTCGCTCCGCGGACAGGACGGCTTCACCCTGGTCGAGCTCATGGTCGCCATGAGCATCTTCATGCTCATTCTCGTCGGGATCTTCCAGGTTTTCGATCCGAGCCGTAACGCGTATCAGGTGAGTGCGCGGAAGCTGGACGTTCAGCAGAATGCCCGGGTCGCGATGGACCGGATGGCCAGGCAGATCCGCATGGCCGGCTACTTCCCCGAGAACATCGACGGGGACACTGCCAACGACCTCTCGAACTCGATCCAGGTGGCAACCGAGTCCGCCCTCGCCATCTCTGGCGACCTCGATATGCTCGGCGCGAGCAGCGTCTACACCTTTTGCCTCGACAACACGGGGTTGCGACGAGTCCAGGGCGCGATCGGCAACGGAGCGTCCTACCTGTGCGCCAACGGCGTTCTGATGGCGGAAAGCGTCACCGCGCTGCGCTTCGCTTATTTCGATTCGGCCAATAATCCGGTCCCGAATCCGCCGGGGGCCACGTTCAGCCTCGATGCCCAGGGGCTCGGCGGCGCGCCGAGCTTCGTCAGCGTGGTGCAACGGTCCGCCGTGCGACGCATCGTCATCATGGTGACGGCCCGGGAAAGCGTACCCAATCAGCCCGCCCAGACGTACACGCTCACCTCGGACGTGAGGCTGCGGAATCCCTGATGGAGGCCCGTGAAATGCGTGGACTGTGGCGTCACTGCACCGACGAGCGCGGCATCGCCTCGGTGATGGCGATTTTCATCATGGTGCTCCTGCTCGTGTCCGGCATCTTCCTGGTTCGCATGTCGAGCACGGAAGGCGACATCGCGTACGGGACGATGTGGGCCGAGGGTAGCTTCTTCGCCGCCGACGCCGGAATCAACGTCGGCCTCGACACGATCGTGCCCGGTGGTCCCACATGCGCGCAGGCTGCGACATCGATCGGCGCCTTCTCGTACACGGTCGCCGCCGGGGCTGGAGCCGACGCGAATTGCTTCCTGAATACCACGCAGCGGGCCGGGTACTCGATCGGCTCCGGCACCGGGTACAACCCGGGTGGCTTCGTCTTCTACAACTACGCGGTCACCGGCGCAGGAACTGGTCCCCGGAGCGCCCAGCGCACGATCGACGCCCAAGTAACCTACGGGCCCGTTGCCCAGTGAGGTCATGACCATGAACGCTATGAAGCGACTGGCTGCTCTCGTCCTCATCGCCACGTTCCTGTCGCTGCAGGTGCACCCGGCGACATTCGCCGACGACAGCGACATCTTCGGCGCCAACATCCAGCCCAACGTGGTGATCCTCCTCGACAACTCGCTCAGCATGACCGACACTGTCCCGTCGGAGCCTTATCTCTCGGCGACGACCTACGCGACCGTCCAAAAATGTGATCCATCCCCGTTGGTCTCCTGCACGACCGGGAAGGTGTATAAGAGGGGCGGCTCCTTCGGCTCCGCGACCTACTCGACGTACTCCAACAACGTCGCCAGCGTGCCCAACGCGAGCGCACGGGCCGCCCTGAACTCGACCGGGTACTGGGGCGGAACGATCAGCGGCTCTAAAGTGGGACTGTACCTGGGCAACTACCTCAACTTCCTGTATGGGCCCACCTCCGGCGCCGACCAGAAGATCAACATCGCTCACCGTGTCGTCAACGATTTTCTCACCAACGTGACCGGTGTCCGGTTTGGCGTCATGACGTTCTGGTACGGCAACCACAACCCCTACGACACGACGGCGAACAAGCGCGGAGCGGCCATGGTCGCGCCAATCGGGACCCCCCTTGGGGCGATGAAAGCCGCGGTCAACAACGTCGCCGCAGACTGGGACACCCCCTTGGGCGATGCGCTCTACGACGCGGGCCAGTATTACAAGGGGGCGGGTCTCACCAACGGAATCACGTATACGAGCCCGATCCAGCTGGAGTGCCAGCCCAACTTCATCATCCTGGTGACGGACGGGATGCAGACCTCAGGGACCCGGGCGATGCCGGCCGAGGCGACGAACCGTTACACCCAGGACCACGCGACCTCCCTCACGGGAACGCAGAAAGTCATCGTCCACACGGTCGCCTTCGGCATCCTCCCCGGAAATCCCGCCGAAGATCCAGTCCAGGCCCACACCGATCTGCAGAACGCGGCGAAGAACGGCGGCGGACAGTATTACAACGCGGACAACGCCGCGCAGTTGGAGGAAGCGCTCCACGACGCGATCCGGCGTATCATCCAGGCCACCTTCACCTTTGCCACGCCGGTCGTGCCGACGACCAGTACCACCGGGAGCACCAAGGCATATCTCGCTGCCTTCGCGTCCGATCCATCCAACCCGTTCTGGCAGGGTTTCCTGAAGGCCTACCAGCGGGACTCCACCGGGCTGGTGCCGGTGTACACCTCCGGGCTGCGACAGGGACAACCCCTGGACTCCGCCCTGGTCTGGGAAGCCGGCCAGGTCTTGAGCACGACGCCGGCCGCGAACCGGACGATCTACACCGCGGTCAGCGGAACCAGGCAGGCGTTCACGAAGAGCAACTCCAACATCACCCAGGCGCTCCTCGGCGCCTCGAGCAGCACCGAACGTGACAAGATCATCGACTTCACCCGAGGCATCGACGCTTACGACGCGAACGGGAACGGCAATAACACGGAAGAGCGCGCGTGGAAGCTCGGCGACATCTTCCATTCGACTCCGGTTCTGGTTACGCCTCCCGTCATGGCGCTGAACGACTCGAGCTACCGGGCGTTCAAGACGTCCCAGGCCAGCCGGACGAAGGTGCTGATCGCCGGCGCCAACGACGGGATGGTCCACGGGTTCCGTGAGAGCGATGGCGTCGAGCTCTGGGCCTTCATCCCGCCGGACCTCCTCGACAATTTAAAGACCCTGACCGATACCAGCGGAGACCACCAGTTCTACGTGGACTCGAGCCCGATCGCCACCGACATCAAAGTTGGAGGGACGTGGAAGACGATCGTCGTCTTCGGTCTGAGACGGGGCGGGCCCTTCTACTACGCCCTGGACATCACGGACACCACCAACCCTCAGTGGATGTGGAGCTTCACCGACTCGAAGATCGCGGAGACGTGGTCCGAGCCCTCGATCGGTAAGGTGAAGATCGGCGGCAACGACACATTCGTCGCGTTCTTCGGCGGCGGGTACGACTCGGCGATCAACAACGCTCACGGCAAGGCGTTCTTCGCCGTCGACCTCTCAAACGGCACGAAGCTCTGGGAGTACTACAACAACGGCAGTGGCGGGGACCGCCAGTACATGAACTTCAGTCTCACGGAGAACTCGACCGCGGTCGACCTGAACAACGACGGCTACGTCGATCGGGTGTACATCGGGGACGTTGGCGGCCAGCTCTGGAAGTTCGACGTCTCGGCCAGCGCGACTTCAAGCTGGGCCGGCAAGCGCCTCTTCACCGCGAACTCGAGCCAGACGAACCCGCCGGCGGCCGGCGAATTCTATCCCGCGCAGGCGTTCTACGGCGCCCCGGCGCTCGCCTACGACAGCTCCATGAACCTCTGGGTCTTCCTCGGCACCGGCGACCGGAATCATCCCAACAGCACCGCGTCGAATCGCTTCTACGGAATCAAGGAAAACACCGACATGTCGAACGGGGCGGCGCTCTCGGAGAGCAACCTCGTGGACGTGACGTCGACCAACGGGACGCCGACCGGTGGATGGTTCTTCACACTCGGCACCAACGAGAAGGTGCTCGATCCGGCCAACGTCTTCAATATGGACGTCCTCTTCTCCGGGTTCACACCGACCAGCGTCGTGACGTGCACGAGCGGTGGCGGGTCGGCCAGGCTCTACTCAGTGCAGATGACGACTGGTTATGCCGCCATCGACTTCGGCACGGGCGCCGCGCTCAGCTCGACCGGCGCATCGGCCACCCGCTCCATAGACATCGGCCAGGGAATTGCCTCGATGCCGGTCGTCATCGTGACGCCGCCCGCGGGCTCGGGCTCGGCGACCGCGTCCGCGATCACCGCCACCACGAATCAGCAGCTGCCGAACAACCCGATCCCGGCGCCAGCGTTCCTGAAGCAGATCCGCTCCTGGCGTGAGCGGATCCAGTGAAGAAACTCGCGCTCATCGCGCTGACGCTCTGCGCGCTCCTGCCGGGCGCCGCTCGCGGCCAGGACAAGGCCGCCGACGCGGCCGCCCAGCAGAACGCGCGCGGCGCGGCGCTCATCAAGGAAGGCAAGTTCGAGGAGGCCGCCGCCGAGCTGCGGAAGGCGGCTGAGGCGGCGCCGAAATCGGCGGTGATCCAGTCGAACCTCGCGTATGTGTACGACCGGCAGGGCCGGATCGAAGAGGCGGTCGCCGCCTATCGCAAGGCCCTCGAGCTCGACCCGAAGAACGCGACCGTGCGGAATAACCTCGCGAACCTCTACAGCAAGCAGGGGCTCTACGACGACGCCACCCGGGAGCTCGAGGACCTCGTCCAGCGCGATCCCGCCAACGCCACGGCGAAGGCCAATCTCGAGAACGCGCTGAAGAGTAAGGCGGTCACGCAGCAGCGTAACGATCAGGCCGCGTCGGCGGTCCAGGGGGCCGACGCCAAGCCCAACGATCCGCAGGCCGCGTATAACGCCGCACGCGTCTACGCGCGGCTCGGCGACGCCGACCAGGCCCTCACGTGGCTCAACAAGGCCCTCGACCTCGGCTACGACCAGTTCGACTACTTGAGCCTCGATCCCTCGCTGGTGAGCCTGAAGAAGGATCCGCGGTTCCTGAAGCTCCTCGAGGAGCGCCGGCCGGCTCGCTAGCGCTTCGCGGGAAAGGCGGCCGCCATCTGGCGGGCCGCCGCGTCCATCGCGGTTCGCATCGCGTCGAGCAAGCCTTTGCGCTGAGTGCCCACGAACCAGCGCCCGGCGTCCGTTTCGCCGAACGCGACGTACTCCGCCAGCTCCTCGTCGGTCAGGGAACGAAACGTGTAGAGCCACCGAACGAGGGCCTCGCGGACCAGCCGGTCCTGCTGCGCCCGCAGTGTGCGCTCCGCGAAATCCGTCTCGCGCGCCGTGGGCCGCTTCTCGGACGGCAACACCGGCTCCAGCGAGCGCGTGACGGCTCTGTAGGCGACGACTCCCATCTCGATCTGGAGCTCCGCACTGCGCATGGCTGCCTCGTACCGCTGGACGAGGGCGACGCGCGCCGGCTTCGGGATGTCGCCTTGAAGCCCGAGGGCGAAGCGCTCGAGATCCTGCTTTGCGCCAGGCTCGCTGGCCTCGACCTCCAGCGCCGCGACCTTTCGGAAGAGCGGCGCCCGGAGCTGCCCGATCACGAAGCTCATGCGCGATGGATCGTAGTTCGTTCTGAATGCGCCGCGGACGGCGCCATAGAGAACCTCGGTCCGAAACGCGTCGCCGAGAATCTTGACCACGCGAGCCTTTTCCTCGGGCTTGAGCGGCGTCTGGCGCGCCTCGAACTGCGCGCGGATATGGGCCGGGATCGTTTCGAGCGCCTTCTTGGTCCCCGAGATGTCGAGCGCCTCGTTGATCAGCGCTTCGCGCTCGCCCTCGACCGGCCTAACTTGAGGGGGCTGGTCCGAGTAGGTGACGATGCCCTGATCGTTCACCCAGCGGAATGTCTTCGCCTCGGCGAGAGGGCCCATCGCCAGCGCGACCAGCCCGACGAGACACGGAATCGCGCGGAGCCTCATGGCGATTCTCCTCGGTTCACCACTTCGCGGTGTCAATACTTCACCACTTCACCCGGCCGAAGAGCCGGAGGGCCGCGGGGCCGTATTCGGTCTCGATCTGCTTGGTGTGCGCGACGACGACTGCCCAGACGCGCCTGAGCTCGGCGACCGGATCGGCGTGATCGTCGACGCGAAGGTTGTGATACATGCGCGGCTCGCGGATGGCGGCCACGAGGAGCGCCGCCGATTGCTTGCCGCGCTTGTCGCCGCCGGCCGCCTGTCCCGCCTCGAGCGCCAGGAGCAAGCGCTCGGACAGATCTTGGCGTTCGCCGTCGCTCGCGCGAAATGCGCGCGCCATCGCCGCGACCACGTTGGGGCCGGCGAGCATGTTGCCGGCGATCGTGAACTCGTCGGCTTGCTCGTGACCACACCACGGGACGCAGGTCGCCCCGGTGTGGCAGAACGCGCGCTCGCCGTCCAGCCCGTGCACCTGACGGATCTCGCGCTCGCTGTCCTTCCGGAGGAGCGCGCTCAGGGCGACGTCGACGGGCACGCCCTGGGCGACGAGCGCCAGCCCCTGGCGCCCGAGATCGGTGTTGACGCGTGCCTGGGTGGCGATGGCCCCGCGCGGCGAGACCCATGGCACGAGGCTGCCGACGTTGGGGCGCGCGGTGGCGACGGCAACACCGAACGCGCCGGTCCCGCGATCGCGCGCAGTGATGGAAAAGGTGTGAAAATCGATCACCTTTTCAAGTTCTACCATGGGGGTGCCCGTGAACCCGCGCGATTACTCATGATCCGGCCCGACCTGGTCCTCTATGGCGGCAACGTGGTCACGCTCGATCCTGCCCTCCACACCGCCGAGGCGGTGGCAATCACGGGGGACCGCATCGCGGAAGTCGGCGCCAGCAGGGACATTCGCCGCCTCGCCGGCGCCGACACGCGCCTCGTCGACCTCGCCGGGCGCACCGTCGTCCCCGGGCTCGTCGACGCGCATGCGCACATGGACCGCGAGGGGCTCAAGCGGCGGTACCCATCGCTGGCCGGCGCGCGCTCGATCGACGACGTCCTCCAGCGCATCGAGCCGCTCGTGAAGGCGGCCGCGCCCGGCGACTGGATCGTCACGATGCCGCTTGGCGACCCGCCCTACTACCTCGACGTGCCCGCGAATCTTCGCGAGAAGCGGTTCCCGACGCGTCGGGATCTCGACCGCGTGTCGCCGCGAAATCCTGTCTACATCCGCTCGATCTGGGGATACTGGCGTCACACCTTGCCGCTCGTCTCGATCGCCAACGGCGAAGCGCTTCGGATCGCAGGGGTCACGCGTCAGACCGTGCCGCCGTGGGACGGCATACAGATCGAGCGAGATTCGAGCGGCGAGCCCAGCGGGATCTTCGTCGAGCAAACCTACATTCCGGTCGTCGAGCTTTCCCTCATGGCCGTGGCGCCCCGCTTCACCCACCAGGACCGCGCGCAGGGCCTGCGTGAGTCGATGAAGATCTACAACGCCGTCGGCACGACCAGCATCGTCGAAGGTCACGGCGTCGCGGACGAGGTGATGCGGGTCTATGACGAGGCGGCCGGACGCGGCGAGCTCACGGTTCGGGCCTATTTGACCGTGAGCCCATCGTGGGGCGCCGCCGACCCAGCGACGATCGAGGCACGGCTCGCGGCGTGGAAGCCCCGAATCGCCGGTCGTGGCAGCGGCGACGCGTTCCTTCGAGTCGCGGGGCTCGTCGCCGAGACCAACCCCACCGCTGACGGCGCGGTTCGCGCGCGCTCGATGCCCTACACGGGCTGGGCCGGCTTCTCCTATGACGCGGCGCTGCCGCGCGAGCAGCTCCGCGCGGTGCTGCTGGCGGCGGCTCGCGAAGACATTCGCGTCCTCAGCATGGGGCCCGGCTTGCTCGGCCTCTACGAGGACGTGAACCGTCTGGTGCCCATTCGCGACCGGCGCTGGGTGATCGAGCACATCGGCATCCTGACCGCGGACGAGATCGGGCGGATCCGCGACCTCGGCATCGTCCTGACGACCCACACCAATCGATACCTCTACAAAGAGGGCGACCTCTTTCGCATGCAGGTGGGGCCCGCCGCCGAGGACACGATCGTCCCGCTACGCCGCCTCAAAGCCGCCGGCGTGCACGTGGCGCTCGCCACCGACAACGTGCCGCCGTCGCTGTTCCTGCCCGTGTGGCAGGCCGTCGCCCGCGTCGGCCGCATCACGAACCGCGTCATCGCGCCCGCGCAGCGCTTGTCGCGCGCCGACGCGCTCAGGGCCGCGACCCTGGAGGGCGCCTACCTCACGTTCGAAGAAGATCAGAAGGGCTCGATCGTGCCCGGCAAGCTCGCCGATCTGGCGGTGCTCTCGGACGATCCGATGACGTGCGCCGAGGTGCGGATCCGCGAGATCACCGCGGACATGACGATCGTCGGCGGGCGCATCGTGCACGACCGCGCCCGGCCGGCGGGGTGATGGAGTTAGATCCGATCGGGGCGCCGGGGGCTGGGGTGCCGGTTGCGGGGTCGGCGGCGCCGCCTCGAGCCGCATCGGCCCGTCCTCCTCGATTCCGCGGAACCAGCCGGCTGGAGGGGGCTCGAACTGCTGCGCCCGGTTCCAGCCTCGGGATTTCAGGCACATCTTGTAGAGATCGGCGATGACGATGCCGTAGTCCTTGTTCGCGGTCATCTGCACCGAGTTTTCGCGAGCGCACTCGGCGCTCTCTTTGTTGAAGTCGCTGGGACCGGCGCCGGCCTTGTTCCAGTAGTGTTTGCCGCAGCCCACCAATAGCAGGCCGATACCAACCGTCAGTCCGAGCGGGAACGGGAGTGATTTCTGGAAGAGTGTGCGCCGCGGTGTGGACGGCTTCATGGCACCCCTTATAGCGCCGATGCGGCGTTAGTCAAGACCGACCCGCGAACTATTTCTTCAAGCGAACGTCTTCGAGCGGTCCCGAATCGGGGAACGCCGGGATCAGGGTCCGTCCCGGCTCCTCCACTCGCGATCCGTACGCCCGGATGAAGCCGTTTTCCCAGATCGGGACGAACATCACGCGCTCGGCGATGAGGCGCTGATCTGAAACAGCATGTCTTCCCGCTTCTTCCGGTCCATCTCGACGAGCTGACGCTGGAAGAGGCTCTCGATCTCCGGGAGGGGTCCCATAGGAATTGACGCCCCGGCCGGTGGCGTACGGCTCGATGCGCGTGGAGGCGTTGCCGGCCGCGCCGGTGGCGCCGACGAGCCCGCCCGGCATCGGCTTCACGAGCGCGTCGTGGAGCGCGTACATGACCATGAACGGCGTGATTTCGGCGTCGGTCTCCGCGGTGTCGAGCCAGCGGGTGGCCAACGTGACGTGCACACCCCACGTGATGGTCCCACTAGGCTCGGCGGCCATGGCCACCGCGCCGCTCGAGAGCAGCACGAGCAGGACCGCTGGAACCACGCTCCGGAACCTATGGCTCATGAGCTCTTCCGTTCGCCTGGCTGCGGATTCTATACTCCGAGCGGGGCGCGTGCTAGACGACCGCGGTCTGGGGCTCTTCGGCTCCGCCTTGACACGCGGGGCGCGTCGGCGCACTGTCGTCACCGTCCGGATCCTCCAATGTCTCGAACGGAAGGAGTCGCCCATGACGATCACGCTCTCGCACGGCGGACCGACGATCTATCGTTCTGACACGCCCTCGCGACAGGTTCTGGTCGGGACGATCGAGGGCGTAGTGCGCATCGAGCGCGATCGCTCTGGCTCGGGATGGCATGTCGCCGATCGGGCCCTGACCGACAAGCACGTGCACGCCATCCTGATCGAGCCGGAAAGCGGCACGGTCTTCGCGGGCATGAAGCACGGCTCGCTGTTCGCCAGCGACGACGGGGGCCACACCTGGGAGCGCCGGGACAAAGGCTTGACCGAGCACAACGTGTACAGCCTCGCCTGTGCTCGCCTGGGCGGCTCAGCCCGCGTCTTCGCCGGCACGGAGCCCGCGCATCTGTTCTGCAGCGACGACCTCGGGCGCGGCTGGACCGAGCTCTCGGCGCTTCGCTCGGTTGACACGTCGCGTTGGAGCTTTCCGGCCCCGCCGAATGTCGCGCACACCAAGCACATCAACTTCCATCCTCTCGACGCCGCGACGTTGTTCATCGGTATCGAGCAAGGTGGGCTCCTGAAGAGCACCGACGCCGGCAAGACGTTTCGCGTGATCCCCGGGATGGACGATGACGTCCACCGCACGGTGATCAATCCACTGAACCCCGACCGGATCTACATCACGACGGGCATCGGGATGTACGTGAGCAGCGATGGCGGCGCCACGTGGGAGCAATGGACCGACCTCAAGCACGAGATCGGCGGCTATCCCGATCTCCTGGTGCTCCATCCGCGGCGGCCGGAGCTCATGTTCATCGCGTCGGCCGAACAGGGGCCGGGCTCCTGGCGGAAGAGCCACTTCGCCGGCTCGCGCGTCTCCAAAAGCACTGATGGCGGCAGGTCCTGGCAGATCCTTCGCGCGGGACTCCCCGACCGGCTCCGACCGGCGTTCGAGGCGATGTGCCTCGAGGACTGGGGCGAGTCGTTCTCGCTCTTCGCCGCGACGGCCACGGGTGAGGTGTGGTCGAGCGACGACGGCGGCGAGCGCTGGACGGAGATCGTCACTGGGCTGGCGCCGATCTCCAAAGGCGACCACTACTCCGCGTTCGTTACGGCCTGATCGAGCACCGGCCGATCAGCGGATAGTCGCCGCGCGGCGGAACAGATCGCGGAAGCTGGCTCCATAGGAGATCAGGCCGCCGGCCACGACCACTTCGCGGAGCGCGTACATGACGGGCAGCCGATGCTCGGCGGCGAGCCGCACGAGGTTGGCCGCTTCGCGGACGAACAGCGGATCGGCCAGCACGATGGCGGCGCCCGGCCGCCGCCTGGCCATGGCGCCGAATGCCGCGCGAATCTCATGGGCGAGCCCGCCTCCACGACGTCGCTCTGCAGCTTGAGCGTTCGCGCGACCTCCGCGATTTCCTTCGTTCGTGGTGCGTGAGACGCGTTGCCGGGGTTGGCGAGAACCACGAATCGGCGGAGTCCGGGGACGGCTTCATTCAGCGCGAATCAGCTCCTCGACGGCCGCCTGCGATGCGTCCTTGCGCAGCTCGGCGTATCGCCGCTCGATGACGACATTCTGGTTCTCCATCCATCCGTGCTCGCGCAAGCCCTCGACGAACGCCTGCCGCCACATGTCCGCCAGCGGCGAGCTCCCCGGGATATTCGAGATGTACCCAACCCGCGCCAGCTTTCCGGCCGGCTGCGCACCCGCCGACGACGGTAAGGCGAGCCCAGTCAGACCGAGGCCGAGCACGAACGTGCGGCGGTCGATCATCGAGGATCCGGGCGTTCGTCTAACCTGACCGCCGCGGTCATTGAAATGGACACGGTTGTCGTCCCGGTTGCTGACAGAGGCGGTATTGCACTGTCCCGCTCGTGACAAAGCGCTTCAGCAATGTCATCGAGAACGTCATGTCGCTCATCACCGCCGCCTGATGGCACAGATGGCAATCGCCGGGTAGCTGGAGCTTCAGTGGCTCGGCGGTGACCGGATCGAAACCTCCGAACGCCCAGTTCTGACTGCCGAATCCTGGTTGGACTTTCTCCATGAGGTGCAACGTGCGCTCGTCCTTGCTGCGTCGCAGCCGGCCCTGTGGGGTGACGTCGAACCGGGGCGCGCGGGTCGTGGGGTCTCGGCCCACATCGCTCGCGCTATGCACGTCGAGTGCGAACAGCACACCGACCGGAAACTCCTTGAGGCGTGGATCACGCTTCACCGCCTCGATCGCGCCTTGCGCGGCATAGAGATCCCGCGACATCCCGTCGGAGCGATCGACCACGGCGTATTTCACGAGCTTGGTCTTGTAGTCCTGGGGAAACGAAACGACGGCCGGAGATTGCGCCGACGCCTGTCCGATCAGGGTCAAGATCAACAGCGGTGCGCGACTCCACACGAAACGCCTCATCGTTAGCGGGCGTTGAACCGCCAGCGGCGAAACGTCCAGCTGCTCGACGGAGAGATCTTGCCCTCTGCGATCAAGTCCGCGCCCTCCGCCTCGAAGTCGAAGATCTTCAGCACTCCCTCGTGTGCGGTCTCGTCGATGACCCGGTCCGTCAGCGTCACGAAGACTTCGTCGAGGAGCCCGGCGGCGCGGAGGGCGCGCAGGATCTTCTCGCCTCCCTCGCACGCGAGATATCGGACTCCGCGCTCGGCGAAGAGGCGCTCGTGCGCACGCCGAAGGCCCGCCGGCCCCTGCACGCTTTCGGCGATGATACCCACCGCCGGCTGCGCGCCGCGATGCGACAGCATCGCCGCCGCGCTGGTCGTCCCCACGACGATGACGTCCATCTCCGGCGTATTGAACAGCGGGCCGGTCAGGTCGAGACCGCCGCGCAGTGAATAGATGATCGCCCGTGGATGGGACGGGAGGCCATGGGCTTCGCGAAATCGATAGAGGGCGGGCACGGGAGGGTCGCCGAGCTCCTGGGGCGTCGGGATGAGACGCGGTTGGTCGCGCAAGGTCTGCGCGCCGAGCCCGACATCGCCAAAGCAGCGAAGATGGCGCAGGTGCCGGCCGTCCGCGATGCGCTCCGGCCGCGTCGGGTCGCCGAGCACCGTGAGGACGGGATCGTCCTCCGGGCCCGCGCGCCGCCACGCCAGCACGCCGTTCGCGGACGCGACCACGACGCCGTAGATCCACGGGCGATCGGGCCACGGAGGCGGGAAGCCGATCGGCTCGAACCATTCGGGATCGGGCGGGCGCTCGCTGAAGGGATAGCGGGTCTCTCGATTCATGTGCCAGCGGATCTTCGCCGAGTTATTGTCGGACGCCATTGGAAGCGCTAATGTCTACGCGCGTTCGAGGAAGCCTGCGCCACATCGTCATCGTGACGGCCCTCGCCGGTGCTCTGTTCTAGGCGAGGACCCACGGCCGGGTCAAGAGGCTACGCTCCATCATGCAAGCGAACGAGGTGAGTCGATGGAACTGTACGACGTGATGCGCACGACCTTCGCGGCCCGGGAGTTCACCGCCGATCCCCTGCCCGACGAGGTGCTGGCGAAGATCCTGGATCAGGCGCGTTTCGCACCGAGCGGCGGCAACCGTCAGGGCTGGCGCGTGATCGTTGTCCGCGACGCTGCCACGAAGCGCGCGCTGGCCGATCTGAGCGCGTTCGCGGGCCGGCGCTACGCCGCGCAGGCGGCGAACGGGGAGAGCCCCTGGAATTCCATCGACCCGCCTCGCGTGGACGCCGCCACCATCGAACGGACGCCAGTTCCACCGCGCCTCACCGAGTCGATCGCGACTGCGCCCGTGGTGCTAGTCGTGTGCGTGGACTTGAAGGTCGTGGCCTCGATCGACCAGGACCTCGACCGCGTCGGGATCATCAGCGGAGCGTCGATCTACCCCTTCGCGTGGAACATTCTTCTCGCGTCGCGGCACGAGGGGTTCGCCGGCACCATCACCACCCTGGCCACCGCGCGAGAGCCGGAGATCAAAGCGTTGCTCGGCATCCCCGCGCACATCGCCGTCTGCGCGGTCATGCCGCTCGGCCGGGCTGCGCGCACGCTCTTCCGGCTCAAGCGCAAACCCGTCGCCGAATTCAGCAAGCGGGAGCGATGGGATGGGCCGGCGTTCGGGCGCTAGGCGCGGCCCTCAGGGCTGCGCGGCGACCCGGCGTCGCAGCAGGTGGATAAACGGGTGGCGAGAGTCGACGACGAGCCAGTCGAAGTCCTGCTGGAAGTGTTCCCACATGAGTCGATGGGTGTTCTTGAAACGCAGGTCCTCTCGTGGTTCGGGCACGATGTCGGCCAGGACCACCCAGTCGACGCCCAGACGACGGAGTCGCGCGATCGCCTCGCGCTGCTGCGCCTCCGGCTCCGGAAACAGCGCGTAGACCTCCCAGAGGGGCGACTGCTTGCCGAGGATGGGGTACAAGCCAGGCCAGAGCGGGATCACGAGCATCGGCCGGGCGCCGACGTGGGCCGCCGTCGCCCGCTTCACACTGTCGATGATCTCGACGGTCGAGCGATTCAACCAGAGGGGGTCGCCGGCGACCTCCGAGCGGACGTAGAGCTCCGGGCGCCGCAGGCGGATGCCGTACGGAGTCTCGGTCACCACGACGAGATAGGTGACCGCGAGCGCGAGCGGGGCCGCCACGATGCCTGCGATTCGCCGAGCCGTGGTGGGCAGCGAGGAAACAAGCGCCACGAGCGCCACGACGAGCGCCATGGCCGTCGGCGTGAGGTGCTGGAGATCGGCGCGCGAGAACGTGTGTGAAAGGTAGGGCAGGCCGACGGCCGCGGCGGCCGCAAGCTGCGCCTGCTGGGGCGTCGCCGCGCCGCGGGCACGAAACGCCAGGCAGCCCGCGAGCGCCAGAACCGCCGGGAGCAGCGTGAAGAGCGTGCTCAGCGCCACGAGCGCGGCCGCGTCGGCCAACGAGCTGCCGCCGAGCTTCGGAAGCTCCACCCAGAGCCAGGGGACCGGCAGTGGCAGGCTGACCGTGCCTGCCCACAGCGTCGTTCGAGCCATGTAGCCGAGATTGGCCGTGAACCCGCGTACGAAGCCCGGCGCGAGCACGGCGAGGAGGAACATCGGCGAATAGCCCACGATCACGCCGAGCGTCCAGTTCCCGAGCGCCACACCCGGATGTACCCCGTTGAGCCGGGTGGTGGCGAAGACCAGCAGCAGAAGACAGGCGAGCGCACCGTAGACGCCGTGATCGATCCTGACGAAGGCGGCGAGGCCGACGACGACGCCGGCTGAGCGCCACCGCGAGGCGATCGGGCGTTCGACGAGCCGGGCGGCGGCGAGCAACAACGCGAGCACGGCGACGTTCTCGAAGCTTCGGTACATCGGCCACATCCAGACGACGAGGACCAGCCCGAGGACAGCGAGGGGCGCGACGGCCGGGACGATGCGGCGCAGCAGGAGAAATGCGAGGACGAGACCGACAGCCTGAAGCACGGCGAGCGAGATACGGAGCGCCCTCACTCCCGGGCCGAGAACGCGGAGCCATGGCGCGCTCCAGTAGTAGCGGCCGGGCTCGTAGGAGCGGACATCGCGGAGGGGGACGTCGCCGGCGGCCGTCCGCTCGGTGACGTACCAGAACAAGCCTTCGTCCGTCAGGTTGAGCCCGACGTCGCCCTGAACGGCATAGGACAGCGCTGCGAGCATCAGAGCGAGCGCGGTGAGGCCGGCGAAGCCAGCGGGCGTGAGCCGGATGTCGCCGGGGTCACCGCCGCTCGTGCGGAACCCGAAAGGGCCGGTCGTCAGATCGCCTTGTCGGTCTTGAGACGCTCCAGCTCCGCGGGCCCGAGCGAAAGCCACTCTTTGTAGACTTCGGCGTTGTGCTGGCCCAGCAGCGGCGCCGGCCGCACCTGAGTGGGCGACTTCGAAAGCTGCACCGGGTTCGCCGGCATGGTGAACGGGCCCCAGCCCGGATGATCGATGGTGGTGACCATGCCGCGCGCGATCAGGTGGGGGTCGCTCAGGATCTCCTGCGGCACCAGCACGGCGCCCGTGGGCACTCCGGCCTTGCCGAGGTCGGCCATGACCTCGTGCTTCGTCCGAGTCATCGTCCAGGCCTCGACGAGGGCGTTGACCTGGTCCTTGTGCGCGGCGCGCCACTTAGGATCCGACCACTCCGCGTGGCCGATCAGATCCGTCCGCCCGATCGTCTTGAGCAAGGCTTCCCACATGTGCGGTCGCACCGGCTGGCAGTAGATGTAGGCGTAGTCGTCGCGGCCGCCGGGCTTGCAGCGAAAGATGCCAGAGGGCGATGTGTTCGCGATCTCGTTGCCGCGTCGCGGCTCGAAATCGCCGCCCGCGTACGCGAGCCGCATGGCGATGCGGGAGAGGTTGACGACGGCGTCCTGCATGGAGCATTCGACTTTCTGGCCTTGACCAGTCGCTTGCCGCTGCCACAGGGCGGCCATCACGCCGAGTGCGGCGTGCATGCCCGTGCCCGAGTCGCCGATGGTCGGCCCGGGCTTGAGCGGGGGCGAGCCCGGAAAGCCGGTCAGCGCCATCGCGCCGCCCGTGGCCTGCGCGATCATGTCGAAGCTCTTGTACTCGCTGTAGGGACCGTAGTTGCCGAAGCCCTTCACCGAGAGGTAGACCAGGCGCGGGTTGAGGGCCGAGAGCGTGTCGTAGCCGAGGCCCATCTTCTCCATCCCGCCGGGCGCCTGGTTCTCGGCCACCACGTCGGCCTTTTTGACCATGTCGAGGAACATGGCCTTGCCCTGCGGGTGCTTGAGATTCAGTGTGACGCTCTTCTTGTTGGAGTTGAGCAGGAGGAAGTAGCTCGAGTCGACCCCGGGCTTCTCGGCGCGACCGTAGCGCCCGGGCTCCCCCTTACCGGGCTCCTCGACTTTGATGACCTCGGCGCCCAACCACGCCAGCATCTGGGTGCACGAGGTGCCGGCCTCGAACTGGGTGAGGTCCAGGATGCGGATGCCGTTCAGCGCTGTGCTCATGGTCTTCCTCCCGTATCGGGGATCATACCGCGGGCGGGTGCCGTCGAGAGCCGGTTGATCGTGATTCACGACTTGGTTCGCAGACCAACCTTCTCGAGCCGAGGCAGCACCTCCGCGGAGAAATACGGCAGTTCCCCGAGATAGTCCACGAAGTTGATGGCCAGGCCGTCGAGACCCGCCGACCG
This sequence comes from Candidatus Rokuibacteriota bacterium, assembly GCA_003220495.1. GTDB lineage: Bacteria > Methylomirabilota > Methylomirabilia > Rokubacteriales > CSP1-6 > AR31. Next base: position 6,884 of record QHSP01000002.1, on the reverse strand, counting down.
GAGCCGCGAGAACTCCCGCACGACCGCATCGGGATCACCGATGACACAGTAGGATCCACGCGCGAGTGCCCGGCGCGCCAGCGGATTGTGCGCGCTGTGCACAAGGCGCTGGGGATCGGTCCGCGGGCGACCTTCCTTCGCATGCATGTCGGCCAGATATCCGATCGCTCCCCAGTCCGCGCGATCGACGATGTACTCGAGGTAGTCGTCGGCCTCCTTTGGGGTGGGGCGGCAGATGATGCCCACCGGCGTCCACACCTGGATGTCGCGGCCGCGCTCACGCGCCAGGCGTTTGGTCTCGGCGATGCGCTCGGCGCTGGCCTCCGGTGTCTCCACCGCATCGAAGTGCATGTCCGAGTGACGGATCGCGAACCAGCGCCCCGTGTCGGAGCTGCCGGCATTCATCATCAACGGGTTTCCATCCCCAAACGGCCGCGGCGCCCCTTCGACGCCGTGGAGCCGGTAGTACGTCCCGTCGTAGTCGAAGCGCGCTTCGCCGGCCCAGATCTTCGTGACAATGCTCCACCATTCTTCGCCCTGCGCATAGCGGGCGTCGTGTTCCTTCTTGCTCACTCCGAACATCTGGAACTCGTCCTCGTTCCAGCCACAGACGATGTTCACGCCGAGTCGCCCCTGGCCGATGTGGTCGCCGGTGGCCATCTGCTTGGCCGCCACGAGGGGATGATGCAGGGGAACGTGGACCGTGCAGAACACCTGCAGGCGACGAGTCGCCGCGAGCAGGCCACAGGCCCAGGCGATCGACTCGAAGCTGGACCCGTTGGGATTGGACTCGCCGCCGTAGCCCTTCCATCGCGCGATGGGCACCATACACTCGATCCCGATCTCGTCCGCCAGCTGCGCCAGCCGGAGGTTGTTCTCCCAGCTCGCGTGCCAGCGCTCCGGGAGCGTGGCGTAGGTTCGGCCGCTCGAGCAATTGGCGCCGAAGAGCCCGAGCCGCAGAGCGTTGCCATTCGCGAGAACGGCACGGCGTTGTCGCATCAGCACCTCACTCGACGATTTCCTCCACCACCCTCGGGCGTCGCTCATCCTTCATGAAGGACAGCACGAAGATCCCGACAATGTACGTCCCGCTCAGTAGCGTCAGCGCGGTCGCGAAGCCGGCGTTGTCCATGAGGAACCCCGTGACCAGCACCCAGAAAGGCTGGGAGAGGAAGCCCAGCAGAAAGTAGAGGCTGAACGCGGCATCGCGGTCTTCGTTGGCGGCCGCATCGGCCACGATGGCCTGCGTCTGGGTTCCGCGCGAGGAAGTAAACGCGCTGTAGAGCAGCAGGCTGATGAACAGCATGATTTCGCCAGGTCCAAGATGGGCGACCCACAGGGTTCCCGCGAAGGAGAGCGCCAGGGAAGCCTGCAGCATGCGAACGCGGCTGAACTTATCCGAGAGCCAGCCGAAGACGAGAGGACCCAGGATGCTCCCGGCACTGATCGCGGTAATGAGGATCCCGATGGTCAGCTTCGAGTAGCCGAAATCGTTCGCGAGATGCGGCGCGAAATAGATCTGGTTCACCCCGCCGTCACGGCCGGCCCCGCCGACCATGAACACGCAGGCGATGAGCATCATATTGCGGTTCTTCAGCATCCGCCGGTAGCTCCCAAGCCCCTGCACGAGCCGAGCTCGTCCAGAACCCGATCGATTCGGCACCCCGTAATCGCGGAAGAAGAAATAGACCACGCCCATGACGACGCTAGCGATCGTGACGACGAAAAAGATCTGTCGCCAGCCCATGACCAGCAGGAGCGCGGTCGCGAGCGGCGTCGCCACCAGTGTCCCCACGTTGGAGACGCTGGTGTTCAGCGCCATCACGGCGCCGCGGTTCTTCGGGAAGTAGCTCGAGAGGATGCTGTAGCCGACCGGATGCTGGGCGCTGGATCCTACCGACGCGACACCGCGGGCCAGGATCAGCGCCGGGTAAGAAGGGGCCAGGCCACTCATCAACGTCCCGAGCGCGATGCCGAGATTGCCAAACCCCAGGAGCTTACAGCGGGAAAAGAATGGCGTTAAGAATCCGTAGCCTCCCTGGCAGATACTGCTGAGCACCGAACAGATGGCCGAGAGGACGCCCACGGCCGTGTAGGTCATCCCGAGGTCGGCCATGATGTAGGGATACAGCATCGTCATCATCTGGTTCTGGAAGTGATTGACGGCATGCGAGACGTTGCTCAGGTGGAGCATTGCTCGCTTCTCCCGAGTGCTGGGCTCCTGCCCTGCTTCGATCACCCGGGGATCGTTCTCCGCCGACCGCGATCGAAAGACGCTTGTGACAGCGTTCAAGGAGAACACCGCATGAGACTACGGTGGCGACTCGCAGGGTGTCAACCGACCTGGCGGACAGGAGGCGGACGGAGCGCTGCGGTGATTCGTTGCGGTGTACCGGAATCGTAAACGTGAACGTCGAGCCCACGCCCACCTGACTCGTGACCCAGATCCGTCCGCCGTGGAGCTCGGCCCGCTCGCGCACGAGGGTCAGGGCGCTGTCGACCGCCGTCGGAAGGTCGAAGTCCGCGAGCTCCAGTTCCATCCGTCCCGCTTCAATCTTGGACAGGTCGAGGTACAGCGATCCGCACCGGGCGACTGGCTGTCCGCCCGTACATCCCATCGGTTGAAGGCAGGAACATCAGAACCGGTTTGTTCAAGTTGGCTGACTTCGGGGAGGTGGAGCACTATCGGGGCACTATAGGCTACAATCTCAGGTCCTTGCTCACCCGTCTCTTTAGCGATGCCCGTTCGTGACCGATAGTGCCCGATAGTTCTGGCACAATTCTGACACAGCCTCCGAGGCCTAAACCCATCACGCGCGGAGGATCAGCTTCGGATGATCGCGCCCTTGACGCCCGGTACACGCTTCTGTTAATCAGTGGGCAAGTTGGCCCACCCGGGACGATGCTATGGAGGAATCGCCATGGAAAAACGGGTCGATCACGTAGTCACACGGCCGGGTAGACGGGACGGCGACCCTGACGTGCAGATCCCGGTGGCAGAGGATCTCACCACCGTCCCGGGTATTCCCCTCCGGGAGACTGACCTGAGTTTCTACAGCCGCACGTATCCCCAGGAGACCCAGAACATCGAGAAAGCCGCCGATCGGCAGTGGGTCTGGACCGTCTACAGCCCGGAGATGAGCGAATACCGCAAGGCTCACAATGACATCAGCGAGCCCCTCATCGACGCCGCGGCGGTCTCGGGGGACCTCGAGCCCACCGGCACCCCGACCGGCGAGGATGCGACCGAGGCTATTCGCCGCAAGGCGCGCGAGCTGGGTTTTGGCGAAGTTGGTTTCACCAAATATGACCGGCGCTACACGTACACCAGCAAAAGGCACTGGGCGAAATACGAGCACGCCATCTGCCTGGCACTGGAACAGAACTACGTGCAGACGCAGTCCCTCCCCGGCATGGACGCTGAGCGCGCCCACTTCGGGACCTACGAGATCGAAGGCGCACTGTTACTCGACCTCGCCGACCATATCCGGGAGATCGGGTATCACGCCCAGGTGCATAGCCCCAATGACAACAGCGCCCCGTACATTCCCATGTTCGTGGCTGCTGGTCTGGGGCAATTGGGCGCCAACGGTCAGTTGCTCTCGCCGCATTTTGGCTCCAGAGCCAGACTCGCGATCATCACCACCGACGCGCCAGTGACCTACGACCAACCCGTCGACTACGGTGTTCACCAGTTCTGCCAGGTCTGCCAGGTCTGTGTGAACCGTTGCCCGGGTCGTGCCCTGGTCAAGGAGAAGGTGTGGTGGCGTGGCGTCGAGAAGAACAAGCTCATCTACGAGCGCTGCCGCCCGGTCATGGCGCGCTACGATGGGTGCGCCGTCTGTATGAAGACCTGCCCGATCCAACGCTTTGGGATGCCGGCCGTCATGGAGCACTACGTCGCCACGGGCCAGGTGCTCGGCAAAGGCACACACCTCCTGGAAGGCTATACCTTCATGGAGAAAGGCTACTTCGGGCCTGGCGAGCTGCCGCTGTTCGACCGGAATTTCTTCGAGATTCCGCACGGTCGCAACGAGGAATGGCTCTTCCAGCAGTTCAAGGAAAAACTGGTGAAGGAGGGCATCCCCTCCCAGGAAGAGCTGGTAGGCTTCGCTCGAGACGTGAAGAAGATCATCGACAAGGGGAACTCGACCCTCGGAGACGAGTAGGCTCCGGTCTCGGACGCGCCCGTAGTCGATGGCAGAAAAGGCGGGGCCAACCAGCAGCAAGTTGGCCCCGCTGTGCGTTGTGTTCACGGAGCGGAGGTCAAGAGATGTTTGAGAAGGCCCATATCGACGCGCTGTTTGGTGAGTTGGAGCGGCAGTGGCGGGGGAGTCCTGAATTCGACCGGCTCAGTCGGGACGCACACCTGGGGATCGCTCTGTTCGACGCCGGACGCTCGTTGAAGGATCGGGTCGATCCCAAAATCGTGGCGCTCATCGAGAGGCACAGGCCTAAGGCGTAGCACGCCGGCTGTCTCGGTCTGCGCGCCCCCAACGCTGGCCGTGTACGTTGTGGATCGCTCCTGGGAGGGATTCCTGTCATGGCAGCGAGTCACCAGATCGAAGCCCTCATTCGAGCACTGGAGCAGAGCGTCGAGGCCGGATTGACCTACTTCCAGGGGCCAGGAGGGCAGGCCCGGATCAAGGTTGGGCACTGGGGACCGCGCGAGGTCCTGTGCCACCTAGTGTGGTGGCATCAGGCGACAGTCGAAGGCCTGGAGTCTGTCCTGTCCGGTGGCAAACCGTATCGCTTCTACGCCTCGGTCGATGAGATGAATGCCAGGGCCGTCGGTCGCCTGGCCGGCCAGGATATCGCCCAGCTCGCAGAGCTCGTGCGCCAGTTGCAGGCGCGGCTGGTAAAGGCGGCTCGTGCCCTCCCCGACCCGAACGCCACGGTCCTGGTCGCTGGCGATGGCACTGGGCGCTCTCTCTTGCAGCGCCTGGAGATGATCGCGCGGCATTGGAGCGAGCATATCTATGCGCTCGAGGCGCCCAGCGCAGCCTGAGCGAAGGAGCGCGCAGGGGTAAGGGAGGTACGCATATGGAAGAGAAAACGATCCTCACGGAGCTGGGAGTCGCCATCGACACGCTCAAGACGCTCGCCCTGGTAACCCTGAACACCGAGGACACGCATCCCCTGGCATTGCCGGAGCCGCCGGCGCCGGACAAAGTCGCAGCCTACGAACGGCACATGAACGCCATCTGCCAGCAGCTGGCCCCGCGGCTCTGGCCTTTGCCGGCCGCCTCGCTGCGCGACTACCGGGCCGGTTTTCCCGACCGGGCAGGGAGCTACCTGCTGGAGCTGGTGAACCAGCTGCTGCGGGAGCCCGAGTATGCCACCGCACTTTCCCCCGCCGCCCAGAAGCGCCTGCAGGGCTGTGTCATGGACTTACGCGAGCTCTGAGGCTCTCTTGCGGCCAGCACGTCATCGCCCAGTGGTCCCTTTGCCCGGCCGTCGATCGCAATGCCCTATGTGATTACCGACCCGTGCATTGACGTACGGGATCAGGCGTGCGTCACCGTCTGTCCTGTGGCGTGCATTCATTTCGACGCAGGGAAGGACCGGAAGCTCTACATCGACCCGAATGAATGCATCGACTGTGGCGCTTGTGAGCCGATGTGTCCGGTTCGGGCTATTTATAGCGAATACGATCTGCCCTACAAGTGGGAGAGGTTTACCCGAATCGATGCGCTCTGGTATCGCGATAAAGATGCTGCACGGGCCATGGTGGATGCCACTCCAAAAGGCAGCTAGCACGTGCAAGAGAAGGAAGGTTGCCGTTCCCGCCGCCTATGATCTGGCTCCGGATATGTACAGGATCAGCACGGAGAGTCTGTACGGTTCCATCTGGAGTCGTCCAGGCCTGGAGCTCAGGTATCGGGCCATCGCGACCCTGACGGTCGCCGCCATCCAGCTCACCGCGCAGGTCCAATCGCATATACGCAATGCTCTGAATGTGGGTATCACGCCGGAGGAGATCATCGAGATCCTCATGATGGTCGCCTTCTACGGTGGCATACCGGCTGCCTATAGTGCCCTGGCTGTGACCAAGGAGGTGCTTGAAGAGCGGGGTATGCACGTTACCTTGCCAGAAACCTTCGATGCCTCGCTAGAGCCCAAGACTCTGTACGAGCGGGGAGTTGCGAAACACCAGGAGCTGATCTCCGACGTCTTCGGCTACCATCCAACGGAGCCAACGCCGGTGGAAAGCGCGCTGGACGTTCTGATGCACGAGTACCTCTGGGGGGCCGTCTGGACACGGCCGGGGCTCGATATGAAGAGCCGGATCGTCTGCGCCCTGGCGGCCCTGGTAGTAAGGGGACAGTACGACGTGTCCGTCCGTCGGATGATCGAAGGGGCCCTACGTTTCGGCCTCACCAGAACGGAAATCATGGAAATTGGCATGCAGCTGGCTTTCTACGTAGGAGTGCTGCCGGCGAGGGCCTTCATGCACATCGCCAATACGGTCTTCAGGTCGCCTGAGTTTTCGCAAGCAGAATCCCGTAGGCTGTGACCGATGGTGACGCGTATACGGTTAGGTATCCCTCACTTGTCGAGCCACACCTCCTGCATGCGGCCCCAGCTATAAATGGATTGGTGAGGAACCAGGTTCTTCACATATGGCCACACAGTGTAGTAGTCAAGCCGCCAGCCCAGCACAGGGCGGACCGCAGCCTCCTCGAGCTTTCTCTGGATCACCTCAACCAGCGCGAGGCGCTTGGCTGGGTCCAGCTCCTGCGACTGCTGATCGATCAGTCGCGCGATCTCCTCGTCGCAGTAGCGGGGATAGTTGCGCGGCGACCCGCAGCCGTAGTTCTCGTAGAAGTTGGCGTCCGGGTCGTCCGGCTCGATACCGGTCCGCTCTATCCCGATCTGAAAGT
>QHSP01000159.1 GCA_003220495.1 Candidatus Rokuibacteriota bacterium | reverse complement strand
GTACATGACGGGGGAGGCGCTGCTGGTGTCGGGCGGCCTCAGATAGACGCGCTACCATTCCCCCTGGAGGTGCGCCGTGAGGTACTACGACATCTCGCTCAATCTCTCGCCCGACACCGTGCGCTGGGTCGTCGCGCCGCCGCTCGAGGTTCACGAGCGCCGGCGAATCAGCCGTGGTGACGACGTGAACGCTTCCGCCCTCACCGTGAGCGTTCACGCCGGCACCCACGTCGACGCGCCGCTGCACTTCGTGCCCGACGGGGCCGGGATCGATGCCGTACCGCTCGAGCGGTTCATCGGCCCCGCGCTGGTGCATTACGTCGACGCCGATCGGTTCATCACCGAAGCGCACGTGAAGGCGATTCCATTCGAGGGCGCGACCCGCGTTCTGTTCAAGACGCGCAACTCGGCCCTGCTGAAGCGGCGGGAATTCGACCCCAACTTCGTCGCGTTCTCCGTGGAGGCGGCGCGCGCCCTGGTGGCGCGCGGAGTCCAGCTTGTCGGGCTCGACTATCTCTCCGTCGCCCACGCCGACGAGCAGGTCCCCGTGCATCGGGCGTTCCTGGACCACGGTGTCGTGCTCCTCGAAGGTGTCGACCTGTCCGCGGTCGCGCCGGGGCGCTACGAGCTGATCTGCTTTCCGCTCCGGCTCCGCGGTCTAGACGGCGCGCCGTGCCGGGCCGTCCTCCGCGACCTCGCGGGCTGAGGCGCTTCGGCCGCTACGGTTTCGGCGGCTTCCAGAACTGGTCGACGTCCTGGACGACGTCGAGCACCGTGTTCTGAAGCTTGCCGCCGACCTTGTCCACGCGGCGGATGTAGGTTGGGATGACCGCGTTCTGCTTGTCGTCGAACCGGAAGGCGCCGCCCGGCGCCTCGAAGCTCACCTTGCGAAGCGCCGCCAGGAAGCGCGCCTTGTCGTCGACATTCGCGTTGACGGCCTTCATCGCCTCTCCGCCCGCCTTCGCCGCGAGGTAGCCGAGGTGGTTGTTGTAGACGGGATCCTTCCGGAACTTCTTGTTGAACGCCTGGACGAAGCGCTTGTTCTCCCCGGTGTCGAGCACGGGTGAGTACGAGAGCCAGCTGACCACGCCCAGCGCGGCGTCGCCGACCGAACGCAGGTACGTCTCGTTCACCGTCTCACCGAGCGTCAGGAGTGGCAGCTTGCCCTTCAGGCCATACTCGCTCCACGCCTTGATCCACTGCGGAGCGCTCGGACCCCATAGGATGCCGACGACCGCGTCGACCTGCGAGGCCTTGTCCTGGATTCGCGTGATGTACGGTGCGACGTCCATCGCCCCGAGCGGCATCAGCACCTTCTCGACGGACTGACCGCCGCTCTCCCTGAACGCCTTGATGAAGCCGTCGGCCTGCTCGTGGCCGGCGACGTAGTCGAGCGCGACGACCGCGATCCGCTTGTGCCCGAGCTTCGCCGCCACGTACCAGCCGCCGGCCGCCTCCTGTTGATAGCTCGACATCGCGCTGCGGAAGATCGAAGGGCTCGCCTTCTCGGCGGTCAGGTGATTCGCGGTGGCCTGGGTGATGATCGTGGGGATCGTCCGCTCGTGGACGTAGTCGCGGATGGCCACCGCCACGGCGCTCGACACCGGCCCCAGGATCAGGTGGACGCGATCGGACTCGACGAGCTTTCTGACCTTCGTGAGCCCCACGTCCGCCTTCCCTTCAGAGTCCTCCACCATCAGCTGCACCGGGCGGCCGGCCACCTGGCTGCCCATCTCGTCTTCCCAGTAGAGCCGGATGCCCTCGTTGATCTCCGTTCCGTTGACCGCGAGCGGACCCGTCATGGCGTTGAGCAGGCCGATCCTGATGGGCTCGCGCTGCGCCTGGGCCACGAGGGCCGCGCCCGGCACCACCATCGCGACGACGAGCCCGATAAACAGGCGAGAGAGCCGCGCGACTCTTTTCTGTGCCATCATCGTTCCCCTTTCCGTGGCGTGGCCGAGATTCGTGGCCGGGCTTCGTCGCCGGGATTATAGAACGAGCCAGAAACGCAGGTGACCGATGTCGAGCTTCATAGGACAGATCAATCACCGCACGGTCGAGACGAACGGCATCCGCATGCACGTGGCCGAGCAGGGCACCGGCCCCCTCGTCATCCTCTGTCACGGTTTTCCCGAATCCTGGTACTCCTGGCGCCACCAGCTCGCCGCGCTCGCCGCAGCCGGCTTCCACGCGGTGGCGCCGGACATGCGCGGCTACGGCCATACCGACGCGCCGGCGGAGATCGAGGCCTACACGCTGTTGCACCTCGTCGGCGATATGGTCGGCCTGGTCAGCGCGCTGGGCGAGACATCGGCGGTGATCGCCGGACACGACTGGGGCGCCCCGGTGGCCTGGCACGCCGCGCTCCTGCGCCCCGATAGATTCCGCGCCGTGATCGGCCTCAGCGTCCCGTTCCGGCCGCGCGGCACCGTGCGGCCGACGGCCGCCATGCCACGGACTGATGAGGCGATCTTCTACCAGCTCTACTTCCAGACCCCGGGAGTGGCGGAGGCCGAGCTCGAGCGCGACGTGCGAGCGACCATGCGCAGACTCGCCTTCTCAGGCTCGGGCAACGCGCCTGAGAAGG
>QHSP01000036.1 GCA_003220495.1 Candidatus Rokuibacteriota bacterium | reverse complement strand
AACAGCGATCACGAGCAGCAGACCCAGAATCCCGACGGCAAGTCTCATCTCAGTCTCTTTAGCGTGCGAGGACCAGCGTCGGCGGCCTTGCGAATTCTTGCGGAAATTCCCGCGATCGGGCTCCTTAGCCTTTCAGGGGCTTGTCGCCGATCCCTGCGCTGGCACCGGGACCCATGCCTCGGGACAGCTTGGCGCTGTTGGGTAATACGCTCCGTAGCTCGGGCAGTAGTACCAGTAGGCCGGAGCCGGAGGCGCGTACGTGTAGGCGGGTGGGTAATAGTCAGGGTAGACCGGCGCCCAGCCGAACGGGACGCCGATGAATACGCCGCCATGACTCCTTCGGTCGAAATCCCGGCGGCCGTCGAAGCCATGGTGACCCTCGAACCCATGATTGCTTTCGATTTCGCTCGGAGGATGTCCTGAGAACCCGTGCGCGCCTGGCGAGGCGGCGGCGCGGCTGAATGCTGCGGCGGCAAGAACGATCGCGATCCCGACGAGAGCAATCGATGAAAGCTTCTTCATGATCATGATGCCTTCCTCTCTAACCATCGGACCACACCGGTGCAGCAGGTATTCACCTGTCGTCGTCAGGAGTCCTCCCGCGTCCTCTGGCTATGTGTCGGCGGTGATTCACATCGAAACACCAAATCGAAACACCCCGTCAATTCGAAACGGCTCGGCGCGGAGAGTTCGTTCGTGATGCCGACGCGAAGCTTCTGCCAAACCCCATGATCCGCAACCGCCTTCTTGTGTTGAGACGCGGCCGGCTTACGAAAAGGTTGCAGGTGAGCCAGCGTTTCGGATTCTTGGGAGAAGATCTCGGCTGCCGTTCGGGTCATCTCAAACTGGAAAGAGTTATGCAGGGAGGATCTAGCGGGAGGCAGCGTATGAAATACCGCCGAATCGTGTCTGGTCTGACCATCGCAGTTTTGAGCGTGATCGTTGTGGGTTGTGCCGGCCCGGCCGCCGAGACCGGCGCCGGTCTTGCGGGTGCTACTGCGTCGTCATCATCATCATCGGCCACCCCGCTCTGCGGGACGTGGCAAGGCTACTACTGGTACGTCGCCGGTGACCACACATCGTCGAGTGGCAGCGGCCTCATGCTTCAGGTTGGCGGGGATTCGACTTATACGCTGAAGTGGGGAAATCGGCCCCCGAGTGCAGGCACCGTCGCCGTCCAGGGCAATCGCGTGATCCTCCAGGACGCGTCGGGATCGGAGGTCACCCTCGTTCATTCCCGCGACACGCTCTACGGAGTGACGAAGGATAACGTGAACGGAAGAGCGACCATGCTGAACCTGGACAAGCAGGAGTCGACCCCTGGCGCCGTCGCCGCGACCGGCCCTGGGTGCTAGCCCGGCGGGCGCACTGGCGGGCATCGACATCAACCAATAGCCAAGAGCGGTGACGATACGGCCAAGCAAAGCGCCGGAGTGTCCCCCACCGATTCGGATGCTCGTGGCGGGACTGCCGCCGCGCGCTTCCTGCCGGGAGAACCAACGGAAAGCCGCTGACATCGACTACCGGACGATCAGCCCCTGAGGCTCTCTCCCCGCCCTGATCTGGCTCTCGAGCGCGAGCTTCTGCACATCGACGACGGCCACGGAGTTCGCCCCGGTTACGGCGATGAATGCCGTTTTACCGTCCTTGCTGAACCCAATGTTGGTGCCGCCCTGGCCGATGGTCAGTCGCTTTACCTCCTTGAATGTTCTCGCATCGAAGACCTGGGCGATGGTGTCCTTGCTGTTGGTGATGATCGAGTATCGCCGGTCGGGCGTCCACGCGTTCGTCACGGGCGAGTTCCCGGTCGGCTCGGTCGAGAGCACCGACAGGTCATCAGCGCCGAGAACCACATTGGTGTTCGCTTCGGCCGTCTGCACCCACACCTCCTTACCATTAGGAGACACTCGCAGCATGTGCGGCTTGCTGCGGGCGGGGAACGAGACCGTTTTGACGAGCTTGCGGCTGATCATGTCGATCTTCGAGACCGTGTCCGCCTCACGCTCTGGTGTATAGCCGAACCGACCGTCCGGCGAGAGGTGGAGATCTCAAGGGAAGGCGCCGGTTTTGAGCGTGGACTCCACTTGGCCAGCCTCGAGGTCGAGGAAGGCGATGAGGTTGTCACCGGCCACGTTGATCGCGGCCTTCTTCTTGTCAGCGAGCACGACCAGACTGTGCCCAGGCCCTTTGCCGAGGCCGGCGATCGTTCGAGTGACCGCAACCTGCTTGGGGTCGATCGCGATGGCCTGCACTTGGTTGTTGGGAAAGTCGTAGGTCCAGATCCGCCGCCCGTCCCAGTACGTCTGCTCATTGGACAACCAGCGCACGGACGCGCCCAGTGGCCTGGTTGCGCGCACCTGGCGGCTTGCAGCATCGATCAGCGTGACGTCCTTCGAGCCGACATTGAAGACGTAGACTGTCTCCTGGCTCTCCAAGGAGCCGGACGTCGACGCCGACTCCGCGACGGCCACACTCGGCTCCGAAGGACTTGAGCCGGCTTTGCTCGTGCTGGTGGGTGTTGGCGGGCTGCAAGCGGACCCGAGCAGGCCGAGCACGGCGCTGCTCACGCCCTTGAGGAGCGTCCGGCGATCGACGCCGGGGGACAGAAACCAATCCGTGCCGGACACGAACACGCCAGTGGCCTCGCTCCGCGAGGCGCAATCCTCGGGCGCTCAGTGTGAGGGCGGCTTGGCCTCTCGTAACGGGTTAATGATCGCTTCGGACATCGCGTCGACTCCTCGGCAGCTTCACGCCTGCCTCCGGCGACTGAATGTCGCGGGTCGGTAAACGGGGCGAATAGCCTGGATTATGTACTCAACGCCAAGGATCTCGGAACCGCGCTGAGGGCGCTCGAGGTGGTGGCGGCTCCTCCCAGCACTGGCGGAACCTGACGGCCCAGATTGGATCAGTGATGCCCGCCACATCCGCCAGGATGGCGTCTTTCGCGTAAGAGGCTCGAATGCCTTCGCCGGAGTCCTTGATCCGAGCGAGCGAGACGGCCTTTCCATCGATGCCTGTGACCGTCCGAAAATAGGCGAAGTGCAGGTGTGGTGGCAGATTTTTCTTTTGCAGAGAAGCGGCGTTTCCCGAGTAGCCGATCGTGCCGATCTTGTCACCCGCGGTGATGTTGCTGTTCACGCTCACCTCGACTGTATGCAGGTGCCCGTAGACGGTGTAGCCGCCGTCACGGTGGTCGATGACGACCGTTCTGCCAAGCTTGCCCCAATCACTGCGCGCCGCCACCACCACCTTCCCATTCGCGACGGCGTAAACAGGTTCGCCCACGGAGCCGTTGAGATCCAGAGCGCCGTGAATGCCGTTCTTGCGCGCGGCATAGAACCCCCCGCCTTCCCTGGCCTCGGAATCGCCCCCGCGCACCATCGCCTCTCGATCGAGCGGGCACACCGCACCGGGCGCGAGATCCGCCAATGGCGATAACGGCTGGGCTCTCGTGATGGCCGGCATCGCGACCCCGAGACAGGCGATCGAGACAACGAGGGTCCTCACACCCTTTAATCGTACCAATGCGACGAAGACCCGCGGTTGACGACGGCGTAGCCACCCGCGTACGGTAGCCGCGCGCCAACTCCAAAGGAGGCTCGCGACATGGACCAGTCCCGTCTCGGCGGTAGGGTGAATCGCCGGCGGTTCCTCAAGACGGCCGCGGGGACGACCGCCGGCGCCGCGCTGACGGCGTGGTCGCTCAAGCGCCCTGCGCCGGCCACGGCCGCGGTGCGCTCCGACCGGGCTCGCGCCGCCGAGCCGAACCCCAAGCGCGGGGGCGTGCTCAAGTGGGCGGGGCCGGCGGAGGTGGCGCACTTCGACGTGCACCAGGGGGCGTTCCGCTTCGTCCTCGGGCAGATGTACAACAACCTCGTGCGCTTCAACCCCGCCGACGGACTCAAGACGATCATCCCGGACCTCGCGGAGAGCTGGAAGGTGTCGTCGGATGGCAAGACGTACACCTTCAAGCTGCGCGACGGAGTGAAGTTCCATGACGGGACGGCGCTCAGCTCGGCCGACGTGGTGGCCACGTTCTCGCGCATCATCTCCCCGCCGGCGGGCATGGCGAGCATCTACAAGGACCAGTTCGCCGCGGTCGACAAGGTCGAGGCGATCGACCGCCTCAACGTGCGGTTCGTCCTCAAGGAGCCGCGGCCGTACTTCCTGGAGCTCTTCACGCCCTCGGCGATGATCATCTACTCCAAGAAGGCCCTGGACGAGAACAACCAGGACCTCCGCAAGGTGATCGCGCCGGGGACCGGCGCCTTCATGTTCAAGGAGCGCAAGGTCGCCGAGAAGTGGGTGATGGTGCGGAACCCGAGCTACTGGGATCCGGAGATCCCCTATCTCGACGGCATCGAGATGCTGCACATCCCCGCGTGGACGGATCGGGGCACGGCGGTGCTCACCGGGCAGGCTGACTACTCTCCGAACGTCTCGCTCGAGACGCACCAGGAGGGGCTCAAGCGCAAGGACATCGTGGGGACCGTGCGGTATCCGGGCGAGTTCAACTCCTACCAGGTGCACGTCAACAACGAGCGCAAGCCCTTCAACGACCCCCGGGTGCGGCGCGCGATCAACCTGGCGGTCAGCCGACAAAATCTCATCAAAGCGTTCGGCACCCAGGAGCCGATCATGCTCACGCGCTGGATGACCCACGCCAGCGAGTTCGCCACCCCCATGAAGGAGCTCGAGGGTCTTCCCGGATATCGCGCGGACAAGGCCGCGGACATCGCCGAGGCGAAGAAGCTGATGGCCGCCGCGGGCGTGGCCGACGGTATCAAGAACGTCGACTTCGTGTCGGCTTCGGTCGCGCCCCACGCCGAGATCCTGGCACCCGCCTTCCAGGACGAGCTCAAGCGCACGCTCGGCATCGAGACGAAGATCCGCGTGATGGAGCGAGCGCTCCTCATCGAGGAGCTGAAGAAGGGCACCTTCGACATGATGGTGCAGACGGAGTACCGCTCGCCCATCGGCGATCCCGGGCCGGGCTGGGAGATGTGCTTGAAGACGGGCGGCTCCCTGAACTTCTCGCGCTACTCCAACCTGGAGTTCGACAAACTGCTGAAGCAGATCAACAGCGAGACGGACAAGGGCAAGCGCAAGCGGCTCTTCGCGCAGGGCATGGCGCTCCTGGACCAGACGGCGCCGCTCTACCTCATCGGGTTCACCGACCATCTGCCGATGTGGCGAAATACCGTCAAGGGTCACGCCAGCGAAGGCCGCGTCTTCTCGGAGCTGGGTCGCGTGGATACCTTCTGGCTGGATCGATAGCGGCTCGACCGGGTGGCGCGCACCTCCGAGTCGCGGACCGACCGAGCGGCCTGACCGGGACACGCGAGCGACGGCGGACATGCGCAAGTACCTGGCTCAGCGCCTGCTCATCGCCATCCCGACGATCTTCGGCGTCTCCGTGCTCATCTTCATCGCGATGCGCGTGCTGCCCGGCGATCCGCTGTCGGCGATTTCGGGCGAGGGCGGGGGCACGTACGTACTCAGCCCGGAGCAGCTCCAGGCCGCGCGGAAGAGTCTCGGCCTGGATCGGCCGTACGTGGTGCAGTACCTGGACTGGGTCAGGGACGTCCTGCGCGGCGATCTGGGCAAGTCGTTCTGGCGCGGCGAGCCCATCCGCGAGGTCATCATCCGCCGGGCGCCCATCACCGGGCAGATCGCGCTGATGGCCGTCATCCTCTCCTGGGTGATCGGCTTGCCGGTGGGCCTGGTCGGGGCGCTGTGGCGGAACTCGTGGACCGACTACGCCTTCCGGTTCGTGGTCACGCTCTTCATGGCCGTCCCCAGCTTCTGGGTGGCGCTGATGATCGTCCTCTCTCTGGTCCTCACCATCACGTGGAGACCGCCGCTGACCATCGCGTATCTCTGGGACGACCCGGTCCGCAATCTTCAGATGACCGCGGGGCCGGCCCTGGCGCTGGGGGTCGCGCTGGCCGCGATGATGGCGCGCATCACGCGCTCTTCGGTCCTTGAGGTGCTGGGCGAGGACTACGTGCGCACCGCTCGGGCCAAGGGCCTGCGCGAGCGCATCGTGGTGTGGCGCCATGCGCTGGTCAACGCCATGCTGCCCATCCTGACCGTGACGGGGACCGCGCTGGGAGCGCTCCTCGGCGGCTCGGTCGCGGTCGAGCGCGCCTTCGGCGTCCCCGGGCTCGGCCTCGCGCTCGTATTCGCCGTCGCCGAGCGCGACTGGATGCTCATCCAGAATCTCGTGCTGCTCTACGGCGTCATCTTCATTCTCGTCAACCTGGTGGTCGACGTCAGCTACGGCTGGTTCGATCCCCGCATTCGCTATCAGTAGCCGCTTCGCGTCGATGATCGTGGCGCGCTTCTTCCGCTCCTCGCCGCTCGGAGGCGTCTGCGCGATGCTGCTCCTGCTGCTGGCCTCGGTGGCGGTGATGGCGGAATGGCTGGCGCCCCACAACCCGCTGACCGCGAACTACGCGGTGACCCGCGATCCGCCCTTCGGCCGACACGTCCTCGGCACCGACCACCTCGGGCGCGACGTGCTGAGCCGCATCATCTTCGGCGCGCGCGTGACCCTGCTGGTGGCGATCAGCTCGGTGCTCCTCGGGGACACGATCGGGTTTCTCTGGGGCGTTTCGAGCGGCTACCTGGGCGGCCGGACGGACCTGATCAGTCAGCGCGTCCTCGACGTGCTCATGTCCCTTCCCGCCCTCATTCTCGCGTTGCTGCTCATGGCGGCATTAGGGGCCGGATTGTCCACGGTCATTATCGCCATCGCGGTGACCCGGGTGCCGCTGAGCACGCGCGTCGTCCGGTCGATGGTGCTGTCGGTGAAGGAGCTCGCCTACGTGGAGGCGGCCGGCGCGCTGGGGGCGTCGGGCGCGCGCGTGATGACGCGGCACGTGGCGCCTCAATGTGTGGCCCCCTTCTTGATCATCACCACGGGGCACCTGGGCGCGGCCATTTTCATCGAGGCGGCGCTCAGCTTCGTTGGCGTGGGCGTGCCGCCGCCGACGCCGAGCTGGGGCAACATGCTGGGCGGCGTCCTCGCCGAGGCTTTCAAGCCCCCCTGGTGGATGGTCGTCTTCCCCGGGACGGCGATCACCGTCACGATCCTCGCCGTGAACCTGTTCGGGGACGCGCTGCGTGACTTCCTGGACCCGAAGCTCAAGTAGGGCCGGGGGCGGGGCGAGCTAGTTCGAAGCGATGACCCTGAGCGGCAAGCGCGGCGACGACGCCGACGTCTGCGCGGAAAGCAGGGCGCTCTGTCCCGTCGAGCACCGATCCGCCGCGGACGATTAGGTCGAAGGCAAGACCGCGAGCGCCAGACCCACGGTGCGAGTACCTATCGCGAGGATCCCGATAAGCCCCCCGGGTGCGCCCGGGGCTAGTTCGTCTCCCAGCTCTTGCCGTCCCAGGCGATCACGTTCTCGAGCAGCTTGATCACGCCGGCCGTGTAGGTCGCGAAGAGGTGCTCGCCCTTCTCCGCGGTGGCATCCTGAGGACGGCCGATGTGTCCGGTCACCGTGCGGTCCTTCGTGGTCCAGCCGCGGTAGGCCGGGTCGAAGCCGAACCCGAACCCGACCGGCTCGGCGCGCCGGTAATCCTTCACGAGGTGCGGGGCCAGTCGAAGCATCATCGACGTCTCCCACTCGCAGGCATGGCCCATCTGCGACTGCACGAGATCGGGGCGCCCGGCGCTGGGGTCGGCGTTGTCCCAGTAGGACGCGAACAGCAGCAGGAGATCGCTCCGATCGCGGTGCCGCTGACGGATCTCAAAGATCGCCTGCTTGCCCGGCGTAATGTTGCCGCCGTGGCCGTTGACGAACACGATCCGCTTGAAGCCGTGCGCGATCAGGCTCTCGGCCAGGTCGTTGAGCAGGTCGAGATAGACGCGCGGGCTGGCGGAGAGCGTCCCCTGGAAGTCCATGTGGTGGTGCGAGTTCCCCAGCCACATGAGCGGCGCGATCAGCACCCGGTCCGCGATCGCGGCGCTGACACGCCGCACGACCTCGCCGACCAGCAGGCTGTCGGTGAAGACCGGCATGTGCTGTCCGTGCTGCTCGAGAGCCGCTACCGGCACCACCACCGGAATGTCACGCGAGAGGTTGCCGATCTCCGGCCAGGTCATCTCGTGCAGCAGCATCGTGCACCTCCTGTTCTCGTGGTCATCTCATTCCTCGGCGGCCGGCGCCAGCCACGGGCACACGAGCCGCTCGACCAGACACACCGCGCCGAACAACACGATCGCGATCACCGAGAGCAGGATCATCGAGGCGAAGGCGAGCCCGGTCTTCCAGTAGGAGGTCGCCGAGAGAATCACGTAGCCGAGGCCCTTGTCCGAGCCGATGAACTCGCCCACGACGGCGCCGATCACCGCCAGGGTGATCGCGACCTTGAGCCCGCTGAAGAAGAACGGCAGCGCCATCGGGAAGCGAACCTTCACGAACGTCTTGAGCGCGCTCGCACGATAGGAGCGCGAGAGCTCCAGGAGCTCCGGGGGCGTG
Source organism: Candidatus Rokuibacteriota bacterium (assembly GCA_003220495.1). Classification (GTDB taxonomy): domain Bacteria; phylum Methylomirabilota; class Methylomirabilia; order Rokubacteriales; family CSP1-6; genus AR31. The sequence continues at coordinate 116,247 of QHSP01000036.1, read as the reverse complement.
GCCGCGAGCCCGGTCGCCGTGTCGACGACGATCGGGAAGAACGCGACGAGGAAAGCGACGATCACCTTGGAGAACTCGCCGTAGCCGATGACGAGCAGCAGGACCGGCGCCACCGCGATCTTGGGCACTGCCTGCAGGAGCACGATCAGGGGATAGATCGCACGCCGCATCCATGGCGAATAGACGATCAGGGTGGCGAGCGGCACGGCGACAACGATCGAGAGCGCGAACCCCCCGAGCGTCTCGTACAGGGTCACCCAGGTGTGTCCCAGAAACCGGTAGCGCCACTCCCACGCCTCGGCGGCGATCTCCGACGGCGCCGGCATGATGAACTTCGGGATGCGCAGCCCACGCGAAGCGAGCTCCCAGACCACGATGGCGCCGGCGAGCGTCGCGGCGGGGACGGCGGACCGGGACAGGCTCCGAACGCTAGCGCGCATCGGCCCGCGCCCTCCGGCTTGCGAAGATCAGCCCGCGCACCTCGTCGCTGTACGCCTTGAACTTCGCGTCGAACTCCAGCTCGACGGTCCGCGGTCGCGGTAGATCGATCGTGATGACGCGCGCCACGCGCCCGGGCCGCGACGTCATGACCACGACCTTGTCGGCGAGCAGGATGGCCTCGGGGATCGAGTGGGTGACGAAGAGAATGGTCTTGCGTCGCGCATCCCAGATCCGCAGCAATTCGAAGCCGAGCTCCTCGCGGGTCATGGCGTCGAGCGCGCCAAACGGCTCGTCCATCAGGAGAAGAGTCGGGTCGGGCAGCAAGGCCCGGCAGATGGCGACGCGCTGCTGCATCCCGCCCGACAGCTCGCGCGGCAGCCGGGTCTCGAAGCCGGCCAGGCCGCTCAGCTCGAGCAGCTCGAGCGCGCGCTTGCGATGGTCGTCGGGGTCCAGGCCGAGCATCTCCGCCGCGAACAGCACGTTGTCGAGCACGGTGCGCCAGGGCAGGAGCACCGGATGCTGGAAGACGATCCCGACGTCGGGAAAGGGCTCGCGCACGACGGTGTCACGTACCCGGACCGTGCCGCCGCTCACCGGCGTGAGGCCCGCGACCAGCTTGAGCAAGGTGGACTTGCCGCAGCCGCTCGGCCCTACCAGGGTGACGAACTCGTTCTCGGCGATGTCGAGCGTGATGCCCTCGACCGCGGGGACCAGGTCGCCGCGACGGGTCCGGTAGGTCTTCTCCACGCCTTGGAGTCGGATCAAGATCTCGCCGGGCGTCTCGCTACTTCTTCGCGGGCAGGAGATCGCTCGTGTAGATCTCCTCGAGCGGCACCTTCCGCTTGAGGCCGAGATATTCCGTGTAGGTGTCCCGGGTCTTCTCGAGCCGCGCGGACTCGAACTGGCCGACCGCGACCTTGCCGCTCGTGACCTCCTCGGCGTAGACGAAGCGGCTGGCCACCTGCGCGGCGCCGAGCGCGCCGTCGGGATCCACCTCGGGATTGTGCTTCACGACGTACTTCACACCCTCGTCGAAATGCTTCTGCCGGAACGCATAGTCGGCGCCGCGAAGCGTAGCCCGGAGGAAGGCCTTGAGCGGCTCCGGGTCCCGGGCGATCGTCTCGTCCCGCGCGACCAACGAGGTCGAGCTGAGATCGAGGCCGAGATCGGCCCACGCGACGAGCACGCGGATGTCCTGGTTCGACTGCTTGGCGACCTTCCGGATCCTCGCCTCGTGGACGACGAAGAACGGCACCGCATCCGTCTGACCGTTGATGAGGGCGGGCGGCATCGACGCGGCATCCATCGTCACCCACGTCACTGAGCCGGGCGCCAGCCCCGACAGCTTCTCGAAGATCGGCCAGAGGATCTGGTGGCTGTTCCCAGGCGAGATCGCCAGCTTCTTCCCGGCGAGCTCCTTCGACGACTTGATGGGCGAGTCGGCGCGCACGAAGATCCCGTGGGGCGGCCGACGGTACCAGAGCGCGATCGCCTTCACCTTCGCGTCGGTGTTGGCGCGCGCGGCGATGACGGTGGAGATATCCGCGATCCCGACGTCGCCCTGGCCGGCGGCGATGCGCTTGACGGTGTCGGCCGAGCCCTGGCCGCGGATGATCTTCACGTCGAGCCCTTCCTCGCGGTACCAGCCCTTCTCGAGCGCGGTGTAGTGGGGCACGTACTCGCCGGTCGGCACGAAGTCGAGGACGAGCGTGTACGGCTTCAGCGATGGCTGCGCGTTGGCGAAGCACCAGACGAACAGCACGACGCCTGTTGCGAGCAGTGAGACGATCGCCCGTCGCATACGAGAGTCCTCCCAGCGAGAGCCCGTCGTCATCGTCTATTTCTCCGCCATCGCCTTCCGCAGCTCCGTGGTCACGCGCGTCGCTTCGGCCATGATGAATGCGATCTCGCTGTTGGTCGTGATGAAGCGCGCGCCCTTCCTGATGTACTCGACCTGCCGCGGGAGGTAACGGTCACCGCCCATCCCGGCGATCTTGCCGTTCGCCACGGCGACCGAGATGACGCGGTCGATCGCCTTGGCGCCTTCCGGATCGCCGAACTGCCCGGGCTTGCCCATCGCGGTCAGGAGGTCATTGGAGCCGATATGGATCACGTCGATCCCGTCGACCTTGGCGATCTCCTCGACATTATGCACGCCCTCCGGCGTTTCGATCATGCACACCACGAGCGTCGAGTCGTTCAGGGCCGACACCGTCTGGGCCGCCGGCATCGCACGGTAGTCGAACATCGGATAGGCGCCCGCGGCGGAGCGCTTTCCGACCGGGGGAAACTTGGCGCGCGCGACCGCACGGCGCGCCTCGGCGGCGGTGTTGACGTCCGGGTAGACGATGCCCATCACGCCGTTGTCCAGCAGCACCTGCACGTCCTGGTCGTCGACGCTCTTGACGCGAGCGAGAGGCGTGATGCCGCACCCGAGCGCGGTGTGCGCGATGTGCGCGATCGTCTCCAGGGTGAAGATCGCGTGCTGGCCATCGATGAAGATGAAGTCGTGGCCGCTCGACTTCGCGATGCGGGCGATGTCGCCCGAGCGCGCGAGGCGCACGTTCATGCCGAGCGCCACCTTGCCGGCCTTCATCATCTCTTTCAGGGGATTCGTAAGGATCGCCTTGTCTGCCATGGGCTCCTCCTGATCGGCGAAGTGTACCGCGGTTCCGATCCTTCGTGATCGGGCTGACCAGCGACTCGAGCGCGTCCCCGCGTATAATTGCGGGCGCATGCCTGACCTCCACGCGGTCATCGTCGGAGCGGGATTCGCCGGGCTCTACATGCTCCATCGCCTGCGTCAGCTCGGGCTGTCGGCGCGCGTCTTCGAAGCGGGCGACGGCGTCGGCGGCACCTGGTACTGGAATCGCTACCCGGGCGCGCGCTGCGACGTCGAGAGCATGGACTACTCGTACTCGTTCTCGGACGACCTGCAGCAGGAATGGAAGTGGAGTGAGCGGTACGCCTCCCAGCCGGAGATCCTGACCTACATCAATCACGTCGCCGACTGCTTCGACCTGCGGCGCGACATCCAGGTCGGAACGCGGGTGACGGCGGCGACCTTCGACGAGGCGCGCCGGCAATGGATCATCACGACCGACCGTGGCGATCGCGTGTCGGCCCGCTTCTGCATCATGGCGACCGGTTGCTTGTCCACGGCCCAGGTGCCGAAGTTTCCGGGGCGCGAGACCTTCCGGGGTGCCACGTATCACACGGGACGCTGGCCGCACGAGGGCGTCGATTTCACCGGCCAGCGCGTGGGCGTGATCGGCACCGGGTCCTCCGCCATCCAGTCGATCCCGATCATTGCGGAGCAGGCCGCGCGCCTGTTCGTCTTCCAGCGCACGCCGAACTTCAGCGTGCCCGCCCGCAACGCGCCTCTGGACCCGGACTTCGAGCGACAGGTGAAGGCAGGCTACGCCGACTTCCGGCGCCAGGCGCGCGAGTCGCGCGTCGGCTTCGTGGTAGAGCGCAGCGAGGCCTCCGCGCTCGCGGTGGCACCCGAGGAACGGCGGCGCGAATACGAGAAGCGCTGGAACCGCGGCGGCCTCGGCTTTACCGCGACCTACGTGGACTTGCTGCTCAACAAGGACGCCAATGACACGGCCGCCGAGTTCTGCCGCGAGAAGATCCGCGCCGTGGTCCGCGACTCCAAGGTCGCCGATCTCCTGGCACCCAAGGACTATCCGGTCGGCACCAAGCGCATGTGCGTCGACACGGGCTACTACGAGACGTTCAATCGCGACAACGTCACCCTGGTCGACATCCGTCGGGCGCCGATCGAGGAAATCACGCCCGACGGCTTGCGGACGCGGGAGGTCGCGTACACGCTCGACAGCATCGTCTTCGCGACCGGCTTCGACGCCATGACCGGCGCGCTCTTGAGCATCGACATCAGCGGGCGCGGTGGCCGCACCCTGAGCGACGCGTGGGCGGAAGGACCGCGGACGTACCTGGGGCTCACCGTGGCAGGCTTTCCCAACCTGTTCGCCATCACCGGTCCCGGCAGCCCCTCGGTGCTCAGCAACATGATTGTGTCCATCGAGCAGCACGTCGACTGGATCGCCGACTGCATCGACCGCATGCGCGCCCAGAATCACGAGACGATCGAGGCGACGGCCGCCGCGCAGGAGGCGTGGGTCGCCCACGTCAACGAAATCGGCCACGCCACGCTCTATCCGCGCGCCAATTCCTGGTACATGGGCGCCAATATCCCGGGCAAGCCGCGTGTCTTCATGCCGTACATCGGCGGAGTCGGCGCCTATCGGCAAATCTGCGACTCCGTCGCCGCCAAGGGGTACGAGGGGTTCACCCTGGCTCGCGGGTAATGGGAGGCATGGAGTTTCACGTCGCGCCGGCGCACAGGGACCTGCAGCACCGGGCCCGGTGCCTGGCCGCCGACTTCGCGACCCGCGCGGCCCAGCACGATCGAGAGGCCAGCGACCCGGTCGAGAACTACGCCGCCCTGCGTGACGCCGGCTTCTACGGGCTCAACGTCCCGGCCGAGTTCGGCGGCGGCGGCGTGGGCCTGCTGGGCTGGTCGCTCGCCGCCGAAGAGCTGGCGCAGGGCTGCGCCTCGACGGCGCTGTCCTTCAACATGCACCTCTCCGTCGTCGGGCCGATGATGGAAAGCCCGCGCGTACCGCGCGCTACCAAGGAACGACTCGCGAAGATGGTGGTCCACGAGGGCCAGCTCATCGGCGGCAATTTCTCCGAGCCCACGACCTCAGGGCTGGTCGGCACGCCGGTACCGCTCACGCGAGCCCGGCGGGTCGACGGTGGATACCGCATCACGGGAAAGAAGGCGTTCGCCTCGATGATCGCCGTCGCCGACCACGTGATGGTGCTGGCCCGGCCCGACGACGCCACCTCGAGCTCGGCGGCGATGTTTCTGCTGGTCCCGCCCGACGCGCCGGGACGTAAGGTCGATCTGGTGTGGGACACCTTGGGTATGCGGGCCACCCGCAGCGACTTCATGACGCTCGAGGAGTGCTTCGTGCCGGACGAGGCGCTGCTGCTCCGGACGGAGGACGTGCTACCGTTCCGGCGCGATGGCGCCAACTGGTTCTGGGGCTCCTACACGCCCGTGTATCTCGGCATCGGCGTCGCGGCATATCGCGCCATCAGCGAGACCGTGAAGGGCCGCACGCCGCCCGGCTTCACGCAGCCGCTCGCCTATCACCCGGACGTCCGGCGACAGGTGGGAGAGATGAGCGTCGACCTGGAGGCCGCGCGCCTCTTGACGCACTACGCGGCCTGGCTCAGCGACACCGAGGGCCCGACGCCGGCGACCTTGTCGGCGCTCTATCGGGCCAAGTTTTTCGTCGGCGAGGCGGTCACCCGAGTCACGCGGACGGCCATGACCTTGGGCGGCGCCCACGCGCTGTTCAAGACGTCGCCCCTCGAGCGATTCTTTCGCGACGGCGCCGTCGCCCCCGTACAGTTCCCACCTCGCGATTTCTGCCTGTCGACGCTCGGCATGTTCGAGCTGGGCCTCGATCCCGGTGAGGTGCTGCCGCCGTTGAAGAGCGACCGCCCGGACACCGGGCCGGTCGTGCGCTAGTCGAGCGGGCGTATTGCCGAGGCTCAGCGAACTCCTTTGTTCGGGTTGATCAGATACTTCTGCCCGGTGGCTTGTTTGCTGTAGACGGCGATCTCCTCGAGCCTCAGCGCTCCGGCGAGAGAGACTTCCCTCGTATAGGTGCTCGCAAACGTGGTCTTGATCTCGGCCGCGACCCTCTCGCGCAGCTTCTGCGCGGCCTCGAAGCCAATTTTCTGCAGGAAGGCGGTGAGCAGCCAGCCGCCCATGCCCCACGCCATGCCGAAGGTGCGATTGAACTCGGTCGGCCCGCGATCCAGCCCGCCGTAGATGTAGACCTGTTTGTGCGTCGTGGATCCGTATCGGCTGTATTCCTTCGCCGTCTTGTTCGCGGCGATCTCCATGGCCGTGAGTATCTGTCCCGCCAGTCTTCCACCGCCGATCGCGTCGAAGGCGACCGTGGCGCCGGAGGCGACGAGCGCCTCGACGAGGTCGTCCATGAACGTTGGCGAGTCCGAGTTGCACACGTAGGTGGCGCCGATCTTCTTCAGGAGGTCCACGTGCCCAGCCTTGCGGACGATGTTCACCAGCCCCACCTTGTCCTTGATGCAGATCTTGTTGAGCATCTGCCCGAGGTTGGAAGCGGCTGCCGTGTGCACCAGCGCCTTGTGCCCCTCCGCGCGCATGGTCTCGACCATACCGAGCGCGGTGAGCGGATTGACGAAGCAGTCCGCGCCCTCGGCCGGTGTGGTCCCCGACGGCAACACCAGGCATTGCGCGGCCTTGATGCAGCGGTACTGCGCGTACATCGCGCCACCGAGGATCGCGACGGTCTTTCCCATCAACGCTTGCGCGGCCGGAGACGCCCCCGCCTGGACGACCACCCCGGCCCCTTCGTTGCCGACGGGCAACGACTGTTCCAGACGCCCTGCCATCGCCTTCATCACCGCCGGTGAGATGCTCGCGGTCACCACGGGATTATCGGCCGTACCGGATGCCTTGGCCGTGCTCATGTCGGCTCCGCCGAAAAGGAGCCCCTGGTCGGAGGGGTTGATGGGGGAGGCGTCGACGCGAACGACTACCTCTTCCGGCTTGGGCTCAGGCGTCGGGACGCTGGCGAGCGATAGTTCGACCACGCCTTCCTTCTTCACCGTCGAACGGAGCTGAAGTCCCGTGCCCGCGCTGGTGCTTGCCATATCTCGTCTCCATTTCGAGTGGGTTCAGCGCCGTCATCGTCGCCGCGCTCCCTTCCGGCCGGGCCGGTAGCCGATCGTCGGCTCCGTCCCCGCATCCTCGGCGTGGACGTGGGTCGCCTCCGTGGCTTCCCGGCGCTTGGCTGCGAGCGCCTCGGGCGGGGGCGTGGCGGGAATGAGGCAGGATTTCGCGCTGCCGATGAGGTCGCGCCGGCCGGCATCCACCAGCGCCTTGTGGACGACGAACCAGTTGCGGGGCTCGAAGAACTGCATCAGCGCGCGCTGCGTCTGCCGGTCGCGCAGCTTCTTGACGGTGTCGACGGGCGTCATGCTCAGCGGGTCGACCCCCGTGTAGTAGATGCACGTCGCGATGTCCATCGGCGCCGGGATGAAGTCCTGCACCTGCCGCGGCCGATAGCCGTGCTTCTTCAGAAAGACCGCCAGCTCGATCATGTCGTCCACGCCGCTGCCGGGATGGCTCGCGATGAAGTAGGGAACGAGGTATTGCTCCTTGCCCGCCCGTTCGCTCGCGCGGCGGAACTTCCCGGCAAACGTCTCGAACTCACGGTGGCCCGGCTTCTTCATCAGCGCGAGGACACGGTCGGACTGGTGCTCGGGCGCTACTTTTAAGTGGCCTCCAACGTGATGGGTCACCAGCTCGTGGACGTACGCGTCGTCGAGGTTGGCGAGGTCCATGCGGATGCCCGAAGCGATGTGGACACGCTTCACGCCGGGCACGGCGCGCGCGCCGCGCATCAGCTCGATCGTGGGCGCGTGGCTCGTCCCGAGCAGCTTGCAGATCGTCGGGTGGATGCACGAGAGGCGCTTGCATACGGCCTCGACCTCGGGCCGGGTACACCGCATCTGGTACATGTTCGCGGTGGGGCCGCCGAGGTCGCTGATCGTGCCCTTGAACGTGGGGTCGGCGGCGATCGTCTGCACCTCGGCGAGGACCGAGCGGGGGCTCCGGCTCTGGATGACGCGGCCCTCGTGCATCGTGATGGAGCAAAAGGTGCAGCCTCCGAAGCAGCCCCGCATGATCTGCACGGAGTCCTTGATCATCGTGTGGGCGGGAATTGGCTCGGCATAGCGCGGGTGAGGCCGGCGCGTGTACGGCAGGTCGTAGATCGCGTCCATCTCCGCCTCGCCGATCGGCAGGCACGGCGGGTTGAGCACGAGCGTGCGGTCGCCGTGAGCCTGCGTCAGCCGCTTGGCGTTGAATGGATTCGTCTCGTGATGGAAGGTGCGGGTCATTCGCACGAACGCCATCGGGTCGCCCGTGACGTCCTCCAGGGACGGCAGCGCGAGCGTCTCGCCGGGCCACACCGGCAATGCCTCCTTGGCGCCGAGCAGGTACGCCACACCGCGCAGGTCGCGCAGCGCCGTCACTGGCTCCCCGGCGGCGAGCCGGCGCGCGATGGCGACGATCGTCGCCTCGCCCTTGCCGAAGGCGAGCAGGTCCGCCTTGCTCGCCGCCAGCATCGACGGGCGCACCTGCGCCGACCAGTAGTCGAAGTGCGCGATGCGCCGGAGCGAGGCCTCGATGCCGCCGATCACCACGGGCACACGAGGGAACGCCTCGCGGCACCGCTGCGCGTACACGGGTGTCGGTCGATCCGGACGCAGCCCGATTCTCCCGCCCGGCGAGTACGCGTCATCGTTGCGGCGCTTCTTGTTCGCCGTGTAGTGGTTGATCATCGAGTCCATGTTGCCGGCCGAGACGGCGTAGAAGAGCCGGGGCCGCCCGAGCGCGCGCCACGCCGCGGCGCTCCGCCAGTCCGGTTGGGGCAGGATCGCGACACGGAATCCGTGCCACTCGAGGACGCGCGAGAGCACTGCCATCGCGAAGGAGGGATGGTCCACGTAGGCGTCGCCCGTCACGAAGACGACGTCGGGCGCGTCCCAGCCGCGCCCACGGATCTCGTCCGCTGTCGTGGGTAACCACAGTCCCGGGCCAGACCTCACGCTCACGCGATCATCCTACGCGCGAGCTGGCGGCGCGCAAGGACCCGGTGGCATCGGCCGCGGGCAGGGGAGCCCGAGGGCCGGCGGGGCGAGTGTGACGAACTTACGACCGGCTACGGCGCCCTGCCGATGGTCCGGTAGAGCTCCGCGACGGGCACCAGTCGGCCGTGCAGCGGGAGTAGATCGCCGACGTCGAGCTTCAGGCGCGCGATGTTATCGGCGAGGGCGACGTTGTACGGACTCGGCGGCGTGGGCGGTGTCGCGTTCGGAGCAACGGGCGTGTAGGCGTCGGCCTGGCTCAGGAGCTTCTCCTTCGGCAGGTACACCATCAGCATCCCGTCGTGGTGCAGAATTCCCTGGATGCGATAGATCTCCACGGTCCGCGTGCCGTCGGTGAGCGTGCGACGTTCGCCCACGCCTTCCACCATCGGCGGGCGGCCCGACTTCGCCTGGAGGTCGGGCCGTATGGTCGCGGGCGCCGCGAGCGCCTGCGCGAGGAACGCGCGGTTCACCTCTTGGGTGATCACGGTCACGCCCTCGGCGACGAAGGCCCGCAGGCCGCCCGCGTGGTCGAAATGATGATGGCTGTTCACGACGTAGCGGATCGGCTTGCCCGCGACGAGCTTGCGCGTCTCCGCAATGACGGCGACCGAGCGCTCCTCGTTGAGTGGCGCTTCCACGACGATGACGTAGTCCTTCATCTCGATGACGACGCTGTGATGCGTACCGCCCGTCAGGTACCACACTCCGTCAGCCACCTTCTGCGTGGTGACCCGCGCGTAGGGGTTGGAGTCCTGGCGCACGGCGTCCGGAGCCTGGATGTCGACCGCGGCATTGGGACGCACGTCGCTCACCAGGAGGTCGAGCGTCGGGTAACCGGCGGTCGTCTCGCGGATCCGAGTCGGGAACTTGACGCCTCCGAAGTCACGATAGTCCCAGTAGTCGATCACGACGGGGATGTCGCCGACGACCGCGTTCGGCACCAGCCCCTCGACCCTCGCGATCAAGTTGTCCTCGCTGACGGTCGCCTTCAGGCTGAAGCGGCCGGGAACGCTGAACGCGATCGTCCGGCCCTGCATGGTGGCGTTGCGCGCCATCGCGGCCTTCACGACCCCGTGCGGGGTGGCCCACAGCTGGAACTGCCGATCGGCCAGCGCGATGGGCGCCGCCACCGGCTGCTCACCCACGATGTTCCACGCGAGATCGCCGCTCACCTGCAAATTCAGCCGTTGCTCGCCGCGGATGGGCTGCACGCCGCCGGAGCGGGGCGGGTCCAGCGCCTGCGTCCGCACCTGTTCGTCGCGCAGAGAGGCCGTGTCGTAATTCACCGACCGCGTGTGGCTCTTGATGTTGTACTCCGGCCACGGTAGCCCGGGCACGGCGCTCTGCCCGACCGCGTAGACGCCGCCATTCCCGGTGTATTGAATCGACTTGACGGTGGTCGCGCCCAGCGCCTTCGCCACGTCGTTCAGGTCTGCACAGGCGTCCTGGACCGAGATGGCGAGCGGAGAGACCAGTAGAACGATGGCAGCGATCCGTCCGAGAGCCCTGTGCATTGGGACGCTCCTTTGAGGAAAGACTTGCGCGCGGGATTGTAGCACCGTTTCACACGTGTCTCCCTCGTCGGCGGCGTTTCGCATCGTGGTCGCGCCTCGATCTAGAACGTCCGCGCGATCAGCGCGGCGCGGTGAGGAGCAACACGGCGAGCGTGAACCTTCCCTCTTCCTCCTTCAGCCTTGCGCTCATCGGCTGACAAACGTCACGGAGTGTCAATTTTGTCCCCGGTATGCCAAGCCGCCACCGGCGAAAGGTCATGATCGTCGCCGAATCAGCACCTTAGACATACGGCCGGAGGCTTGCTAAGCGATAAGTGTTCGTTCGTTCGCCATGCCCGGCTCAAGGAGGGGCTAAATGTTCGACCTGATTCATCAGATTCCCGAACCTTGGCGTCAGCTGGCGGACGTGCTGATCGCGCCGCTGGCGTGGATCCCGCGCCTGCAGCACACGCTGTGGGACTTCTTCTTCGCGCCCGGACCGCTGTGGCTCGTCATCTTGAAGACCCTCTTCCTGGTGTTCCCGGCCCTGCTGGCCGTCGCGGCGGTCTGGTGCACCCAGCTCTCCATCTATACGCTGCCGTTCCGCTCGGGGCGCGCGCAGTTCATTCCGACGATGATGCTGACGTGGTGGGATGCCGTGCGCGCCGTCTGGCTCTACTGGGTGGGGATGTTCCGGTTCGTCGCGGTGGTGCTGGGCTGGACGGTGACGTTCAGCACCTTCGTGGCCAAGCTGGTGCTCGAGGTGATCCGCCAGATCGCGCTCATGCCGTTCACGATGACGGGCCGGATGACGGAGAGCTACTTCAGGCCGGGCGTGCCCTGGATCGCGTTCGTGCTGCTCATCTTCTGGTGCGCGCTCGAAGCCGCCATCTTTACCTACACGCTGATGCCGACCGTGACCGAGCTCCTCGCCGACCTGGTGGGTGGCGAGTCGACCGCGCACTACACGGGCGCCATCCTGTATTTCTTCCTCCTGCTGCTCATCATGGGGAGCTTCGCGTGCGTGCAGACGCTGATGGACGCCGTGAAGAAGCGGGAGTGGAAGTACATCATCCAGATGGTCGTGGTCGAGCTCTTCGTGATGTTCTTCGAGGTCGTCTTCCTCTACCGGGAGCTCATCGACGCGCTGACGCCGTGGATCGCGCAGCAGACGGGCGTGAAGCTGGGGCTCGCGGTCACGCTGTCCCTGTCGGCGTTCGGCTGGATCGGTATCCGCGGCATGACGTGGTTTCTGTTCGGCCAGTTCGGGACACCGTCGATGCTCGCCTTCATCTCGCGGCGGCCGATGGTGGACGAAGGCGAGCCGCGCCCCGCCAACGGCAAGCCGACGCCGCCCTGGTGGCGGCAGCCGGTGGCGGAGCTCAAGCAGGAGATCGAATGGCTCCACGCCAGGAGTAACGAGCTCCTCGACTACCTGGTGTTGCCGGTCTTGCAGATCGCGGCGGCCGCGCTCAATTTCGGTATGGTTCTGGTTTCCTCCCGTCAGGTCTTCTCGCTACCGTTCAAGGAGACCAAGGAGATCACGGAGACCTGGCACATTTTACAGACCTTGCACCTGCATCAGGCGCCGCGGAAGCCGGCAACGCTATGAGGCGCTGGGGCAGCCCGCTCGTCGCTCGGCTGCTCGCGGGCGCTCTCCTGAGCGTCGCCGTCGTGGTCTCGGCGGCGGAAACCGAGGACAGCAAGCCGCCGCGCTCGACGCTCTTCGTCGGCATCGACACCAGCGGATCCTTCCGATCCGCCTATGACGACGCCCTCACGTTCGTCGCCCACTACCTCTACGGCCACATGCACGAGCTCGGCGGCCTCTCGAAGCCACGCGATCTCTTCGTGACGGCGATCGGAGGGAAGGACAACAACGAGCCGAAGTCCTTCCACCCGATCCACGAGTTCAACAACAAGGACGTCAAGCAGATCGAGGCGGACCTCCGGAAGTGGTTCCCGCCCACCGACACGCTCACCGATTTCAACGTCTTCTTCCAGCAGGTCGCGCGCACCGTGAAGGAGCGGAATCTCGTCCTGGCGCCGATCACCGTGATGGTGGTCAGCGACGGCGTCCCCGATGTGCATAACGGGACGATCAAGTCGGGCACGCCCGCTTCCTACCAGCAGATCAATCTCAGTCCCCTCGACTACCTCTCGAAGAGCGTCACCGTCCGCCTGGTCTACGCGAGCCCAAAGGTCGGCGACAACTGGCGAAAGCTGGTCAAGCGCGACCGCGTGCGCTTCTGGGCCGTGGAGCACGATGTCATGAAGGGCTGGCGCGCGCAGATGAGACCGGATGCCGACCTCGCCAACCAGGACCGCTTCTGGAAGTGGGTGAGGGACAACGTGGATTATCGCGTGCGGCGCGGCGTCTAGTTCCTTCCGATCGCGTTCTCCTGCTCAACCGCCGATCATTCGTTGGACGACGAGGTCTGCCCGCCGCTAGGCACCTGGGGGATACTTGGGGATGGTGGCGAATGGCGGGGACGCGGGGGACGGCGAGGGCTCGCAGGACGCGGCCGACCGCCCGCCCATGACCGCGCGCCATCCAGTCGTGTTCCTGGTCGACGTGGACAACACGCTCATCGACAACGATCACATCGCGGCCGATCTCAAGCGTCACCTCGAGCAGGAGGTCGGGCACGAACGGCAGGAGCGATACTGGGCCCTCTTCGAAGAGCTGAGGACGGAGCTGGGCTACGCGGACTACCTGGGCGCGTTGCAGCGATATCGAGTGGAGCATCCCCGCGACCCCCATGTGCTGACGGTCTCATCGTTCATGGTGAACTACCCGTTCGCGAATCGCCTCTACCCGAACTCGCTCGACGTGCTGGAGCGTTTCCGCGGCTGGGGACCGACCGTGATCCTCTCGGACGGCGACGCGGTGTTTCAACCGCGCAAGATCGAGCGCTCGGGGCTTCGAGATGCCGTGGAAGGGAATGTGCTGATCTATATCCACAAAGAGCGCGAGCTCGACGATGTCGAGCAGCGCTATCCGGCCGACCACTACGTCCTGGTCGACGACAAGCTCCGAATCCTGACCGCCGTGAAGCGGGTATGGGACCGGCGAGTCACGACGGTCTTTCCGCAGCAGGGCCACTATGCGCACGACCCGCACGAGCTCGCCGCCTATCCGCCGGCCGACCTGACGGTCGAGCGCATCGGCGACCTGCTCGGGCACGACCTATCAACGCTCCTCGCAGCGCCGTCGCGGGCGATCGATCCAACCGCCGCCAGGACACGCTGAGGGAGCGAGCCAGGTGCAAGGAGGCGTCATGGACGACAAGGAAGTCCTCGGCCGAATCAACGAGCTTGCGCGCGAGGAACACGAGCTATTCGAGCGAGAATCTCATGGGAAGGTGACCGACGCCGACCGGGCGCGACTCCGGCGGCTCGAGGTCACATTGGATCAGTGCTGGGACTTGCTGCGTCAGCGACGGGCACGGCGGGCGGCGGGCCTCGACCCGGACGACGCACGGGTTCGCGACGAGAAAACGGTCGAGGGATACACGGCCTGACGCTTGAGTGATCTCCTGCCGCCGGCCGACGTCCTCGAGTGCCCGCCCGGCCTGGCGTCGGCCCCCGTGCTCGAATCGTATCCGGCACGGCAAGCGGCTCTTCCTGGGGGCCTGATCGTGCGCCGGGCCCTTCCGCGCGCCGCACGGCGGCTGGTCGGACCGTGGTGTTTTCTCGACCACTATGGCCCACTCGCATTCGGGGTCGGCGCGCCGATGAATATCGGGCCGCATCCTCATATTGGGCTGCAGACCGTGACCTGGCTGATCGAAGGCGAGGCGCTGCACAGAGACAGCCTCGGCACCGAGCGGTTGATTCGGCCGGGTCAGCTCAATCTCATGACCGCGGGATCGGGGATCTCGCACTCCGAAGAAACGCCAACCCGCAATTCCGGGAGATTGCACGGCCTGCAGCTCTGGGTGGCGCTCCCGGATGCGCGCCGGAACGGCCCGCCGAGCTTCGACCACTTCGCGGAGCTTCCCGTGACGGCGACCGGCACCGGTCATGCGATGGTGCTGATCGGCGAGCTCAACGGAGCGCGTTCACCCGCGAAGGCCTATTCGAGGATGCTGGGCGCGGACGTCGTCGCCAGCCACGATGGGGACGTCGCCCTGCCGCTCGATCCGAGCTTCGAGCATGCCCTCTTGGTGATCGACGGTCACGTCGCGCTTGGCGACCGCGCGCTGGAGCCGTCGACGCTCCACTATCTCGGCACCGGCCGTGAAGCCGTGACCCTCACGATGCGCGCGGGGTCTCGCCTGGCGTTGCTGGGCGGCGAGCCGTTCGGCGAGCGGATCCTGATGTGGTGGAACTTCGTGGGGCGCACCCCGGAAGAGATCGCGGACGCACGCAACGACTGGGAGCAGGGGAGCCGGTTCGGCTCGGTATCAGGCTATGTCGGCGAGCGCATTCCGGCGCCGCCCTTGTCGCCACGATTCCGATAGGGAAGTCTCTCGCCTCGTGAGACAGGCCCGATGCCCGAACGAGCAGGCGCATCGGGCACAACGCCCGAATCGATTCACGACGGCGAGCGCGCTGGCCTGCGCTTTCTGGAGCGATGGCGCGCGGCTCGACCGCCGAACGATTCCACAACGGAACGCGGCGTTCCGCGATGAAACGAATTCGTCGCGTCGACCGGTCGATTTGGCGATTGTGCGCGCATGCCCGACGTTGGTCATTTCTTTGCATTCTCCCTCGCAGGTCACCACGATGGGATGGCTGGACTTGGACGAATACCGGCAGATCGAAAGTGCCGCGCGAGATCGTCTCGGCGGCCTTCTTCGGGCAGCCGGGCCGGAACGACGGAGAGCGGCGGCCCCGCTCTCCGCGCTGTCGACGATTCTCTACGTGTCAGCCGCGCTTCGAGCCAAGCCACGAGAGATCGATCGCTATATCGACTACTTCGGCGATCGGGTGCCGCACCAGCGATAGCAGCGCGAGGCCGAGCGACCGTCGCGGCATCGCCGCGGTGGCACTCCTTTCACGCCACGCTCCCTTCGGTGTCTCAGAGTTGTCAGCGAGGAGAGCTGCGATTTGGGTACGCAGGTGGATGTCGATTCCGGCCTCGTGGCCGGGCTGCGCGGGGACGATCCCGACGCGGCGGTCCGACTCGTCGAGCGCTACGGTGAGCGCGTCTACCGGCTGGCCGTGCGCATCACCGGCACGCGCGACGACGCCGAGGACGCCGCTCGGAGCGCGTTGATGACGGCCGTTGACATGATCGACGCGTTCAAGAGCGACTCGAGCTTCGGCTCCTGGATGGACCGCCTCGCCGCGAGCGCTGCGTACCGGAAGCTGATGGCACGGCGCGGTAAGACCGAAGAGATCGCGCTCGACGACGTGCTGCCCGCGCTCGACGGCGGCGGCCGCCATTTCGAGCCGATGAGCGACTGGTCGGGTCGCATCGACGCTTGGGACGCGCCGGGAGAGCTGCGCCAGATCCTGACCGACGCGGTCGACGCCCTGCCGCCCGAGTATCGGGTCTCGCTGGTTCTTCACGACGTCGAAGGCATGTCGAACCCAGACATCGCCGAGGCACTCGGCATCGGCCTGGACGCCGTGAGGGCCCGCGTGCACCGCGCTCGGCTCTTCCTGCGCAAGCGTTTGTCAGACCACCTCGACTCAGCGTAGCCGCGCGCGCAGTCCGTCGTCGGCAGTCGTGAGGGCCGTGCTATCTTGACGGCGGAGTCCCACGCATGCGGTGCCCGCACTGCCAGCACGAGACGCGCGAACGGGCCCGCTTCTGCGGCACGTGCGGCGCCTCGCTCGACCGCATGGTCGCCTGCCCACGCTGCGCGGCGCTCCAGCCACAGGGCAAGCGGTTTTGCGACTCCTGTGGCGAGGCGCTCTCGCTGGACGGTGGCGCGCAAGCGCCGCCGCGCGATGCACGCGCCTATACGCCTCGCCACCTCGCCGAGAAGATCTTCACCACGCGTGGCGCTCTCGAGGGTGAGCGCAAGCAGGTGAGCATACTCTTTGTCGACGTCGTCGATTCCATGCGCCTCGCCGACGGCCTCGGCGCCGAGGACTGGCATCGCATTCTCGATCGCGTCTTCGAGATTCTCGCTTCAAGCATCCACCGCCTCGAGGGCACGATCAATCAGTTCACCGGAGACGGCGTGATGGCCCTCTTCGGCGCGCCCGTCGCTCATGAGGACCACGCCCGGCGTGCCTGCCACGCCGCGCTCGCGGCAAGGGACGATCTGCGGGCCTATGCGGACACGCTCCGAGGCCGCGGAATCGAGCTCGCCGTCCGGATCGGCATCAACTCCGGCGAGGTGGTGGTCGGGAAGATCGGTGACGACCTGCGCATGGACTACACCGCCCAGGGCCACTCGGTGGGCCTCGCGGCGCGCGTGGAGCAGCTGGCGGCTCCAGGCACCGTGCTGCTCACCGAGGCGACGGCACAGCTCGTCGAGGGGTTCTTCGAGCTGGCAGACGCGGGCGTCCGGGCGGTGAAGGGGGTGAATGCTCCGATCCGCGTCGTCGAGCTGCGCGGGATCGGGCCCGCTCGCACGCGGCTCGATGCCACGGGCCCGCGCGGCCTGTCGCGGCTGATCGCACGAGACGCTGAGCTCGCCTGGCTCGATCGGATTCTCTCCCGCTCGATCGCGTCGGACGGGCAAATCGTGGGCGTGGTCGGTGAAGCGGGAGTCGGCAAGAGTCGCCTGTGTCTCGAGTTCGTCCAGCGCTGCCGCGCGCGTGGAGTCGCGGTCTACGAGGTCCATTGCCCTGCCCATGCCGCGACGGTTCCATGGTTCGCGATGCGCGACCTTCTGCGAAGCTTCCTCGGGCTCGCGCAGGGCGACGAGGTCGACGCGATTCGGCGGGGCATCGCCGAACAGCTCCGCGCTCTCGACGCGGGCCTCGTGGAGGCGGTGCCGCTCGTCCTGGAGGTTCTCGGGATCGGTGACGCCGCCGCGCCGGGCCATGCCCCGCGGCCCACCAGGGAGCTCGCGGGCTTCATGCGACGCTTCTTCCGCCTGCGGAGCGCGAACCAGTCGGGGCTGGTGCTCATCGACGACGCGCACTGGATGGATCGCGCGAGCGACGATCTGGTCGGGGAGATCGCGGCGGCGGTGCGCGGCACCCGGACGCTGCTGCTCGCGAACTTTCGACCGGAGTACCGGCCGGCGTGGATCGGTGGATCGCACTATCACCAGCTCGCCCTGTCTCCGCTCGGCGAGGAGGCCGGCCGCGAGCTGCTGCGTGACCTGCTCGGATTGGACAACTCGCTCGGCGAGCTCGGCGCCCGCATCCTCGAGCGCACGGGCGGCAACCCGTTCTTCACCGAGGAAGTCGTGCAGGCCCTGGCGGCGTCGGGGAGCCTCGTCGGCGAGCACGGGGCCTATCGGCTGACGGCGCCGATCGAGGCGCTCGCCCTTCCGGTGACCGTGCAGGCGCTGCTCGCCTCGCGCATCGATCGTCTCGGCGAACGCGCGAAGCATCTCCTGGAGGCCGCCGCCGTCATCGGCAAGCAGTTCGACGAGCCGCTGCTCCGAGAGGTCAGCGGCGTCGTGGACGATCGCGACCTCGACGCGGCGCTCTCGATGCTGCAGGAGCAGGATTTCTTGCGTCTCGTCACGCTTGCTCCGCATCCGGAGTACGCGTTCAAACACCCGCTGATGGGCGACGTGGCGTACCACTCGCAGCTCGGCGAGCGGCGGGCCCGGCTCCATGCTGCGGTGGCCACCGCTCTGGAGACGCTCCGCGCCGATCGGCTGGGCGAGTACGCCTCGCTCATTGCGCACCACTGGGAGGCCTCCGGGATGCGATTCGAGGCCGCCCGCTGGAAGCGGCGCGCCGCGCTGAACGTCGCGAACATCAAGGTCAGCCAGCGCCGCCGGCGTCGGACGCCCTAGCGGCGACCGTGCGGTCCTGAATCGGTCGCAGGGTCCGCACGGTTACGCCCTACCTGGCCATCAAAACCGCCGCCGGCGCGCTGGAGCTCTACAAGAAGGCGTTCGGTGCGATCGAGACCTACAAGCTGGGGCCACCGCTGCGTCCAGGCTACACCGTGATTCGAGTGCCGCTGAAGTCATGGGCTTTGAATCGGCCCAGGTGTGCGTGGGCGTGGGCCCGGCGCGCATGAGGGCAGAACGCTGAGAATGCGATCGCGTCGCGCTGGCGGAAGCGGCTCGCGGGCGAGCCACTCGCAGAAGCCGCCTGACGGTTCGATCGCCCATTCGGCGACTTCGGCCGTGACGCGCAGGCTCTCGCCCAGCTTGCGGTCTGCGATGAACCCGAAGGTCGGGACGAGCGTCCGGGCCAGAGCGGCAGCGACTTGGTTGTCGATGTAGACGTAGGCCACGAGCCTCGGATTGACGACGTGCGCTTGCGGCTCGAGGTCGAGGACCGTGAGCGCGCTTCCCCTGATCGTTCCGAGAAACAGGCTCGTGTGCTCCCCGCGGGACAGCATGACGACCCGTCGTGGCTCGCGTCGGAGCACCTGAGCAGACCCGCGGGCGCCGTCGCCGTCGCTCGCCAGATAGCGGTCGCCACCGAGGGCTTGAATCTCGTAGCTCCCGATCCTTCTGAAGCGCGCCGCGGCCGCGGTCACTTCCGGCATGTCCAGGAACGTGACATAGACAGCGAACGGGACACGCGCGGGGCGGCCGTTCACCGTGCGGCGCAGCGTGGGCTCGCTCCAGAGGCGCTCGACGGCGGCTGACACATCGGGCGGGAAGGCCTCACGCGGACCGAGGAGTGAAGGCCAGGAGTCCGGCGACGCTCCATTGGCGCCGCTCACGAGGGCCAGGAGTGCTGCGGCGATGGCGAGGAGCCGTCGAACCGGTCGCTTCGTCTCGAGTCCGCCCATGCCCTTGAGATGACGGACGCCTGCTGGAAGGACACACGGCGCCGAATGCCGAAGAAATTTCTCCGCGGGCCTGAAGCGAAGCGATCAGTATCGACATCCCAATACTCGCGCGGTGCGTCGCTGCTGCTTGCCCGTCAGCATGCGCGCGCCCAGCGTCGACGACCGCGGTCGCGCTCGCTGTCGATTGCGACTGTCTGGAACGACAATCTGATGAGCAGAGCGATTCGCCCGCGACGGGAGGGGTCATGAAATGTGTGCCTAGCGTGATCAAGCCTGCTAGTCGGTAACATGGCAGGCATGCCGCCTCTCCTCGAAGCGCGCGCGCTCGTCAAGCGTCTGGGCGGTCGTCTGGTCGTGGACGGCGTCGATCTGGTCTGTCACGCCGGACAGGTCCTCGGGCTGCTCGGCCCCAACGGCGCCGGCAAGACCACGACGCTCCGGATGCTCTACGGCTTTCTCAGCGCCGACGCCGGCGCGATCCGTTTCGAGGGCGCGGACGTCTCGCGCGATCTCAACCGCTTCAAGCGGCAGCTCGGCGTGTGCACGCAGGAGGACACGTTCGACGGCGACTTCACGGTGCGCCAGAATCTCGAGGTCGCAGCCGGCTACTTCCGGCCGCGGCCGCCCGAGGTACGCCGGCGCGTCGACGAGCTGCTCGAGCGCTTCGCACTTGCGACGTACGCCGGCGACAAGCCCGAGGCGCTATCGGGTGGCTTCCGCCGGCGGCTGATGATCGCGCGTGCCCTGGTGCACCGGCCGCGCCTCTTGTTCCTCGACGAGCCCACGACGGGCCTGGACCCGCAGGCCCGCGTGGCGGTATGGGATCTGGTCAACGGCTTGCGCGCCGAAGGGCTCGGCATCGTCCTGACGACCCATTATATGGACGAGGCCGAGCGGCTGAGCGACGCGCTGACCGTGCTGGCGCAGGGCAAGGTCGTGGCGCACGGCACACCGAAGTCGGTGCTCGGCGACATGCTCGGCGAGCACGTCGTCGTCCTCGAGGCCGATGGCGCGACCATGCCAGCCGTGGCCGCCTGGCTCGGCACGCGCGGGCTCGGCGAGCCGCTCGCCGTCCTCGGCGTCTGGCACCTGCCGCTCAGTGGCGAGCAGCTGGCCGACTTCGCGCGCTCGTTTCCGGCGCTCCGCTACGAAGTCAGGCCCCCGAATCTCGATGACCTCTTCCTCAAGCTGGCTCTCCCGTGCGCGGGCTGACGGCCGCCCTGGAGTGGCAGAGCCGGGCGGTGGTCGGCCGGCATCTGCGCGTCTATCTGAAGAACTGGCACACGTCGTTCCTGCCGCCCGTGCTGGAGCCGATCACCTTGCTGCTCGCGTTCGGCCTGGGGCTCGGCGCCTACATGTCGTCGGGCATCGAATGGAACGGCCGTCTCGTCGGCTACATCAATTTCGTCGCGCCCGGCATGCTCGCCTATGCGACGTTCATGACCGCGATCTTCCAGTCGCTCTTCGGCGCGTTCATCCGGATGCGCTACCAGCGCACGTGGGAAGGCCAGCTCACGACCCAGATCGAGTTGCGGCACGTCGTGTGGGGCGAGATCCTGTGGGCCGGACTGCTGACGACGAGCTACGTCGCGATCGTATCGCTGGTGCTCTCGGGCTGTCAGGCGCTCGGCGTGCTTCAGCTCCGGCTCGAGTACCTGCCCCTGGTCATCCCGATCGTGTTCGTCGCGGCCTGCGCGTTCGCCGCCCTGGGGCTGTGCTTCACGGCGCTCGTGCCGACGATCGACCACATGAATCTGCCGATCTTCCTCGTCGTCCTGCCCGTGGGCTTCGTATCGGCGACGTATTTCCCTCTCGGGCATCCTGTACTGGCCGCGATCTCGACGGCGAATCCGCTGTATCACCTCGCGGAGGGCCTCCGCGGTCTGCTCCTCGGCGACAGGGCCGGCTACCACCTCGCGGGCCTGGCCGGGCTCCTGGCCGTGATGCTCGTGATCCTCGTGCCGCTCGACATGCGCCTGTTGCGAAAACGAGTCCTCGGCGATTGACGCGCGGCGGGCGACCTGACAAGAGAACCAAGGAGGGGGCCGTGGTTTGGGGAATGACGCTCGGGACGTTCACGGCGGTTCATGTCGTGTTGAGCCTGGTCGGGATCGGCGCGGGACTCATCGTCATGATCGGCCTCCTGACACGGAGGCAGCTCGGCGGCTGGACCGCACTGTTTCTGGTGACCACGATCGCCACGAGTCTCACCGGATTCGGCTTCCCGGTCGATCACCTGCTGCCCTCGCACATCGTGGGCATCGCGTCCCTGGTGGTCCTCGCGGTTGCGATCGTCGCGCTCTATGGCCTTCATCTGAGAGGGATCTGGCGAGGGATCTACGTGGTCTGTGCGGCCCTCGCGCTCTACTTCAACATCTTTGTCGGCGTCGTCCAGGCCTTTCTCAAGGTTCCAGCGCTCCACGCCCTGGCACCCCAGCAGACGGAACTGCCCTTCGTGGTCGCCCAGCTGCTCGTGCTCGCCGTCTTCATCGTGCTGACGGTTGTCGCGGCGAGACGCTTCCGGGGCGCGGCGGTCGCTCGCGCCTGACGCAGGCGCCAGCTCCGATCCCGGCCCGCTGAGCGCGGCGCTCGCGAATCGAGCGCGAGAGGCGCGGCGAGACCTCGGACTTTGCCATAATCGGGCGTCATGCTCGAGGTCTCGGGACTCGTCAAGGCATTCGGGAATTTGCGCGCCGTCGACGGCGTCGATCTCGCGATCGAAGCGGGCACCATCACCGGGCTCATCGGCCCGAACGGCGCCGGCAAGACGACGCTGTTCAATCTGATCGCGGGTGCGCTCGCGCCCGAGGCCGGTGCGATCCGCTTCATGGGCGGGCGCATCGACCGACTCACCCCCGATCGTATCTTCGCGAAGGGGCTCGCCCGCACGTTCCAGGTGCCGCGCCCATTCCCACAGATGACGGTGCTCGAGAACCTCATGCTCGTGCCGCCGCGCCAGGCCGGAGAGCGATTCTGGAACAACTGGGCGCGCGCCGGTCGCGTGCGGCGTGAAGAACGTCTGGCGCGCGAGCGCGCCATGGAGATACTCGAGCTCTGTGATCTCGCCGACAAGGCCGGTGAGATCGCCGGACGACTCTCGGGCGGGCAGCAGAAGCTCCTCGAGCTGGCGCGCGTGCTGATCGCCGAGCCGAAGCTGATCCTGCTGGACGAGCCAGCCGCGGGCGTCAACCCGGTGTTGCTCGAGACGCTGGTCGACCGCATCGTGCGGCTCAACCGGCGCGGCGTCACGTTTCTCGTCATCGAGCACCACATCGATCTGGTGCTGACCGTGTGCCGGCCGATCGTCGTCATGGCCCAGGGCAAGCTGATCTACCACGGCGACGCCGCGGGCGTGCGCCATGACCGGCGAGTGCTCGACGCATACCTGGGTGACATGCCGGCATGAGCCATGGCGTGGCCCCCCATCTCCAAGTAACCGACCTCGTCGCCGGCTATGTCCGCGGCCTGCCGGTGGTGCACGGCGTCTCGATCGAGGTGGATCGGCGTGAGATCGTCACGCTCATCGGCCCCAATGGCGCGGGGAAGAGCACCTTGCTCAAGGCCATTGCCGGGTTGATCGCGAGCGAGAAGGGGCGCATTCGGCTCGGCGGCCGTGACGTGACGGCATTGCCCGCCCACCGGGTCGTGTCGTCGGGGATCGGGTTCGTGCCGCAAACCGGCAACGTCTTCACGACCTTGACCGTTCACGAGAATCTCAAGGTAGGTGCGCACTTGGTCCGCGGCTCGTTGAACGAGCGGCTCGAGCGCGCCTACGCCTTGTTTCCCCCGCTCGCGGCGCGGCGCCCGCTCCGCGCCCGAGCGCTGTCGGGCGGGGAGCGGCAAATGCTCGCGATCGCGCGCGCCGTGATGGCCGATCCGACCTTGCTCATGCTCGACGAGCCTACCGCGGGGCTCGCGCCACGCGTCGTGGAGGAAGTCTTCCGCCAGCTTCGGGGGCTCGCCGAAGCGGGGATCGCCGTGCTGATGGTGGAGCAGAACGCGAGGGCGGCGCTCGGCGTGTCCGACCGCGGCTACGTGCTGACCGAAGGCAAGAACCGGTTCGCGGGCCCCGCGCGCGCGCTGCTCGACGACTCGCGAGTGGCCGCGGCTTTTCTGGGCGGCCGGTGATGAGCCCTCGCCTAATCAGGCCCGGCCGCGGCCCAAGCCGAGGCCAGCCAGCGCTGGGGGGTGTGGGGGCGCGGATGACGGCGCCCGGCCGCGGCCCAAGCCGCGGCCAGCCAGCGCTGGGGGGTGTGGGGGGCCATGTCGGGGCCCCCCACGACGAATGATCCAGGCGCTCGCCGACGGCATCCTCACCGGCGCCATCATCGCGCTCGGCGCGATCGGCGTGACGTTCACGCTCGGAATCATGCGCTTCGCGAACTTCGCGCACTCCGAGCTCCTCACGTGGGGCGCCTACATCGCGCTGGTCGTCGTCGCGTTCGCCGGGCCCGGCACGCCCACCGGCCCGCTCTCGTTCGGCTGGCAGCTGCTGGCCGCCGCGCTCGTCGCGGCCGTCCTGACCGGGTTCGCCGCATGGGCGGTCGACGTGCTCGTGTTTCGGCGGCTCAGACGGCGAGGCGCCCTCCCCCTCACGATGGTCTTCGCCGCGTTCGGGGCCGCGCTCGTCATGCGCCACCTGATCGTCCTCATCTGGGGCCACGAGTCGCGCTACTACACGCGCGAGCTGCAGCTCGCGGTGGAGCTGCTGCCCGGAGCGCGCATGCTGCCGGACCAGATCTTCATCCTCGGCCTGGCCCTGGCGGCCATGATCGTCCTGCACGCGTTCCTCGCCTGGAGCCGTACCGGGATCGCGATGCGCGCGATGGCGGAGAGTCCCGCACTGGCCCAGGTGTGCGGCGTCGAGGTCGATGCCGTGGTGCGCCTCACGTGGATCATCTCGGGGGCGCTGGCGGCGTTCGCCGGCGTGTTCACCGGGCTCACGCCGCAGCTGCATCCCGAGATCGGCTTCAATCTGCTGCTCTCGCTGTTCGCGGCGGCGATCCTCGGCGGCACCGGGAGCCTCGCCGGAGCCGTCGTCGGCGGCTTTCTCGTGGGCCTCGGCGAGAACCTGTCCTTGCTCGTGATCAGCCCGGGCTACAAGGGCGCGATGCCGTTCCTGCTGCTCCTCGTGATTCTGATCGTGCGGCCGCAGGGCATCTTCGGTGACAAGGCGTAGATGATCTCGTACCTGGTGTTTTTCGCCTGCATCGTCCTGATCCTCAGCCTCCTGACGCTCGGATTGAATCTGCAATGGGGGTTCACCGGGCTGTTCAACGCGGGCGTCGTCGGCTTCTACGCGATCGGCGCCTACACGCACGCGATCCTCACCGCGTCGCCGCAACCCCAGTACCTCGGCAATTTCGGCCTGCCGTGGCTCGTGGGCGTGCTGGCCGCGATGGCCGCGACGGCGCTCGCGGGCTGGCTGATCGGCCTCGTCACGATTCGCCTGCGCGGCGACTACCTGGCCATCGCCACGTTCGGCGTCGCCGTCTCGATCCAGCTCGTCACCCTCAACTGGGAGCCGCTCACCGGCGGCTCGCAGGGGCTCACGCGCATCGGCAAGCCGTTCGCGCAGCTGTTCGAGACGCCGTTCGGCTTCAACCTCTGGTTTCTCGGCCTGATGATCGTGATCCTGGGGACGACCTACTGGGCGCTCGATCGTGTCTTGTTGTCCCCGTGGGGCCGCGTGCTGAAGGCGATTCGCGAGGACGAGACCGCCGCCGTCGCGCTCGGCAAGAGCGCCCGTCGCTTCCGGCTCGAAGCGTTCGTCCTGGGCTCCACCCTCATGGGGCTTGCCGGCGCGCTCTACGTCAGCTTCATCGGCTTCGTGAGTCCGTTCGACTTCCTGCCGATCGTCACCTTCCAGGTCTGGGCCATGCTCATCGTGGGCGGCAGCGGCAACAACCGCGGCGCCGTGCTCGGGGCGCTGGTCGTCTGGGGCATCTGGGCGGGCTCCGGCGTCGCGGTCACCAAGCTGGTGCCGCCGAGCCGCGCCGCGCAGGGCGCCGCGATCCAGGTCATCCTGATCGGCCTGCTCCTGGTCCTCGTGCTGCTCTTTCGCCCGCGCGGGCTGATCGGCGAGGCGGCGGTTGTCTCGCGGCACGTGAACGATTAAGCTCGCCCTTGCTGCCGATCGGTCAACGGAGGAAGGGCTAAATGGAACGACGGGGACGGAGCGCGGTCGTGTCTGCCGTGGCGTTGGTGGCGGGCGTGCTGGCCGCGGCGCCGGCGGCGGCGCAGACCTGCCCGGTGAAGATCGGCGGTGTGCTGCCGCTCACCGGCTCGATGGCGCCGATCACCAAGAAGATCGCGCAGGCGGCGGAGCTGGCGATCGAGCACGTCAACGCGGGCGGGGGCGTCAAGGGTTGCCCCGTGCAGTTCATCCTCCGGGACGACCAGGGACAGCCGACGGTTGGCGTGGATGCCGCCAAGTACCTGGTCGAGGTCGAGCGCGTGCCGGCCTTCACCGGGACCATCTCCTCGGGTGTCACGGGGCCGATCATTGCTTCGGTGACGGCGCCGTCGAAGGTCGTGCAGATCACGTGCTGCTCGACCGCGAGCCCCTTCACCCTCGACGGACGGAGCGGCGGGTACTTCTTCCGCACCATTCCCACCAGCAAGACGCAGGCGTACGCGACGGCGTCGGAAACCGCACGGCGCGGCATGAAGAAGACCGTGGTCGTCTACATCAACACCGACTTCGGCACCGACATGCTGCGTTTCTACAAGGCGGCGGTCGCCAAGCTCGGGGGCGAGGTGATCGCCGAAGTGCCGTACAACGACAATCAGCCGAGCTACCGGGCCGAGGTCACGAAGGCACTCGCGGCGAAGCCCGAGTCGCTGCTGCTGATCGGATTTCCCAAGGACGCCGTGACCATCGTCCGCGAGTGGCTGTCGCTCGGAGGCACGAAGTCGATCGCGCTCAACAACTCCATGCGCACCATGGACTTCGTCAACGGCGTCGGCGCGAAGTTCGTCGAGGACGTCTTCGGCATGGACAACGCGCAGGTGGCCGGCCCGCACGTCGATGCCTTCAACAAGGCGTTCGAGGAGAAGTTCCAGGCCGACACCAAGGGCCCGGGCGTGCACACGCAGTACGACGCCCTCATGGTGATGGCGCTCGCCATGAACATCTCCAAGGATCTGACCGGCCCGTCGATCAAGGACGCGGTGCGCCGCGTGCACGTCCCGAACGGCACGCCCGTGGGCACGGGACCGGCGGAGTTCAAGAAGGCGGTCGAGCTCATCAAGGCGGGCAAGCCGATCAAGTACTTCGGCGCGACCGGGCCGATCGAGTTCGACGCGAACGGCGATGTGACCGGGCCGGCGCTCGTGTGGAAGATCAAGGACGGCCAGATCGTGACCGATCGCAGCATCACCATCGAGGACATGCAGACCCTGTTCAAGCGCGTCGAGAATTGATGTGCCTCCGCTCTCGCACTGTGTCACCGCGGAGTGCGCCGTACCGGCGCGACGCGCCTACGCGTTTCTCGCGGACGGACTCGAAGTGGGCCGCTGGGCGCTCGGGTCGTTCGCGGCCAGCAAGGTGGGCCGCAATCTCTTCCGGGGCCGGTCGCTCTTCGACGGGACGGACGTGCTCTACCGACCGGTGGGCGATGCCGCGCGGTTGATCGTCGACTACCACGTGGGGACGAAACCGCAGGCGCTCGCACCGCGCGTCATGGCGCGCGTGGTGCCGGGTGAAGCGACCGGCCGCGACAAGGGCTCGTGTCTCGTGACGCTTGTCGCCTGGCGTGACGCGTCGATGAGCGAGGCGCGCTGGGAGCGGCTGGTCGCGTGCCACGAAGTCGAGATCCGATTGGTGCAGGCGCTGCTGGCCGAAGGGAAAGGCCCATGATCGATCTGGCGCACTGCCGCGCCCTCGACGCGCGCGATCCCTTGCGGATGGCGCGTGACCGCTTCGCCCGGCCGGCCGAGGACACGGTGTACCTGGACGGCAACTCGATCGGCGCGATGCCGGCCGACGCGGCATCGCGCGTCGAGCGTGTGATGCTGGACGGCTGGCGCGACGCGCGCCGGCGGGGCTGGAACCGCTACGACTGGCTGGAGAAGCCCTGGCGGATGGGCGAAGGCCTCGCGCACGTCCTCGGCGCCGGCAAGGGCGATGTGGTGTTCTGCGACAACACCACGATCAACCTCTACAAGATCCTCGGCTACGCCTGGCAGCTCGACCGTACACGGCCCGTGATCGTGACCGAAGGGCACAACTTCCCGACGGACATGTACGTCGCCGAAGGGCTCGCCCGCTTCGTGGGTGGCGACGTGTCGGTCCGACGCATCGACAAGCCGGGCGAGCTCGACGGCGCGCTGTCCGGCGACGTGGGCGTGCTCTACCTGAGCCACGTCGACTACCGCTCGAGCCGGCGCTGGAACATGGCGGCGGTCAACGAGCTGGCTCGCGCTCGAGGTGTGCTCACGTTGTGGGACTGCTCGCACGCGGCCGGCGCGGTCCCGGTCGACCTCGCGGGCACCGGCGCCGATTTTGCCGTCGGCTGCGGGTACAAGTACCTCTGCGGCGGGCCGGGCGCGCCCGCGTGGCTCTACGTGCATCCACGGCACCAGGAGCGCGCGTGGCCGGTGATCGCCGGATGGATGGGACACGCCGACGTGTTCGCGTTCGCGCCGACCTACGAGCCCCTGCACGGCGTGCGACGCCACCTGACCGGCACGCCGGGGATCATCGCGAACGAAGCGATGGCCGCCGCGGTCGACATCTGGCGCGACGTGAAACGCGAGGACCTCGCGTGGAAGCACCGCTCGCTCTCCGAGCTCACGATCGCGCTGCTCGAGCAGGAATGCGGCAAGTTCGGCGTTCACGTCACGTCGCCGCGCGACTACGACGAGCAAGGGGGCCACATCGGGTTCAGCCATCCGGGCGCGGGGTCGGTCTGCGAAGCGCTGCTCGAGCACGGCGTGGTGAGCTCGTTCCGCAAGCCGGATGTCATCCGCTTCGGCATCTCGCCCGTGGCGATCAGCCACGAGGACGTCTGGGTCGCCGTGTCGCGCCTTCGTCGCGTGCTCGAGACCGAAGTCTGGCGCGAGCCGCGATTCGCGAAGGTCTCGGTCTGATGCGAGCGCGGCTGGCCGCCGACATCGGCGGGACCTTCACCGACGTCGTCCTCGAAAGTCCCGCGGGCCGCGACACCGCCAAGGTGTTGACGACGGCGGCGCCTGAAGCCGGCGTGCTCGAGGGGGTCCGCCGCGTGCTCGCCGCGGCCGGGCTCCCGCCGTCGGAAGTCTCGGTCTTCGTCCACGGCACGACCTTGGCCACGAACGCCCTCATCGAGCGCAAGGGCGCCCGGACCGCGTTCGTCACCACCGAGGGGATGCGCGACATCCTCGAGATGGGCTACGAGAAGCGCTTCGAGCAGTACGACGTGTACATGGAGCGGCCGCGGCCCCTCGTCCCGCGCCCGCTGCGCTTCACCGTACCCGGGCGGCGCGACGGCCGCGGCCGCGTCCTGCGCGAGCTGGACGAGGCGGCGGTGCGCGCCGTCGGCGAGCGGGTGCGCGCCGAGCGGGTCGCGGCGGTCGCGATCGGGTTCATGCACGCCTACGCCTGGCCTGAGCACGAGCAGCGGGCCGCCGAGATCCTGCGCGCTCAGCTGCCGCCCGACGTCACGATCTGCCTCTCGAGCGAGGTCTGCCCGGAGATCCGCGAGTACGAACGGTTCTCGACGACTTGCGCCAACGCCTACGTGCGGCCGATGATGCAGGGCTATCTGCTGCGGCTGCGCGCCGAGCTGGACGCGCTCGGCATGGCGTGCCCGCTGCTGCTCATGATGTCGGGCGGCGGTCTCACCACGCTCGAGATCGCGGCCCGGTTTCCGGTGCGACTCGTGGAGTCCGGGCCCGCCGGCGGCGCCCTGCTCTCGTCCTGGATCGCGCGCGAACGCGCGCTCGAGCGCGTGCTGTCCTTCGACATGGGCGGCACGACCGCGAAAATCTGTCTGATCGATCAGGGGGAGCCCGAGCGAGCCCGCACGTTCGAGGTCGCGCGCGCCTATCGGAACGTGAAGGGCAGCGGTCTGCCGGTGCGCGTGCCGGTGATCGAGATGGTCGAGATCGGCGCCGGTGGCGGCTCGATCGCGCGCGTCGATCGGATGCAGCGCATCACGGTGGGTCCGGACAGCGCCGGCGCCGATCCGGGCCCGGCCTCGTATCGGCGCGGCGGCAGCGAGGCCACGGTGACCGACGCCGACCTGGCACTCGGCCGCATCGATCCCGAGCGATTCGCCGACGGCACCCTCGCGCTCGACCCGGCGGCCGCCGAGCGCGCGCTCGCGACGCAGGTGGGCGTGCCGCTCGCCCTCGAAGGGCCGTGGCCCGCGGCGGGCGTGTCCGAGATCGTCGAGGAGAACATGGCCAACGCCGCGCGCGTGCACGCGATCGAGCGCGGCCGGGTGATCGGCCGCTACACGATGATCGCGTTCGGGGGCGGCGCGCCGCTGCACGCGGGCCGGCTCGCGGAAAAGCTCGGGGTGCGTCGCGTCGTCGTGCCCGAGGGGGCGAGCGTGGGCTCGGCGATCGGGTTCCTGCGCGCTCCGGTCTCGTTCCAGGTGGTGCGCAGCCATCGCGCGACCCTGTCCGGGTTCGACGCCGGCGTCGTGAACGGGCTGCTCGAGCAGTGCGCCGCCACCGCGGCGGCCGTGGTGCGCCGGGCGGTGCCCGAGGGCGACCTCACGATCGGACGGGTCGTCGATGTGCGCTACATCGGCCAGGGCCACGAGCTGCAGCTCGCGCTGCCCGACGACGCGCTGCGCACCGAGGATGCGCGCCGCCTGCGGGCGCAGTTCGAGAAGCTCTACGGCTCGATCTACGGTGTGACGATGCCCGACCAGGATATCGAGTTCGTCACCTGGTCGGTGACGGTCTCGGCGCCATCCGAATCTCCGCTTCCGGCCAAGCCGGTCCAGAAGCACACCGCGCCGCCGCCGCGCTCGGAGCGAGACGTCTACGAGCCCGCGCTGGGCCGCATGGTCGCGTTCGCCGTGTACCAGCGCGACGATCTCGAGCCGGGATCGGAGCTGGCCGGGCCCGCGCTGATCGAGGAAGGCCAGACCACGACCGTCGTGCCCGCGAGCTTCACGCTCTTCGTCGACGGCGCAGGGTACCTCGTCATGGAGAGCCGCGATGAATGACGCGCTCAAGCGTATTCACATGCAGGTGATGTGGAATCGGCTGATCGCCGTGGTCGAGGAGCAGGCACAGGCGTTGCTGCACACCGCGTTCGGCGCCATCACGCGCGAGGCCGGCGACCTTTCGGCCGGCGTGTACGACACCGGCGGCCGCATGCTCGCGCAGGCGGTGACGGGCACGCCGGGCCACGTCAACACGATGGCGGCCGCGGTGCGCCACTTCCTCGATCGCTACCCGATCACCACCATGCGCCCCGGCGACGTCTTCGTGACCAACGACCCGTGGTTCGGCACCGGGCACCTGTTCGATTTCGTCATGGTGACCCCGGTGTTCCGCGACGAGCGGCCGGTCGGTCTTTTCGCCTCCACCTGTCACACGCCCGATGTCGGAGGAGTCGGCTTCTCGGCCGAGGCGCGCTCGGTCTACGAGGAAGGGATCTGCGTGCCGCACCTCCGCCTGCGCGAGCAGGGCGCGATCGACGAGAAGGTGTTCGCCATCATCATGGCGAACTCGCGCAATCCGATCGAGGCGCGCGGCGATCTGCTGTCGCTGATCGCCTGCAACGACGTGGGCGCGGCGCGCCTGGCCGACATGATGCGCGAGTTCGATCTCGATTCGATCGACGAGCTGGCGCGGCACATCCTCGACACGTCGCGCGAGGCGACCCGTGAGGCGATCCGACGCGTGCCGCGCGGCAGCTACCGGACCGCGATGACGCTCGACGGCTACGAGTCGCCGATCGAGCTTCGCGCGCGCCTCGACATCGGCGACGGCGAGATCACCGTCGATTTCGCGGGGAGCTCGCCGCTCTCGGCCCGCGGCATCAACTCGCCGCGCTGCTACACCGAGGCCTACTCGGTCTTCGGGCTCAAGTGCATCATCGCCCCGGCGATCCCGAACAACGCGGGCTCGCTGGAGCCCTTTCGCGTGCTCGTCGAGGACGGCACGTGCGTCGCGCCGCTCAGGCCCGCGCCGGTCACCGCGCGGCACGTGATCGGTCAGATGCTGCCGGATCTGATGTTCGGCGCCCTCGCGCAGGCGCTCGACGGACGGGTGCCGGCCGAGAGCGCCGGCTCGATCTGGGTGCTGCCGATGGCGGGCCAGCGCGCGCAGGGCAAGCCGTTCAACGTGCTCAACGTCGGGCTTGGAGGCACGGGCGCGCGGCCGGGCAAGGACGGCCTCAACACCACGGCGTTTCCGAGCGGCGTCGGCGTCGTGCCCGTGGAGATCACGGAGAACGAGTCGCCGCTCGTGTTCTGGGTCAAGGAATACCTGCCCGATTCCGGCGGCGCCGGCGAGTTCCGCGGCGGGCTCGGGCAGCGCATCGAGATCGGCAACAGCGATCCGGCGCCGTTCACCGTGGGGGCGGGCACTTTCGACCGGCTGCGCAATCCCGCGGCCGGTCGCTCCGGCGGGCGGCCGGGACGCCACGGCGCCGCGCGCCTCGGCTCCGGAGCCGTGCTGGCCACCAAGGCGGTGCACACGGTTCCCTCCGGAGACCGCATCGTGCTCGAGCTGCCGGGCGGCGGCGGCGTGGGCGATCCCGCGCGCCGCACTCGCGCTCGCATCGACGCCGACCTCGCCGCGGGATTGGTCAGCGTGGACGGCGCCGCGCGCGATTACGGCGCGGCGCGGACCGGCGCGCCCGGGGCTTGAGTGCCGTCACCTCGATCTCGACCTTGGCGTGCTCGACCGCCAGCGGCGCGCAGATCGTCGTGTTGGCGGCGCGCGCGGCGCCGAGTCGTTGCTTGATCACCCCGGACACCGCGGTCACGTCGGCTCGATCCGGCACGTAGACCCGCACCCGCACCACGTCGAGGAGCGCGGCGCCGGCCTCGCGCAGCGCGCGCTCGATGATGTCGAGCGCCACCTCGGCTTGCGCCTCGGCCTTCGGCGGCCACCTGTTCGTGCGCAGGTCGTATCCCACCGTACCGGAGACGAAGACCCAGCGGCCATCGACCACGGCCCGGGAGTAGCCGGCGAGCGCCTCCCAGGGGGATCCGCTCGACACGAATCTTCGCGGGCTCATCGCGAGAGGTCGGCCTCGGCCTCGATCTCGACTTCGTAGTCGCCGACGAGCCCGGCGATTGCCACGAGCGTGTTGACGGGGCGCACCGCGCCGAAATAGCGGCCGTGGACGCGCGCCACCCCCTCCGCATGCGCAGCATCTCGGACGTAGATCCGCGTGCGGACCACGTCGTCGAGCTCGCCGCCGAGCGCCTCGATGGCGGCGCCGATCTTGTCGAGGATATAGACGGCCTGTCCTTCGGCGTCGCCCGGACATACCACGGTGCTCTCGCCGTGCGTGGCGGTCGTGCCACTGACGAGAATGCGACTACCGGCCCGCACCGCGCGCGCATAGCCGGCGATCGGCTCCCAGCGGCTGCCGGAGTCGACGGCCGCGCGCTCGGGGCGGGCGTTGCCCGCTATGGCCTGAAAGACCCGAGGGAGCCCCGCCAGATGGTGGCTCAGATCTCCGGAGGCGGTGAGGAACGGCGGCTTCCTGTATTCGTCACCGCAATCGCCGGGGATCTCGCGCAGCAGCGATTGCGCCTCGGCAAGACGCGCCCTGTCGGCATCGTCCAGCGCAAACCCGAACAGCGCGAGGTTGTCGCCGCGATGCTCGCGCTCGCCGAGCCGCGCGCCGATGATCACCGCGCCGACCGCTTCCTGCTCGAGTACCCAGCGCGCGGCGACGTTGGCGACCGAGACATCGCGTTTGACCGCAATGGTCTTCGTCGCCGTCAGGACCCGTTGCACGACGTCCCAGCCGCCGACCGTGTCGATGAAGCGCTTGTACTTGGACTTGCTCCAGTCGGGAATGTCCGTCGGCGCGGGCCGACCGACCCATCGATCGCTGAGGAAGCCGCCGGCGAGCACGCCGTAGGCTAGGAGCTTCACGCCGGTCTCACGGCAGACGTCAGTCATGCGTCCGGCAGGCCGGCGATCGAGTAGCGAGAACGACACCTGGTTCGAGACGATGGGGATGCCGTGCTTGACGAGCAGGCGGAGATGATCGGCGTCGAAGTTGGTCACGCCGAGGTGACCGATGCGGCCTTCGCGGCGCAGCCGATCGAGCTCGAGCATCGCGTCGAGGTACCCGGGGTGCCGGTATTGCCACCAGTGAAACTGCAACAGGTCGATGCGCGGGAGGCCAAGCCGCTCGAGACGTTGTCGGACGCCGTCACGAACGACCTCCGGCGTCATCGGTCCGGGGAGCGGGCACCACTTGGTGAGCGCCCTCGCGTGTCCGGGGCCGGCCTTCGCGAGATAGCGGCCCACGAGGATCTCGGCGCTGCCGTAGTGGTCCGCCATGTCGAACGCGTCGAACCCCGCGTCGGCATACTCGCCGAGTGCCTTGCCGGCGGAGTCCGGATCGAGCGGCCTGCCGTCGCGCTCCATGTCGGCGACCTGCCACAGGCCGGTGAGCACCCGCGGCATCTCGAGCCCGGGCGCGAGCTCGACGCGCGCCGGGCGAAGTGGTCGATCGGCCATGGTGCGGGAAAGAGTACCATCGAGCGACGGACATGGTCCCCGATGTCGTGACGCTCGCGCCGGGCTTCGCCGTCTCGCGAATCGCCAGGGGCAACTGGCAGCTCGCGGCGCGCCACGGCGCGCCGTACGCGCGCGAGGCGGCGATCGACGACATGCGCCGCTTCGTCGAGGCGGGGATCACGCTCTTCGATTGCGCGGACCACTACGTCGGCGTGGAGCAGCTGATCGGCGAGTTCCGCCGTCGCCATCCCGACCATGCGCGCCGGCTGCGCGTGTCGACCAAGCTCGTTCCGGACCTCGAATCGCTGCCGCGTCTGCAGCGCCGTGACGTCGAGCGAATCGTGGAGACGTCGCTCGCGCGGCTGGGCCAGGAGCGTCTGGACCTGGTGCAGTTCCACTGGTGGGACTACGAGGTGCCGGGCTACGTGGAGGCGATGCACTGGCTCGACGACCTGAGATCGGCGGGCAAGGTGGAGCTCATCGGCACGACCAATTTCGACATCGCGCGGCTCTCGGAGATCGTCGCGAGTGGCGTGCCTGTCGCGACGAACCAGCTCCAGTACTCGGTGCTCGATCACCGGCCCGAGAACGGCCTGGCCGCGTTCTGCGCCGCGCACGGCATCAGGCTGCTCTGCTACGGGACGCTGGCGGGCGGCTTCATCGCAGAGCGCTGGCTCGCGGCGCCCGAGCCCGAGCCGCCGTTTGCCAACCGCTCGCTCGTCAAGTACCGGCTGATCATCGAGGACTTCGGCGGCTGGCGGCGATTCCAGGAGCTCCTGTCCGTGCTCGATGCGATCGCCGGGCGTCATCGCGTCGGCATCGCGAGTGTCGCGATCCGGTACGTGCTCGACAAACCCGGGGTCGCGGCCGCACTCGTCGGCGCGCGTGACGCCGGGCATCTCGACGACCTCGTGCGGCCCGTGACACTCGACGACGGCGATCGGGACGCGATCGCGCGCCTCGTCGCGCAGGCGCCGGGACCGCGCGGCGACTGTTACGAGCTGGAACGGGTCGAGGGAGGCCCGCACAGCGTGATCATGTGGAAGAACCAGAACACCGGCGGCGCGCCGACCCACGGCCCCTACGCCGATGCGCCGCCGGCTGCCGAAAGGGAGGGCCGATGAGCCAGACGGCCAACGACGAATTCGAGCTCTACGACCTGCGCGTGGAGGTGATCGAGACGGGGAAGCCGTTCGTCATGCACGCCAAGCCCGGCGACACGTTCGACGTGATCGGCGGTCGCATCGTCTTTCCGCCCGGGCGCGAACCGTCGTTCTCGCTCTACGCGATGCTCGCGGTACTGCCGTTCATCCCGGCGAAGCAACGCCCGACGCATCCGAACGACTGGATGACGACCGACACGGAGATCGCGAGCCCGGATCCGCACTGCGGCGCCCGCCTTCGCATCACGCGACTCCGCAAGCGCCAGCTTCGCCACGCCGACTACAGCGCGGTGCCGCTCTAGGAGAGGAAGGGACCTCTCGGCCAAGTCGTTGATTCCCTTGAAGAAAGCCGTTCGGGACTACGAGACCAGCGGAGGCCGGGTCAGACCGGCGAGCAAGTCCAACTGAGCGATCCGCGCGGGGCGGCTCGAGCCGCCCCGCGTCCGACCGACGACGATTCGCCTAATTGCTGCGGAACAGGTCCTGCTTGATGCCCGCCGCATCGAAGATGAAGTCGCGTGAGGCCTCGAGCTGCCGGCGCAGATGGTGCAGATCGACATCGAGCAACCGCCCTTGCCACTTACGGATCTTGCCCGCAACGATCACGGTCTCGACGTTCGTGCGGTCCATCAGCGAGACGACCGCCCCCGGCACCTGGTTGAGCGGCGCCACGTTGAGCGCGGTGGCGTCGAGGATGATGATGTCGGCTTCCTTGCCCGGCTTGAGCGAGCCGGTCTTGTGGTCGAGCCGGAGGTCCTTCGCCCCGTTCAGGGTGGCGTAGCGGAGCACCTCGCGAGTCGTGAGCGGGTTCGGCACGCCGGGCGGCTGGGGTGGCCAGGGGTTATCGGGATCCGAGTCGAGGATCATCTGGTTCACGAGCGAGCGCTGGCTATTCATCGTGGCGCGCATCTGGGTGAAGAAGTCCGCCGTCATCGTGACTTCCACGTCCGAGCTCAGCGACGGCTCCATGTGCAGGCTTTGCAGCTTGAGGAGGGGCGGCGTGCCGTGCCGCATGTTCATCTCGATCGGGACGGCGAGCGACACGGCGGCGCCGACGTCCCTGACCTTCTGCCAGGCCGGATCGGACATCCCGGTCATGTGGACGAACAGGTTGTCGGATCCGATTCCCAGGGTGCCAGTGTCTCCGCCGTGGCCCTGGGCGAGCAAGTCGAAGGTCGGGCGCATGCCGAACGGGGAGAGGATGTGCGCCGCCACTTGAAGTCCGAGCTGGCGTCCGATCTTCCAGGCCCTCTCGTAGCCGGGAAGGTAGATCTCGCCGCCCATGATCATGGTCACGAGCTGATCGTTCGAGGAGAACCACTTCTGCTTGATGCGGAATGCGTCGTCGGGATATGCGTACTTGGGGCCGTGAGTGAGGC
Source organism: Candidatus Rokuibacteriota bacterium (assembly GCA_003220495.1). Taxonomy (GTDB): domain Bacteria; phylum Methylomirabilota; class Methylomirabilia; order Rokubacteriales; family CSP1-6; genus AR31. The sequence goes on along the minus strand of QHSP01000036.1, from coordinate 79,532 downwards.
CCGCGCCCTCGAAATAGCCGAAGGCGGCGCGCCGGCCCGAATCCATGATGCCGCGGATCGCGGCGTCCGAGTGCTCGGGCGAGTGATGGATCTGCGAGATGTCGTGCACGGTCGTGACGCCGTCGTCGAGCTGGCTCAGCGAGCCGAATAGCTCGTTGATGTACACGTCCTGCGGCCGGTACACGGGAGCGAACGTGAGGAGAATGTACTGGTAGTAGTTGATGTCCCCGCCCGGCGTGCCGGGCAGCAGGAGCCCGTTGGCGAGAAAGCTTCGTAGCGCCGTCTCGAACTGGTGGTGGTGGGTGTCGATGAAGCCGGGCATGACGATGCGGCCGCGGGCGTCGATCACCGAAGCGTCGCCCGCGTGCAGATTCGGTCCGACGTCGACGATCTTCTTGCCCTCGACCAGCACGTCCGCCTGAGGGAAGTCGGGCACGCTCGGATCCATCGACATCACGGACCCGCCGCGAATGATGTAGCGCCGCTCGCGCCGGCCGGTGTCCTCCGGTACGTCCGAGTCGTGCGCGGTGGCCGGGTGCGGCGTGAACAGATCGATGCTGGCAGCGGCGACGCCGGTGGCGGCCGTGGCCTTCAAGAAATCGCGGCGTGAGCTGGAGTGGTTCTGCAGATTTCCTTCATCGCACAGTTTGCACATGGGTTTCCACCTCCGCGTCGAGTCAACCGCAGTGCACTGCGCTAGCAACGGGGCGGGACGCTCGCTTCTCGGTAGGTGCCACCTCACCTCAGCGGGCGGCGCTCGCCATCCGCCGCCCTCTGGTACAGCGCGCACAACCACCTGTCAAGGAGATTTCTGGCTCTGGATCCACTTTGTCCTTCACGGTGCGCCGGTCGAGGTCCAGGCGACGCGCCGTTTCCTGATAGCTGCCGGTCTCGGCGTAGACCAGCGTGCAATAGCGACGCAGGAGCTCGTCGGCGTTCAGCGATCCGGCGAGCATCTCCTCGGCGACCCGCTGCCGACCCGAGACGCGTGCGGCGTGAGGCGGCCTGTACTCGCCGCGGATCATCACGTTCCGCACGCACTGCTCCAGCTCGCGGACTGGCGGGGCCGGGGCTGCTTCGCCCGTGCGCGGCCGCGTGCCGGCCGCGGTCTGCAGTGGCTCGCCTGCGTCTACGCGCTGTCCATGGTCGTGCGCTATGCGGTCACGCTCTCGCATCCGATCCCGATCGTTTTCCACTGGGTGCTGGCCGCATACCTGTTCACGCTCGGCGGGGACATGCGGTACAGGCGTCGCGCCACGACAAGCTTGACGCACCCGCGAGTGGCCTGATAGACAACACGCCAGATGCCTCGGCGCGCGCTCCGCCACATCGTCGCTCGCGTTACCTTCATCGCTCGCCGCCGGCCCGCTGGTCACGCGTGACGTCCCGACCTGCGCGCGGCAACGTGCCACGCTTCGAGCGTCGGGACGCGAGCCTGTCCTTCGCGGGCGCGGACGGCCCGGTCGCGGTCACGTTCTGCCGCTCCCGCATCGTGCGTGTGAGCTTCGGCGCGGACCAGGCGCGCGAGGCCTCGTTCGTCGCGCCCAACACCTGGGCGCCGACCGCGTTCGAGGTCACCGACGGTGAGCCCGTGCGGCTGGCGACGAGCGCTCTGCGGCTCGAGGTCGAGACCAACCCGTTGCGCCTGGCGTTCGCCGATGCGGCCGGCACGTGGCTGCTGCGCGAGCCCGCCGACGGCGGGATGGCCGTCGAGCGTGGCCCGGATGGCGCGGCGCGTGTGCGTGCTCGTTTCACGTTTCCCGACGAACAGCACTTCTACGGCCTCGGCCACGGCGGCGGCCGTCTGGATCGTCTGGGGCAGGGCCGCGTGCTCTGGAATTCTCACCTCGGCCATGGTCCAGGCTCGGACATCGCGGTGCCGTTGCTGGTCTCGAGCCGGGGCTACGCGTTGTTCTTCGACAACGCGAGCGACGCCGTGCTCGCGGTGGGGCGGTCGGACAACGGCGTGCGCATCGAGTACGCCGCAAAATCCTCGGCGCTGACCTGGTACGTTCTGATCGGCGCCGATCTCCGCGGCCTCATGGGTGAGGTAGGCCAACTGCTCGGCCGGGCCCCCCTGCCGCCGAAGTGGGCGCTCGGCTTCCTGCAGTCGACCCGTCACTTCGACGACACCGCCGAGCTCCGTCGCCTGCCACGCACGATCCGCGAGAAGCGCATTCCGTGCGACGCGCTCATCTATCTGTCGACGTACGGCGAGGCGAAGGGCTGGAACCGCGGGGTGGGACACCTCGAGTTTCAGCCGACGCTGTGGCCGAAGCCCGACGAGCTGCTCGAAGAAGTGCGAGCGCAGCACTTCGAATTCATCACGCACGAGTATCCCGTCCTTCACGAGAACTCGCCGCTCTTCGCCGAGGCCGAGGCGCGCGGCTATCTGCTGGCGACCGGATACGAGCGCGGCGCCGGCGGCGCCGCCAACTACCGCGAGGGCCAGCGCCATCTCGACTTCTCGAACCCGGAGGTTCGCGCGTGGTGGTGGGCGGCGCATCGCGACCTCGTGCGGCTCGGGGTGGGTGGCTGGTGGCTCGACGGCGGCGAAGGACCGCCGGCCGCGGCGAAGCTCGCCGCCGGCGACGGCACGGGCCTGCACAACATCTACGATCGCCTCCGCCACCAGGCGTTTGCCGAAGGCATGGCCGCGGCGCGGCCCGACCAGCGCGTGTTCCTGCTGTGTCGGTCGGGCGCGGCCGGGATGCAGCGATTCGGCGCCTCGTGCTGGTCCGGAGACATCAACAACGATTTTCCGACGTTGGAGGCGCAGGTCCCGCTCGGGTTGAACACGGGACTCTCGGGCATCCCCTACTGGGGCACCGACGTGGGAGGATTCTTTCACCCGGTGCCCGAGACCGGCGAGCTCTACGCGCGCTGGTTTCAGTTCGGCGCATTCAGCCCGATCTTCCGCTCGCACGGCTGGGTGTGGCGCGAGCACGTGCCGTGGGCCCATGGCCCGGAGGTGGAGGCGATCTGCCGCCGCTACGCCGAGCTGCGGTATCGTCTGCTGCCGTACACCTACACGCTGGCCTGGCAAGCCCACACGCTCGGTCTGCCGCTCATGCGTCCGCTCGTGCTGAACTATCCGCGCGATCCGAAGGTGTGGACGCTCGACCACGAGTATCTGTGGGGTGACGATCTGCTCGTGGCGCCCGTGACGCGCGAGGGCGCCACCGCGTGGCCGGTCTATCTCCCCGAGGGCGACTGGTTCGATTTCTGGACGGGAGAGCGTCACACTGGACCGGGTGGCGTCACGCTTGCCGCGCCGCTGGATCGCCTGCCGTTGCTCGTTCGAGCCGGCGCGATCCTGCCGCTGGGGCCGCTCGTGCAGCACACCGGCGAGCGTGCGACGGACGAGCTGACCCTGCAGGTGTATCCGCAAGGCCGCTCGCGCTTCGAGCTCTACGAGGACGACGGTCGCTCGAACGCGTATCGGCGCGGCGTGTACGCGCTGACGTCGATCGTGTGCGCGGCCGAGCCTGGCCGTGTCTCGGTGCGCATCGACACGCCGAGCGGCGATCGCTCGGTCGTGCCGTCCGGCCGTCGCTATCAGCTCCGCCTGCGCGTCGCTCGTCCTGACACCGTTGCGGTCGAGGGGATCGGCGAGCTCCCGCACACCGGCGGCGACGCCGGCCGCGCGGGCTGGTGGCTGGACGACGCGGGCTTCGTCTGCGTCCGGCCACCCGACGCACCGGTGGTCGCCGTGGTCATGACACGCCCGACGTGATCTACGCGAGAACGTTCTTCGGCCCGCGAGGGCCCCCGCGAAGTCACGACTTGAAGTACCAGGTCTCCGTGTGGGCGATGTGCGGGTTGTCGCTCACCGCGCTGTTCCAGAGCCGCTCGGGCACGTTGCCCAGGTTGTTCTTGATCACGCGCACGCCCTGCGACGCCGGCGAGTTCGAGACGACCGGGATCAGCCACAGCTCGTCGAGCGCGATCTTCCAGACCTCCTTGGCCAGGCGCGTCCGCTCCTGGTCGGGAACACCGAACGAGCGGCGGTAGATTGCCATCAGCTCGCGCATCCGCGCGGGCGGCTGCTTGCCCTGCCGGCCGGCGCTCGAGTACCAGACGCCGTAGAGCGGGCCCAGGGGGTTCTCGGCCTGGGTGGGGAAGAGCAACGGTTGATGGCCGTACATGTTGTCGGCGCCCCACTGGGTCTCGAAGTAGATCTGGTGCTCGTTGGCGCGCGTGCGCGCGGTGGCCAGGCCGCGCTCCATCTCCTGCACCTCGCCGCGGATACCGATCTTCTTCCACTGCTCGACGATCATCTCCGCGATGCGCGTGAACGGCAGGAAGCCGAGATACGTGGTGAGGGCCAGCCGAAGCCGGCCGCCGCCGTCGGTGCGCAGCCGGTAGCCCTCGCTGTCCTTCTTGGTGAGGCCGAGCGTGTCGAGCATCTCGTTGGCCTTCTTGACGTCGTAGCCGACGTGCAAGGTCTTGTACTCCGGCCCCGGGAAGTACGGCGTGCGATCGCCCGGCGCCGCCGAGGCGACCTGACCGAGACCGAGCACGAACGTCTCGTTGATCTGGGTGCGGTCGATCCCGTGCGACAGCGCGATGCGGAACTCGCGCGCGCTGAGCCACTTCGCGATCTCCGGGTCCTTGTCGAAGCTCTGGTTGCAGAAGAGCGCCACGTCGGCGCCCTGATCGGACGGGTCCAGGTGAACCCGATAGTTGCCCTTCTGCTGGTTCTCCAGCAGCACCGGGAGCTTGCCGATGTCGATGTGCCGCGCCTGCGAGTCGTACTCGCCGGCGATCGCGCGCAGGTTGATGACCTCGAGGTTCTCGCCGATCGTCATGCGGATGCGGTCGATATACGGAAGCTGGTTGCCGTCGGTGTCGACCCAGACGCTGTAGGGGTTGCGCTCCAGGATCCAGGTCGGCGTGTTGATCGGCGACACCGTCTTCCACGGCGTCACCACCGGCAGGTCGGGGTTGCGGCACGCATCGTTGCGGTTCTTGAACATCAGCACCCAGGACTCGAACTTCAGGTCGGCCTGCTTCCGGGCGATATCGTCCTTCGACGCGAACTTCGGATGGAACTGCTTGAGGTAGTGCGCCGGCGCGAAGCCGCCGAACGCGTCACGACCGAAGCGGGCGTGGTGGCCGATGCCCCACACCGAGGCGAGCACGGTCGGCAGCGCGTAGTAGGGATCGGGCGCGACGCACTGCACGGTGCTCGCGTCGACCTTCTTCAGCGCGATCGGCTTGCCGTTGATCGTCATCACCGATAGCGGCGTGGGCACCAGCTCCTTGTTGGAATAGACCTCCTCGAACCAGAACATGAAGTCGTCGGCGGTGAAGGGATGGCCGTCGCTCCACTTCATGCCACGGCGCAGGGACAGCGTGGTGACCCTGCCGTCGGGACTCACTTCCCAGGCGCGCGCGATGTTGGGCACGATTTTCGTGCCGGTGTAGTCCCAGTACAGAAGCTTGTCGTTCTGTGCGGCCCGGTGACCGTTCGACGTGTCGAAGGGCCCGGTGAAGCCGCGGCGCCAGGTGCCGCCGTACTTGCCGGTCTCGCGCAGCGGCTTGACGACGAGCGGGTCCTGGCCGACGCGCTCCTGGACGGGCGGGAGCTTGCCGGCCTTCACCAGCTCCTCGAGCTGGGGCGCTTCCCTGAACGTCTTCGGGAACCGCGCGGGGTCGGTGACGACCTCGGCGCCCTCGAGCTTGCCGATCAGGCTGGTGCTCGGCCTGGCGCCCTGCGCGAGGGCGCGCGACACCAGGCCGTCGGGCATGTGCGTCGCCGCGAGCGCCAGGAGCCCCGCCTGCAGTACGCTGCGTCGGGTAGGATGCGAGCTCGATGACTCCGGCGTCGGCTCCACTCCGTCGTGGTCGCTCATGAACCTGTCCTTTCGAGGCTGCGCCCGATCCGGCGGCAGCTCTTGCGGCGGATGAGTTGCAACGGCAGGGGGCCGTGCTCGCCGGCGGCCCGGCCGGCCATCAAACCCAGCAAAGTGGCGGCGGCGGCGCGGCCGAGCTCGTGGCGCGGCACGCGCACGGTGGTCAACGGCGGTGTGACGAGGCTCGCGTAGGGCACGTCGTCCCAGCCGACGATCGAGAGATCGCGCGGGACGCGCACGCGGCGCTCTGCGCACGCCTGCAGCAATCCAATGGCCATGGTGTCGTTGTGGCAGATCGCTGCGGTCGGCGGCTCGTCGAGCGACAGCAAGGCGAGACCGGCGCGATGGCCACCGTCGATCGAGATGCGCTCGCGGACGACCAGCGACGGCGGGGGCGCCAGGTCGCGACGGCCGAGGGCCTGCTCGTACCAGTCCTCGCGGCTGGCGAACGGCGCCTCGTCACGCGAGGGAACGACGAGCGCGATTCGCCGATGGCCGAGCCCGGCGAGGTAGGCCACGACCTCCGCGGTGGCGCTCGGCCAATCGACCCACACCGACGCGACGTGGCGGCCACGGACCTCGCGGTTGAGGAACACCATCGGCACGCCGGCCCGTCGGCCGAGGGCCGCCAGCTCGTCGGGCCGGCTCCGCGGCGCGCCGAGGATCAGGCCGTCGGCGCTGCGCTCGAGCAGGTGCTCGACGTTGCGCCGCTCGACCTCGGGGTCGCGCCGACTGCTCGCGAGGAAGAGGCTATAGCCCAGGGGCGAGAGGACGTCCTCGGCTCCGCGCACGACGTCGGGGAAGAACGGACTGGCCACGTCGCCCATCACGACGCCGACCGTGTAGGTCTTGCGGCTCGCGAGGCTCCGCGCGACGTGGTTGGGATGGAAGCCGAGCTCGGCGATGGCGCGCTCGACGCGAGCTCGCGTCGCCGGCGCGATCGACAGCTCGCCGTTGATCACGCGCGAGACCGTCTGATGGGAGACGAGCGCCCGGCGGCCGACGTCCCTGATCGTCGCGCGCTTCTTCTTGAGCGAGACCGTCATTCGTGGCACCCGCCCGCGGTGAGGGGCCTTGTGACCGGTCACAAGCTAGCAGTAGGATCTCCCCGGTGTCAATGACCACTCGCCCGACGGAGGCGCCCTTCGCGTGCTGAGCTACATCGTGCGCCGGCTGCTGCTCGCCGTGCTGACCAGCTGGGCCATCTCCGTCCTCGCCTTCGTCATCATCCAGCTCCCGCCCGGCGACTACGTCACGGCGTACATCGCCCAGATGACGGCGTCGGGGACCACGGTGTCACAGGAGCTCGCCGACACGCTGCGCGAGCAGTACGGGCTGAATCAGCCGCTGTGGGTGCAGTACCTGCGCTGGATGAAGCTCGTGCTGCGCGGCGAGTTCGGTATGGCGCTCGAGTGGGGCAAGCCGGTCTCGGCGGTGATCGCGGACCGGCTCTGGCTGACCATGGCGCTCTCGATCGGCGCCATCGTCATCACGTGGGTGCTCGCGCTGCCCATCGGGATCTACTCGGCGGTGCGCCAGTACTCGATCGGCGACTACGTCGCGACGTTCGTCGGCTTCATCGGCCTGGCGGTGCCGAGCTTCATGATCGCGCTCATCCTGATGTACGCGGGCTTCCGCTACTTCGGCGCCAACATCGGCGGCCTGTTCTCCGACCAGTTCGTGGAGGCGCCGTGGAGCCTCGCCAAGGTGTGGGATCTGCTCAAGCACCTTCCGCTGCCCGCGCTGATCCTGGGACTGGCCGGCACCGCGCAGCTCATCCGCATCATGCGCGCGAACCTGCTGGACGAGCTCGGCAAGCCCTACGTCATGACGGCGCGCGCGCGCGGTCTCTCGGAGTGGCGGGTCATCCTGAAATATCCGGTCCGGGTCGCGCTCAATCCGTTCGCCAGCACCGTGGGCTACCTGCTGCCGTACGTCGTCTCCGGGAGCATCATCGTGTCGCTCGTCCTGAGCCTGCCGACGGTGGGTCCGCTGCTCCTGCGCGCGCTCATCGCGCAGGACATGTTTCTGGCCGGTACCATCGTGCTCCTCCTCGGGGTGCTCACCGTGCTCGGAACGCTACTGTCCGACCTGTTGCTGATGTGGATCGATCCGCGCATTCGCTCGGAGGGGAAGCGATAGCCACGTCCAGTCCGGCCGGGACCGTCGAGCTCGACGACCCGGCGCATAGCGAGGTCGAGGAGCGCGTCTCGGTCGCGACCCAGTGGCAGCTCATGTGGTGGCGCTTCCGACGCCACCGCCTGGCCGTCACCAGCACCGCGGTGGTCGGCCTCGCCTACGCGGTCGTGCTGCTCGCCGAGTTCCTCGCCTATGCCAGCCCGACCGCCTCCGAGGCGCAGCGCTCGCTGCTGCCGCCGCAGACGATCCGCTGGTTCAACGAAGGACGCTTCGCGCCGCACGTCTACGGGCTGAGCGGGCGCCGCGATCCGCAGACGTTTCGGCGCGTCTACACGCCCGACCCGGACAAGAAGATCCCGCTGCGCTTCTTCGCGCCCGGGTTCGAGTACCACCTGTTCGGGCTGATCCCGGCCAGCCGGCACCTGCTCGGCGTCGCCGACGGGCGCGCCGAGGAATCGCTGTTTCTGCTCGGCACCGACGAGCAGGGGCGCGACGTCTGGTCGCGCCTGATGTACGCGACGCGGACCTCGCTCACCATCGGCCTGGCCGGCGTGGCGCTGAGCCTCGTGCTCGGCGTGCTGCTCGGCGGGATCTCGGGCTACGTCGGCGGCGTGACGGACACCGTCATCCAGCGCGTCGTCGAAATTCTCCGCTCGATCCCGACGATTCCGCTCTGGATGGGGCTGGCGGCCGCGCTGCCTCAACACTGGTCCGTGCTGCAGGTCTACCTCGCGATCACCGTGATCATCTCGCTCGTCGGCTGGACCGAGCTGGCGCGGGTCGTCCGCGGCCGCTTCCTGTCGCTGCGCGAGGAAGAATTCGTGACGGCCGCCGAGCTGGCCGGGTGCAGCCGCACGCGCATCATCGTGAGCCACCTGGTGCCCTCGTTCCTGAGCCACATCATCGCGGCCACGACCCTGGCGATCCCGGCCATGATCATCAGCGAAACGTCTTTGTCGTTCCTCGGGCTCGGGCTGCGGCCGCCGGCGATCAGCTGGGGCGTGCTGCTGCAGCAGGCGCAGAACATCCAGTCGCTGGCCATCTCGCCGTGGCTGCTCATTCCCGCCGTCCCGGTGATCGTCGTCATCATCGCGTTCAACTTCATGGGCGACGGCCTGCGCGACGCCGCCGATCCTTACCACATGGGGGGCCTCGAGCGGGCCCCCCAAGCCCCCCAACCTTCGGACACGCCCGTGCAAAGCCCGGGCGCGCCTCTGGTGGGCGATGCGGCGATGGGGGGCCTCGAGCGGGCGCCCCAAGCCCTCCGACGCTCGGAGACGCCCCGGCGTAGCCAGGGCACGCCTTGGTCTCACGATGCGGACATGGGGGGCTTCGAACGGGCCGCCCGAACCGACCAGAGCGCGGCGCCGGTGTTGTCGGTGCGCGATCTGCGGACGTACTTCTTCGCGGAGGACGGGGTGGTCAAGGCCGTCGACGGCGCGAGCTTCGACGTGCACGCCGGGCGGACGCTCGGCATCGTCGGCGAGAGCGGCTGCGGCAAGAGCGTGACGGCCCGCTCGATCCTTCGCATCGTCGAGCGCCCCGGTCGGATCGTGAGCGGCGAGATTCGCCTCCGCCGCGTGGGCGACGGCGGCGAGGACGATCTCGCCCGGCTCGATCCGCAGAGCCACGACATGCGGCGAATCCGCGGCGGGGAGATCGGCCTGGTGTTCCAGGAGCCGATGAGCTCGTTCAGCCCGGTCCACAGCGTGGGCAACCAGATCGTGGAGACCATGCGCCTCCACCTCGGGCTCGACCGGCCCACGGCTCGGGCCCGCGCGATCGACCTCCTGAGGTTGGTCGGGATCCCGCGACCCGAGCGACGGATCGACGAATACGCGTTCCAGCTGTCCGGCGGCCTGCGCCAGCGCGCGATGATCGCCACCGCCCTCTGCTGCGGCCCGCGCATTCTGATCGCCGACGAGCCGACGACCGCGCTCGACGTCACCACCCAGGCGCAGATCCTCGCGCTTCTTCGCGAGCTGCAGGCCCGCGAGCGGATGGCGATCGTCCTCATCACCCACAACCTCGGCGTGGTGGCCGAGATGTGCGACGAGGTCGCCATCATGTATCTCGGTCGCGTGGTGGAGCGGGGGCCGGTCGACGCCATCTTCCACTCGCCGCAGCACCCGTACACGCGCGCGCTCCTGCGCTCGATCCCGTCCGTCCACGCGCGTGTTCGCACGAAGCTGCCGGCCATCACGGGCTCGCTGCCGCACCCGTACCGCCGCCCGGGCGGCTGCCTGTTCCACCCGCGCTGCGGCGAGGCGATCCGCGGCGTGTGCGAGCGCCACGAGCCCGAGCTTCAATCCGTGGCGACCGCGGATCGGACGGTGAGCTGCTTCCTGCATCACCCGGTGACGAAGCCATGACCGGGACGACGGGTGCGCCGCTGCTCGAAGTCCACGATCTTCGGAAGGAGTTTCCGATCCGCCAAGGATTGCTCCGTCGTCGGGTGGGAGAGGTCCGGGCGGTGGACGGCGTGAGCTTTCACATCGACCGCGGCGAGACCCTGTCGCTGGTGGGCGAGAGCGGGTGTGGGAAGACGACGACCGCGCGCTGCATCCTTCGCGCGATCACGCCGACCGCGGGACGGATCATCTTTCGAGGCGGCGACGGGGTCGCGGTAGACGTGGCCGCCCTGCCGTACAAGCACGTCCGTCCACTCCGGCGCGAGATGCAGATGGTGTTCCAGGATCCCTACTCGTCGCTCAACCCCCGCAAGACCTTGCTCGAGATCGTCGGCGAGCCGCTGCTGGTCAACCGGGTCGGGACCCGCACCCAGCGGCTCGAGCGCGTGGCGGAGCTCTTGAGGCTCGTCGGCCTCCGGCCCGAGTACATGCGGCGCTTTCCCCACGCGTTCAGCGGCGGCCAGCGCCAGCGCATCGGCATCGCGCGGGCCCTCGCGCTCAGCCCGAGCCTGGTGGTGGCCGACGAGCCCGTGTCCGCCCTCGACGTCTCGGTGCAGGCGCAGATCCTCAATCTCCTGGTGGACCTGCAGGCCGAGCTGGGGTTGACGTACCTCTTCGTGGCCCACGATCTCTCGGTGGTGAAGCACGTGAGCGATCGCGTGGCCGTCATGTACGTCGGTCGCATCGTTGAGCTCGCGCCCACCGAGCGCCTGTTCATGCAGCCCGCGCATCCGTATACCGAGGCGCTGCTGGCCGCCGTGCCGAAACCGGATCCGCGTCTGCGCGGGCGACGTCTCGTGCTCGAGGGCGAGGTGGCGGATCCGGCCAACCCGCCGGCCGGGTGCGCGTTTCACCCGCGCTGTCCCTACGCCGTCGAGCGGTGCCGGAGCGAGGCGCCGCGGCTGGAGGCCTTCGCCGCCGGCCACCTCGTGAGCTGTCATCGGGCACGGGAGCTCGGGCTCCGCGGCATCGGGAGGCCGTCGTGACGCGCGCCATCGAGCCGGCCTTCGAAGGAGCGTGTGATGGCTGACGCGGCCCATCTCGCGGAGGCGACCGTGCGCGTGGACGCCGGCGCGCCCCTGGGTCCGATCAGGCGCATCTGGACGAGCTTCGGCTACGACGAGATCAACTGGACGTCGATGCCGACCGGCAAGCGTCATCTCAAGACCATCCGCGCCTTCGCCGAGCAGCCGTACTTCGTGCGTTCGCACTACATCTTCAACAGCGGCATCGGCTGGTCGCTGCCGCACTGGGGCGCGGGCAACGTCTATCACGAGGACGCCGCGGGCCGGCCCTTCTACGACTTCGGCATCGCCGATCAGGTCTACGACGCGGTCGTGCAGTCGGGACACCGGCCTCTGGTCGAGATGGCGTTCACCCCCCGTGCCCTGGTTCCGGAGGGCGCGGAACAGCGCTTTCCCTTCGAGCCCAGCCCGACCCAGTGGAGTCCTTACGAAGCGGGACTCTGGGCGATGCCGCCGAAGGACTACGACAAGTGGGGTGGCCTCGTCCGCGCGCTGGTCGAGCACTGCGTGGCGCGCTACGGCGCCACGCACGTGCGCGGCTGGCTGTGGGAGCTGTGGAACGAGCCCGACATCTTTTACTGGCGCGGCACCGCGGAGCAGTTCTACACGCTCTACGACGTCACCGCCGCCGCCGTGAAGGCGGCGCTGCCCGACGCGGCGGTGGGCGGTCCCACCACGACCGGCGATCTCGGCCCCGGCCGGCGAGGCCACGAGTTCCTGCGCGGCTTCCTTGCGCACTGTGCCCGAACCAACGTCCCGCTGGATTTCGTCTCGTTTCACACGAAGGGCGCGCGCTACACACCCTGGCGCGTGTACGGTCCGCTCGGCGGGCCGGCGCCGACGCAACAGTCCCCGTCGAGCCTCAAGATGCTGCGCGAGGTGCGCGCAGCGCTCGACGCCGTCGCGGCGCATCCAAAGTTCCGCGAGCTGCCCTGTATCGTGGACGAGTGCGACGCGTCGGTCCCCGCTCACTGGGGCATCTACGACAACGCGAACTTCGCCTACCGCAACACCGAGTACTTCCCGGTCTTCCAGTGCAAGCTGATGAAGAAGCTCCTCGACCTGGACACACGCGGTGCCGCCCGTGTCCATCAGGCGACCACTTGGAGCTTCTACTTCGAGGGCGAGCGCTTCTTCGAAGGCACGCGCAGCCTCTTCACCGCTCAGGGGATCGAGAAGCCGGTGCTGAACGCCTACCGGATGCTGAGCCGCCTGGGTGAGATGCGCCTGGCCGTCGAGTCGACCGGCGCGTGGTCTCTGGACCGCCTCGACGAGAGCGAGGCGGGGATGGCGGAGGAAGTCGACGCGCTCGCCACCAGCGGCCGCGACGGCGTCAGCGTGCTGGCGTGGCGGCACGCCGACGACCAGTACGCGATCGCCGCGCGCGACACCGCTGTCACCGTGCGGCTCGAGCGCCTGCGCTTCAGCGGCAGCGCTCGCGTGAGCCACTGGCGCATCGATGCCGCGCACAGCAATAGCCACACCGTGTGGCGCGCGCTCGGCGCGCCTCAAGATCCCTCCGAGCGCGACCTGCGGACCATCGAGGAGCGCCAAGGGCTCGAGCAGCTCGAGCCGGACCAGACCATGACGGTGCGCGATGGGACGCTGACGCTGCGAATCGGGCTGCCGTTGCCGAGCGTGTCACTGCTCGAGGTCCGCCCGGCCGCAGGATGAGGCGAAACCGCATTGACCCGGACACGTCCGCGGAATAGGCTCGAACGATCCCGTCGGCAGTGGCAAGAAGCCCCAGAGGGGGCGGGGGTGGATCATGGCTGCGGTGAGCGTCAAGCTCGGCAACATCGGCTCGCACTGGACCACCGCGTGCAAGCAGGCCGTGAGTGATCTGAACTCGTTATTCAGGCGGAAGGGCATCCGGGTGACGCTCGCGGTGAACGGCGCGGGCCCGACGATCAGTGTCAGGACCGACCCCAGCATCGGCGGCACGGCGGTGCACGGCAAGACCAGCGCCGAGACCGACGGCGCGGGGAAACTGCTCCGTGCCGACGTCCGCCTGCCCGTCAAGCTGACCATCAGCGCGCCGAAAGGCATACGGGATGCCGGAACCGGCATGGCCGAAGTGATCGCGGCCCACGAATTCGTGCACGCGCTCGGGCACGAGCCCCACAACTCCCACCTGATGGCGCAGACGTGGAACAAGGTGCTGGGTGACCGTGCTGCAGGTGACAAGCTGCAGGCCGGCGCCCTCGCGATGCCTCCGCTCGAGCTCTCGGACGAATCGGTCGACATGCTCAAGGGGATCTGGACCTAGTCTTCCTTCGCTCGGCGACACCGAGTACCATCATGCTGGCGTCGAGACGGTTCGGGACAGGGCGTCGATGCGAACCAGCAGTCGCTGCAGAGGGGGGACGGCCGATGAGCGAAAACGCGCAAGACTTCAACTGCCTCGCCGGCATCCGGATCGTCGACTTCACCCAGTTCGAAGCCGGCACCTCGTGCACCGAGGCGCTCGCCTGGCTCGGCGCCGACGTGGTCAAGATCGAGAACCCGAAGACCGGTGATCCGGGGCGGCGGCTGCGGCCGGGCAAGCCCGACGACGATCCGTGGTACTTCCACATGTTCAACGCCAACAAGAAGTCGCTGGCGATCAACCTCAAGTCCCCGCGCGGGCTCGAGCTCGTCAAGGAGCTGTTGAAGAAAGCCGACGTCACGGTCGAGAACATGGCGCCCGGGACGATCGACCGCCTCGGGCTCGGCTATGACGAGGTGAAGAAGATCAACCCCCGTATCGTCTTCTGTCAGATCCAGGGGTTCGGCACCGGGAGCAAGTACGAGACCGGTCTGGCCTTCGACATGATCGCGCAGGCCGCCGGCGGCACGATCAGCGTGACCGGCGAGCCCGATCGGCCGCCGGTCAAGCCCGGCCCGAGCTTCGGCGACACCGGCACCGGCATGTTGATGGCGGTGACGATCCTCGGCGCGCTGCTAGAACGACAGCGAACCGGCAAGGGACGCCGGCTCCAGGTGGCGATGCAGGACGCGATGATCCACTACATGCGCACGTGCTTCGCCACCCAGGCGCGCACCGGCAAGCCGGCGCCGCGCCGCGGCGGAAAGACGGTCATGGGCACCAACGCGCCCTCCGGCCTCTATCAGTGCAAGCCCCTCGGCTCCAACGACTGGGTCTACATCACCACGAGCCGCGGCAATCCCGAGCACTGGGGGCGGCTGATGCGTCTGATCGGGCACCCGGAACTGATCGACGACCCCCGCTTCGCCACCGGCGCCGCTCGCGTCCAGAACGAGGCCGAGGTCGACGCGATCATCACCGAGTGGACGCGCCGGCACACGAAGGAAGAGGCGATGACCCTGATCAGCGGCGTCGGGGTCCCAGCCGGCGCGGTGTTCGACACGATGGAGCTGCAGAACGATCCGAGCTTCGAAAAGCGCGGCATCATGCAGGTGATGGAGCACCCGAACGGCCCGTTCAAGATGCCGACCTGGCCGGTGCGGGTGGACGGCCAGACGGCGCGGATCAAACCCTCGCCGCTCCTGGGCCAGCACGGCGCCGAGGTGCTGAACGCCTGGCTCGGCGTCGGCGCCGATGAAGTCGACGCCTTGAAGAAGGAGGGTGTGCTCTAGGCGGGCTCTAAAGGAACAGCCGTGTCCCGTGTCGTCCTGATCAGTCTCGACGGCTTCGCGTCCTTCTACTGGACCGACCCGCGCGTGCGCATGCCGACGTTGCGCCGCCTCGCGGAGCGGGGCGTCGTGGCGCAGCGCATGGAGTGCGTGTTTCCCAGCACGACCTGGCCGACCCACGTCAGCATGGTGACGGGGGTGCGCCCCGATCGCCATGGGGTCGTGGCGAACTACGTCCTGAACCGCGAGTCGGGGCGCGCGGAGGATCTCACCGGCGATCCCATCTACGACGCGGATCGCCTGCTCCGGGCGCCGACGGTGTACGACGTCGCCCACGCCGCCGGCCTGCGCACGGCCGCGGTCGACTGGCCGTGCACCCGTCGGGCCGCCGGTCTCGACTTCAACCTGCCGTTCTTCAAGGATCAGCGCGTTTTCGAGAGCGCGACTCATCCAGACGTCTGGCGCGAGCTCGCTGCGCTCGGCCTCCCGATCGATCGACTGGGCGAGTGGTCGCAGCTCCCGAAACGCTTTCTCCGCGACGACGTGGTGGCCGACGTCGCGGCTCACGTGCTGCACCGGCATGCCCCCGACCTGCTCCTCGTGCACTTTCTCTGCGCCGATAGCTTCCAGCACCTGCACGGCCCTCGGTCACCGGAGGCGTACTGGGCTCTCGAGTACGTAGACCATTGCGTGGGCCGCGTCCTGGCCGCCCTCCCGGCCGGGGCTCTCGAGCGTGATACTGCCGTGCTCGTGGTCTCCGATCATGGCTTTCTGCCGTCCGATCGGGAGATCCGCGTCAACGTGCGGTTGCGCCAGCTCGGGCTCATGAAGATCGACGCCGACGGGCGGATCATCGAGAGCCGGGCGCGCTTCGTCACCAACCACGGCGCCGGCTACGTCTACGTCCTCGATCCGGCCGATCGCGCATTGCTCGCGCGTGATCTGAAGTCCGAGCTTGCCGGCCTCGAGGGCGTGACGGGTGTCTGGGGCGTGGCGGATTATGCTGGGCTCGGACTCCCGGTCCCGGACGCGAATCCAATGATCGGCGAGCTCGTTCTCGAGGCCGGGGGCGGGTACGCTTTCGGAGACGAGGCTCGTGGCGACGACCCCATCGGTCCGCCTCGATACCGCGGCAACCACGGCCATCGACCTGGCCATCCGGACATTGGCGCGTTTTTCCTGGCGGCGGGTGCCGGCGTCCGGCGTGGCGCGCAGATCGGGACCATCATGAGCCGCGACGTCGCCCCGACGGTCGCGCACCTGCTGCGGACGAAACTCGGTGACGTGGAGGGCCGCCTGCTCGCGGACGCTCTCGCGTGAGGCGAGCCGTCGGCGACCCAGCTCGCGTCGTGCCGCAAGGAGCCGCCGCTCTCTAGGTGATGCCCGCAATGGTCAAGCCTCTTCGGCGTGACCGGAAAGGCGTCTGGACATGACCCGACATTTCGGCGTGCTGATCCCGTCCACGAACACGACGGTCGAGCTAGAGTGCCGGCTCTTGCCGGCGGCCTACCAGGCGCACGTCGGACGCCTCAAGTCGAGCGGCGCCGGAAGCTTCTCGCCCAGCCGGGACGAGGACATCGACTACCAGTCGCACCTGCTGGGGACGGCCAGGGTCGAGATGGTGATCCTGGCCCAGACGTCTGCGAGCCTCGTGGCCGACGACTACGACGACGTCGTCACCAAGCGGATGAGCGCGGGGGCCGGCGTTCCGGCGATCACGTCGGCGCAGGCAGTCGGCCGCGCCGTCAAGGCCCTCGGCGCGCGCCGCGTCGCGATCGTCTCCCCGTACTCGGACGCGGTCAACGAGCGAGCCGCGCGGTATTTCAAGACCAAGCACGGGCTCGACACGATCGCGCTCGAGGGCTTTCGCGCGACCGACTCGTATGCGATCGGCCAGCTCGGCCCGGAGAACGCGCGCGATGCCTTCGCCCGGATCGACCGCCCGGAGATCGAGCTCTTCGTGGTGCCCGGGGGCAATTTCCCGACGATGCCGTCGATCGCGGCCTGGGAGCGCGAGTTCAAGAAGCCGGTCGTGACCACGAACCAGGCGTCGATCTGGGCGATGCTTCGCGCGTTCAACAGCCCCGAGCGCCTGCCGGCCTTCGGACGCCTGCTCGCAGAAGTCCCGGCCGACGCCTCCCAGGCTCGTATTGGGCTATAGTCGCGTAAGACCTGAGGGCCGGGTCCTCTACCGATGAGCGTGACGCCAAACCCCAACGACGGCGAACCGACGGTTGTGATGCCGGCTCAGGCGGTCGGGAACGCCTCGCTGTCCGAGATCACCGGATGGCGCGAGGCCTCGAAACGCGCGAGGAGGCGCCGGGTGGCGCTTTATGCCGCGGTCGGGACCGTGCTCATCGCAGGGATGGGCTCGGGCTGGCTTTTCTTCGCGCGGACTGAGAGGCGCCTGAACGCTTCTGGCCCAACATCCCGGGAAGTGGCCCGTCCCGAGGTGATGCAGCCGGCCAGCCTGCCCGCGCCCCCGCCGTCTCCTCGAGCACCCGACAAGCCCGTCGGCCCGAGACAGATGTTGAACGAGATCTTCGAAGGCCGCGATCGCGGGCTTTCGGTGACGGCTTCGGTCGACCGAGGGGCTGTCCGCATCGGCGCTTCCAGACCGGGCTACGTGTATGTGCTGGCCGCCTCGGCCAACCAATCCGACGGTGCCGCGCTGTTCGTGGCGGTGCTGTTCCCCCGGGCGGCGGACACGAACAATCGCATCCGGGCGGGGCAGACGCTGAGGCTGCCCGACGTGCAGTGGCCGGCGAACGCGGAGTTCCTCGCGATCGTGTCCGATGAGCGGCGCGACATCGACGTGCTCGGACCGCTGGCCGGGAAGGTCGTCTGCGGCCCTGCGGCGAGATGTTCGGAGTCTTACGGGGCCGCCTTCTTCTCGAGCGCGGGGACGTCGAGTCCCGGGGCGCGCGACACCGTCCGCAGCCCCGCGGCCCCGAATGCCCCGGCCGCTCGACCGACGTATGCGGGCTCGCGCCGCTGCAGTGATATTTTGGAGCGCGCGTCGCTGGGTGAGCCATTGACGGACGAGGAGCAGTCGTTCCTCAGAAGGGATTGCCGATGATGATTCGCAGGCTATCGGCTTGCGCCAGCTTGCTCCTGATCGTCGCCGGGTGCGCCAAGCCGACTCCTCCGCCGCCGATCCCGGCGCCGACCAGCGACACGACCGAGCGGAGCTTCGACGAAGCGGCGACCGTGGCCACCGACGGTCTGGTGGCTCAGCTGCAGAAACCGCCGGCACCTGGGACCCAGACGGAAGCCCGGCGAGGCGTGGTCATCGACCCCATGGTCGATGCGACCTCCGGCCAGCAGACCGGCGCGACACGCCTGCTCGAGCAACGGGTGGCGGACCGGCTCGGGAGCAGCTCTTCGCAGTTCGACGTCATGCCCTTCCAGGTCGCCAACCTCAGCAAGGCGCAGTATCTGTTGACCGGGACGATGACGCGCATCGCCAGCAGCCAAGCGCGGGCCCCGCAGGTGTTCCAGATCAACCTGGCGCTGACGGATCTGAAGGACGGGACGGTCGTGGCGCAGGCGTCGTCGCGGGCGCGCGACGAGGGGCTGGATACGAATCCCACGCCCTACTACCGCGACAGCCCAATCGTGGTGAAGGACAAGGTGGTCGACGGCTACATCGTCACCTCCCAGACGCCGCCCGGTCGGCCGGCGGACCCGGTCTACTTCGAGCGCGTGGCCACGGCGACCACCGTCAGCGAGGCGACCGTCGCCTACAACAACGACAGCTACCAGGACGCGCTCGCGCTCTACCAGAACGCGGCGGCCAAGCCCGGGGGCGAGCAGCTGCGCGTGCTCAACGGAATCTACCTCGCCTCGTGGAAGCTCGGGCGCGCGAACGACGCAGAAGACGCTTTCGGCAAGGTGGTCGCGCTGGGGCTGAGCAGCAACAACCTCGGCGTGAAGTTCCTGTTCAATCCTGGGACGACCAACTTCTGGTCCGATTCTCAAGTGAGCGGGCCGTACAGCTTCTGGCTGCGCCAGATCGCGCGGCAGGCGGCGGTGGCCAAGGTGTGCATGAACGTGGTGGGCCACACGAGCCTGACCGGATCGCAGGCGTACAACGACCGTCTCTCCTTGCAGCGCGCCGCTTACATCAAGAAGCGCCTCGACACGGAAGCGCCGGAGCTCGCCTCCCGCACGAAAGCGTCAGGGATGGGCTTCCGCGAGAACCTCGTGGGCACCGGAACCGACGATGCGCGTGACGCGCTCGATCGGAGGGTCGAGTTCAAGATCGCCGAGTGCGGATAAGCCCGCGCTGACCCGCTCACGCCTTCCATACGATCATCTCGCTATCGCGGATCGCGAGCGCGGTGCCGAGCTTGTCGCACCGTCGCGTGATTTGCTCCACCGCCTCCTTGTCCTGTCCGAGGTCGCAGACGTAGGTCTCGTTGCGCTCGTTGTGGCGCACCAGCGAGAACGCGACCTCGAGGAGCTCGGAGTCGTCGAAGGTGAGACGGGCCAGCATGCCGACCCAGTCTCCATGTGCCCGGCCACCGTGCCCGGTGTGGAACGAGAAGCTGCCGAGCCCGTAGAAGACGGGCTTGCCGCGATACATCTCGACCGAGCACGCGTAGTGCGGCCCGTGGCCCATGACCACGTCGGCGCCGGCGTCGATCGCGGCGTGGGCGATCTCGACCTGATAGTCGAGGACATCCTCGAACAGTCCCCAGTGATGGGAGGCGACCACGATGTCGGCCTGGGCCCGCAGCGCGCGAACTTCGCTCGTGAACTCGGCGAGCGACCTGGCGTCCGCCCAGGTGATGATCGCCGGGGGCAGCCCGGGACGATTCGCGGGCGGCAGGCCGGCGCGCCGCGTCTGGAGCAGCGGCTCGTACGCGGTGCGTCCCGTGAGCACGGCGACGCCCGGGGACTCGTCGGTGGCCTCGTGGCCGGTGGCCCAGTAGACCGATGTCCGCTGCAGGAACCCGAAACGCAGGCCCTCGTGAGTGACGATCGCCGGAGCGCGCGCGGACCGGCGATCCACGCCCGCGCCGGTGCCGGGAATGCCGACGCTCGCGAGCCGCCGGAGCGACGAGCGGATCGCCTCCTCGCCGTAGTTCACGTTGTTGGCCGTGCCGACCGCGCGAAAGCCGCCGCCGACGAGCGCCCCGGCCGAGGCCAGCGGCGCGTGAAAGCCCTCGTGCTCCAGCGAATGGCCGTCGACGGGCTCGTAGAAGCAGCACTCCAGATTGCCGAACAGCACGTCGGCCCGGCGGAGCGTGTCCTTGATGCGCGCGAACGGCACCTGCGCGTCGGTGACGTTCATGAGGTTGACGTCGCCGGTCAGCATCAACACTCGTTTCATGGCTCACCTCGCCCCGAGGGCAATTTGGGCGTGCCGATCGCCGCCGTGCTGGCTAGAATACTCTGGTGAAGCGCCCGGCTGGGGCGCGTCGCGGCCGGACCCGTCGGGAGCTTCCCGACAGCAAGGAGCGTGCGATGAGCACAGTGACTACCGGGACCCGGGTTCTCCCGGCGTCCTCGCAGCGGATCTCCCCGGAGAAGTTCGCCCACGTCGTTCTCAAGACCGCCAAGTTCGACGCCGTGATCGCCTGGTACGCCACCGTGCTCCAGGCGCGCGTGGCCTTCCGCAACGATTTCATCGCGTTCCTGACCTACGACGACGAGCACCATCGCGTCGCTGTCATCAACAACCCCGGCAGTCCGGAGCCGGATCCGGCGGCCGCGGGCGTGCACCACATCGCCTACACCTATTCCGGTCTGGGCGAGCTCCTGTCGACCTACCGGCGGCTCAAGGCCAGCGGGATCGAGCCCGCGCGCTGCATCAACCACGGGCCGACGATCTCCATGTACTATCGCGACCCCGACGGCCTGCGCGTCGAGCTGCAGATCGACATCTTCGCCACCATGGACGAGGCCCACGCGTACCTGAAGGGCCCGGAGTTCGCCGAGAACCCCATCGGCGTCATCTTCGACCCGGAGCAGATGATCCGCGACTACGAGGCCGGCCGCGCGTTCGACGACCTGGTGCGGCGCCCGCAGCTCCCGCCCGGTAAGACGCCCATGGACATGCGCGCCGAGACTCCGCGCGGGGCGCGCTAGACGGACGGGCGCCTCTTTTCCGAGCCGTCGGCTCCATCCGCTCGCGGCTTCTTCCACAACGCCAAATAGGCGTTGAGAAAGAGACGCCGCCACCGGCAGCAGTATCGATCCGGTCGCGCCCGCCGCGCCAGAACGGCGAGACATTCTTTACGAAGGTGCGCCGGGCGGCGTACCAGAGAATACAAGTATGGCTCGTCTCTATGTCCTCTTCTTCTGTTCCGGGGCGGCCGGCCTCATGTATCAGATCGTCTGGGTGCGCGAGTTCGGCAACGTCTTCGGCAACACCGTCTACTCCACGTCGCTCGTCCTCGCCGTGTTCATGTGCGGGCTCGGAGCCGGCAGCTACGTGGCCGGACGCTGGGCCGATCGCCACTACCTCGACGAGCCTGGCGTACTGCTCCGTGCGTATGGATACGCCGAGGCGGCCATCGCCGTTCTCGGGCTCGGGATCTCGGCGCTGCTGCCCCGGCTCGGCGATCTCTCCGCGACGATCTCGGCGTACGCGCCGGGTCCCGGCGGCTGGTACGCGCCGACTCCGATGTCCCTGGTCGCCCGCTACGCGATCGCGGTGGCGCTGCTGGCGCCGATCACCGGGCTCATGGGCGGCACACTCACGCTGCTCATCCGCCACCTCGTCCGCCGCGACGTCCAAGCCGCGGGCTGGAGGATCGGCATCCTCTACGGCGTCAACACCGCGGGCGCCGCCGTCGGGTGCTTCCTCACCGATTGGGCGTTCATCCCGAGCGCCGGCCTGTGGGTGACGCAGCTGAGCGCCGTGGGCCTGAATCTCGTGGCGGCCATCGGCGCGCTCCGCCTGGCCGTGAGGACATCTGCCGCATCCAGATCTGCGGCCGCTGAATTGCCCGACGCGATCACCGCGGCCGACACGATGGACGTCAGCGTGGTGAAGGTACCGTTCTCGCTGACGGCTGTCGCCATCCTACTCTCGGGATTCGCCGCGATGGGAATGGAGATCGTGTGGTTCCGCCATCTCAGCTCGCTGCTCGGAAGCTTCCGCTCGGTGCTCTCCCTCATCCTGACCGTCATCCTCGTCGGCATCTGGCTGGGCTCGCTGGCCGGCGGGTACCTCCACCGGCTCGTTGGGCGTCCGGTCGTCCTCTACGTCGTCGCCCAGGCCGTCTTCGTCATCTCGGCCCTCGGCGCGCTCATGGCCGCCGAGACTCGTGGCGTCCTGGCCGGACACCAGACGACGGCGCTCACGCTGGCGTCGGGGTGGACGGCAGCGGCGCAAGGACTGTGGGGGAGCTTCCTTCCCATCCTGCGCGAGCTGGGGGTTCCGGCGCTGATGATGGGGTTCGCCTATCCACTGGCGAACGCAATCGCCCAGGACGCCGAGCAAGTGGTCGGTCGCCGCGCGGGGCTGCTCTATGTCGCCAACACCGTCGGCGCCGTGGTGGGCTCTCTGGCCGTCGGCTTCTGGCTCCTCCCCGCGCTCGGCGTGCAGCGGACCGTGACCGTCCTGGCCCTGGCGGTCCTGCTCGGCATCGTCCCGCTCTGCGTAGCCGCAAGCTCGGCACGCGCGCCGCGGAAGCGCCGGGTGGCTGCGGTGGCGGCGGGCTCCGTGCTCGCGCTCGGAGTTGCGGTGATCGTGTGGGCGCGTCTGCCCGCCGACTTCCTCGTCAATCGCACGCTCTGGCCCCTGCGGCCGAGCGAGCAGCGGTTGGTGGTGAGCGAGGGCATCACCGACGTGGTGACCGTGACAGAGATGCCAGGCGAGGGACGCATGCTGTTCACCAATGGCCATGCGATGTCGAGCACGAGCGTGCCAGCCCAGCGTTACATGCGGGCCTTCGTGCACATCCCACTGCTGTCGCTGGACACGCCCGAATCGGTGCTGGTCATCTGCTTCGGCGTCGGGAACACGGCTCACGCCGCGAGCCTGCATCCCTCGTTACGCCGGCTCGAGGTGGTCGACACATCACGCACCGTCCTTGCGCACGCCGACTACTTCGCGGCCACCAACGGCCGGGTGCACCGGAACGCCAACGTCACCGTCTTCGTGAACGACGGGCGCCAGCACCTGAAGATGCGACCTCCAGCGACCTTCGACCTCATCACGCTGGAGCCGCCGCCGATCGCGTTCGCCGGCGTCGGGTCGCTCTACTCGCGGGAGTTCTACGAGCTCGCGCGAAGCCGCCTCCGGCCGGGCGGCTACCTCACGCAGTGGCTGCCGGTGTCGCAGGTGCCGCCCGCGACGGCGCTGTCGATGGTCCGCGCCTTCATCGACATTTTCCCACAGGCGGTCCTGCTCTCGGGGTGGATGGACGAGCTCATCCTCATGGGAAGGAACGGCGGACCGCCGGCGATCGATCCGGCGCGCGTCGAGGCCAGGCTCGCGGCCGCGCCCCGGTTGCGCGAAGATCTCGCTCGCATCCAGCTCGGCACTCTCACGGAGCTCGTGGGCACGTTCGTCGCCACCGCCGACACGTTGTCGGCAGCCACCGAGCCGTACCCGCCGGCCACCGACGACTACCCGATCCAGGAGTACGCGGGCGCCGCGCAACCCCTCGATCACCTTCTGCTCACCCGCCTGTTCGACCCGAGCCGCGCGCCTTCGTGGTGTCCGGCGTGTTTCGTAGATGGCCGGCCGCGCCCCGGGCTCGAGGGGCTCCCGCGTCATCTCGCTCTGCTCGCCGGGATCTATCGCGACCCCGCCTTCGTCCACTACGCCGCGCCGTCGTCGCAGGCGACGCGCGTGTTCCGCGTCGCCCTCGATCCCGCCGTGGCCCGCGCCGCTTTCGCCGAAAGCGTTTACCTCCAGCGGGTGTTCACAGGCGCCGTTGGCCGCCAGTGAGGATGGAGACTCGCCATTTCTTGAGACGAGGTCGACGCGATCGCGCCCGACTGATTTCGGGCGACGATCGCGCGACGTGCGCGTGAAACTCGGTACGGGCGTTCTAGACGGGGAGGAGCGGCTCGGTCCGATCCGGCGGCAAGTCGGTGTCGAACGAGTTGATGAGCAGCGCCAGGAGACTGTAGTTCCCCATGACCAGGCCCAGCTCGACCACGCCCTGCCGGCCGAACTGCTCGAGCGCCGCCTGGAACGCGCCCCGGCTGACACGGTGGGTCCTGAAGAATTCGCGGCCGTAGTGCACCACCGCCGCCTCGTCGGCAGCGAGGGCCGGAAGCTCCTTGCGGTCGCGCAGGGCGTCGACGAGCTCGCTTCGCACCCCGGCTTTGCGCGCGGAGGCCGCATGCGCGTTCCAGATGTGCTGGCAATCCAGCTCTCGCGCGGTCACCAGCATGGCGAGCTCCTGGATCTTCTTGGTCAGCGAGGATTCTTCGCGCAGGTAGTGGTTCAGCAGGGTGGCCCACTGGTGCGCCTTCGGCACGTGGATCAGGACGGAGCCTGGGCCATAGCGGGGGACGGCCCCGAGGCCTTTCACCATCTCGTCGAAGGTGGTCCGCTGCGTGTCCGGAACACTCTCTCTGGTCGCCAACGGTAGTCTCGCCACGGTCATCTCCCAGTCCGCGGAATCGGACCTCTCATTTAGCCGGACAGCGCGTCGTAGTGATGCGAGTTCGAGATCACGCCATTCGCATACAGCGCGGCGATCTCGTCCTGGGAATAGCCCAGGAGGCCGCCCAGAATCTCTTCGTTGTGCTCGCCCACTTTCGGGGTGGATCCGACAACCGCTGGCGTGCGGCTGAAATGCCAGAAGTCGCCCGACACGGCGATCTTGCCGGCCAGGAAATCGGGCACCTCGACCATCGCCCGGCGCTCCCACGGGTGGGGATCCTGGGCGGCCTGCGGGATCGTGTTCACCGGCGCGGCGACCACGTCGTGACGCGTGAAGTGCGCGATGGCGTCCTTCATCGTCATGGTGCCCATCAGCTCACGCATCGCCTCGTTCACGACCTCCGCATGCTTGCTGCGCTCGCGGCGGGTCGTGAAGCGTGGGTCTGCCTGCCACTCGGGCTTGCTCAGCGCCGCGCACACTCGATGCCAGTGGTGCTGATCTCCCGCGGCAATCAGGACCCAGCCATCCTTGCAGGGATACATGCCGCTGGGAGGCGCGTCGGACTTGCCTCGCTGAGGCTCGGTCCCAGCCCCGTGGTAGGCCGTGATGGGAATCTCGGTCAGGCTATAGCCGGAGTCCGCCAGACAGACGTCGATGCTCTGCCCCTCTCCAGAAATGCTTCGCTCGTGAAGGGCCGCCAGGGTCCCGATGGCCGAGTGCAGCGCGGTGGTGCGGTCGATGACGGGGACCCCGGCGCGAATCGGCGGCATGCTTTCTTCGCCGGTGACCATGGCGATGCCGGACATGGTCTGGCCGATGGGGTCGTAGCCGATCTGATCGCGATAGGGACCGAACTGGCCGTACGCGGAGACGTTCACCATGATGATGCGGGGGTTCAGCGCCTTCAGCGTGTCGTACCCGAAGCCCATCTCCTCGATGGTGCCCGGCCGGAAGTTCTGCACGAGCACGTCGGACACCTTGATCAGCTTGCGCAGGGCCGTCTTTGCGTCCTCCCTGCGCAAGTCCATGCTCACGCTCTTCTTGCCGCTGTTGTACTGGGCCCAGTACGCGCTCTGCTTGCGGACCCACGGCGCGTGGTACCGGGTTTCCTCGCCGCCAAGGCGCTCGATCTTGATGACCTCGGCCCCCAGACGGGCGAGCACCTGAGCGCAACGGGGTCCCGCCTGATGGCGCCCCAGGTCGATCACGCGGATCCCATTCAGAGGTCCCTTGGCGTCTGTCATCGGGTCGCTCCTTGTCTACGATTGCCGACTAGAAAACGATCACCAGCCGTCCTCGAGTCCCGCCGGCGCTCATCGTGCGCTGAGCGTCCGCCGCCCGCTCGGGCGTAAACGTCTCCGCCACGCGCAGGGTGAGCCGCCCTTCGCCGACGAGATGGCCCAGGCGGTCGAGGGCTTCCTGGTTGTGCACGTACGAGAGCACTCTCACCGGCTCGATCGTGATGCCTCGTTCGGATGGGCCCGCGAAGCCGCGCACGGTGGCCAGCTTGCCGCCATCCCGGATCGCGGGCAGGACGGCGCCGTCGAGCACTGCCGCGTCGACCAGCCCATCCACGCCTCCGGGCGCCGCGTCGTAAAGACTCCGGATTGCCGAGTCGCCGCTGGGTATGAACGTCTTCGCGCCGAAGCGCTTGACCAACGCTTCGTCCTTGGGCCGCGCCACGGCGATCACGCGCAGGCCGTCGCTGACGCCGAGCTCGACCGCGTAGCCGCCGACTGCGCCGGCCGCGCCCGTGACCCCCAGGGTCTGCCCCGGCTTGAGCGCAAGACGGTCCAGTGCGAGGCGTACCGTCAGCCCGTTCATCGGCAGGGTCGCGGCAGCTTCCAGACTGGCTCCCTCGGGCACGCGGGCGACGGACGCGGCCGGAACGACCACCAGCTCCGCCTGCGCGCCGCCGCCCGGACGGCGCGGATTGACGATCGCCATCACGCGATCACCGGTGCGCCAGCTCGCGCCTTCGCCGACGGCGTCCACCACTCCCGCCAGCTCCATGCCGGGGATGTAGGGTGGCAGCACACCCATCTCCGCCAGCTGGGCGGTGGTCAGCTGCCGTCCGGAGCGGAAGCTGATGTCGGTCGGGTTGACCGTCGCCGCCGCGACGCGAATGCGCACCTCGCCAGGGCCAGGCCGCGGCTCGGGGAGTTCCGACACTTCCAGCACCTCGGGGCCACCCAGTCGGGAAAAAGTCACGGCTCGCATGGAGCGCCTCGCTATTCCATCGTGAGAACGTTCGGCGCGACCGCGACTTCCATCTCGGTCAGCGCGATCACTGCCTTGGGCGTGAATCCCGGCGCCACGGCATCGATGACGAAGCGGCCCTTGTCCCAGCGCAGCAGCGCCAGATCGGTCACGACGTAGCTGACGCACGCTTTGCCGGTCAGCGGATACGTGCACGTGCGCCGCAGCTTCGGGCGACCCTTGCTGTCCACGTGCTCCATCACGATGATCAGGTCGCCCTGTCCAGATAGGAGGTCCATCGCGCCGCCGATGCCGCCGCGCTTGGCGTCCGCCGTGCTCCAGTTGGCGACGCTGCCCTGTTGATCGACCTCGTAGGCGCCGAGGATCACCGTGTCGATCCGGCCGCCGCGCGCCATCTCGAAGGACGCGACGCTGTCGAAGAACGACGCGCCGGCATTCAACGCCACGAATTGGCCGGCCGCGTTGTAGATGTCCGGATCGATCTCGCTCTCCTCCGACACCATCCGGCCGTAGCCGAGCACGCCGTTCTCGGCGTGGAGGATCACGTCGCGGCCCTCGAGATAGTTCGACACCATGGTGGGGATGCCGACGCCGAGGTTCACGTAGGTGCCGTCCTTGACGAGCCTGGCCGCGTTCCTCGCGATGCCCTCACGCGTCAGCGCCGGTTTGCCATCGTAGAGGCGCGGCTGGTCGGCGGGCCGCCGCGCGGGCCGGCGCCAGGCCTTGCCGTCCACGACGTGGGTCGTCTTGACGACGCGCGACACGAAGATTCCAGGCAGATCGATCAGCTCGGGGGCGATCTCGCCGGGCTCCACGATCTCGTCCACCTCGACGATCGCGGTGCGCGCGGCCTTGGCGAAGCTCGGATTGAAATTCTGGCTGCCGCCGCGGAACTGGACGTTGCCGAGGCGGTCCGCGCGATAGCCTCGCAGCAAGGCGTAGTCGACGCGTATCGCGTGCTCGAGGACGTGGCGCTTGCCGTCGAACTCGCGGATCTCCCGTCCCGTCGCGAGGTCGGTGTCGACGCCGGTGGGCGAGTAGAACGCCGGAATCCCGGCGCCGCCCGCGCGGCAGCGTTCGACCAGGATGCCCTGGGGGACCAGCTCGACCTCCATCTTGCCGGCGGCGATCTGCTCCTCGCTGGCGGTCGGCGTGCCGGGTCGCACGGAGAACGCCGCGATCAGCTTCTTCACCTGGTTGTTCTCGGCGAGGATCTGGCCGCGGGTCGCTCCGGCGTCACCGAGCGAGTTGCAGACGAGCGTGAGGTCTTTCGTCTTCTGATCGCGCAGGGCGCAGATCAGGGCCGTCGCGAAGCGATGCGCGACGCCGAAACCGGCGATGGCCACCGTCGCGCCGTCGGGGATGTCCGCGACGGCTTGCTCGGGCGATCCAACGATCTTGTTCATGCAGTCCTCCCAGAGAAATGCTCCGGCGACACGTCGCGCGCCGGCCACACCGGCTCGTTGTACCCGAGCGGCACCGAGGGGCGCGCCCAGCGCGGAGGCGTTTCGGAGAGGCGCAGCACCGGCCCGAGATGACGCAGCCGACCGACCGGCGTGTCGCTCGTCGTCGCCCAGCGCTCCAGCTCCGCGGCCGTGAACTCCTTCGGCACGTCCTTGAGCGCGGCCTCCGGGACCTGCCCGCGCTCGACGAGCCAGCGGCCGGTCTGCGCCAGCGAAATCCGCACGAGCCAGCTGCCACCCTCGCGCGTACGTCGCGCGAGAGCGACCATCGCGCCGAACGCCATCAGGTAGCCGGTCAGATAGTCGATGGCCGACACCGGATAGAACTGCGGGCCCGGCGAGGTACCGGGAAACAGCTCGCCCTGCCGGCTCGTGATGCCGCTCACCGTCTGAACGACCGTGTCGAAGCCGCGGCGTGACGCCCACGGACCGACGTGGCCGAAGGCGCACAGCGAGACGAAGACGATGCCGGGCCGCACTTTCGCGAGCGCCTCGGGCGAGAATCCACGGGTGCCGAGCGTGCCCGGCCGATACCCTTGCGAGAACACGTCGGTCTCGCGGACGAGCCCGCGCAGGGTGTCGGCGTCCTTCGACTCGCGCAAATCGAGATGCGCGGAGAGCTTGCCGTGACCGGTGTCGTACTCCTGGTAGCCGAGGTTCGGCAGATGCGCCCCGGTGATCTTCAAGACGTCGGCGCCGTGCTCGGCGAGCGTGCGGGCGCAGGTCGGCCCCGCGAGAACTCGCGTCAGGTCGAGCACGCGGATGCCCGACAGCGGCCGATCGCCGTCGGGAAGCTTCTCCGGCGCGCTCTCGCCGATCTTGACGATCTCCATCAGCGGCAGCGAGGCGATCGCGGCGGCCTGCGGATGCTTGGCCCATTCGTCCATGGTGCGCACCATGCCACCGGCGCCCTTCGCCGTGATGATCGCTTCCTCGAGCTCGAGCGCGTCCCACTGCGCGACCGCTTTCCGGACCGCGTCGCGATCTTCCGGCACGCCGAGCACGCTCAGGGCCGCGGCGCGATGGTTCGGGAAATTGCAGTGCAGATAGCTCCAGCGTCCATGCTTGGCGGGGTAGACGCCCATCACCGCGTTGCGCTCGGTCGAGACGTGCGCCCCGTCCATCTGCATGTAGTGCCCGCTCCGGAGCGACGCCGTCGCCTGGCGCGTATCCACCGCGATCTGCTGGCGCCGTCCCGTGCGTAACGCCCAGAGATCGGAGACGGCGAGGCCGACGGCGGCGAGCGCGGCGGCGCTGGTCTCGCCGATACGGAACGATGTCGGCAAGATCGGATCGGCATCGCCGGTGATCTCGACCTCGCGGGCGCGCTCGTCGCGCCAGCCGGCGACCGGCAAGATCGTTCGCAGCGCGTCGTTCGTCATGGTCAGCCTCTACGCCGTCAAGGGCTTTTCGGTGGCGTGCGCTGGAGCGTCCAGCTCGTAGGCGTTCATGTTGTAGGCCAGCACCGCGTAGCAGGCGATCAGATTCGTCAACGTCATGGTTCCACGCTGACCGAAGCGAGCCGTGGCCGCGTCGAATGTGGCCCGGCTGACCTTGCGGTTCTGGAGAAGCTCACGCGTGAAGTCGACGACGGTGCGCTCCTCGGCGTCGAGATCGGCGAGCGGGCGCCGCTCGCGAATGTTGTCGACGATGTCGCCTCGCACTCCGGCCTGCCGCGCCGCCGCGGCGTGCGCGTACCAGATGAAGGCGCAGCCCATCTCTCTCGCCACGGAGATCATGACCAGCTCCTGCAGCTTCTGCGTGAGGCTCGCTTCGTCACGGAGACAGATCCGCAGGGCTTCGAGCCGCTGCGCCATCTCGGGCATGTGCAGCAGAAGCGAGTAGGGGCCGATGTTGGGTCGGCCCGCCCGGCTCGTCATGAAGGCGTCGTACGCGGGCTTGTCTTTTTCGGCGATCTGTTCTCGGGTGACGAGCGCTATGCGGGCCATGGAATCTCCTCGAGGTTACTTCCCGGCGTTCGCCGCGGCCTGGCGCATCTTCTGTAGATAGGCCTCGCTGCTCTGCTGGAGCAGCCGGCCGACGGTGCTGTGGAAGTACTGCACGCCGAGCCCCAGGAACTTCGGGATGAGATTGTCGGGGCAGCTGCATCCGGCGATCCGCCCGGCGCCGGTGATCGTCTTGACGCCTCGCTCCATCATGTTCTGCACGTCCGGATGCGTCGGCTGGCCGGTGTAGCCCATCGACTGCGACAGGTCGCCCGACCCGATGAAGTAGACGTCCACCCCGGGCACCGTCACCAGCTCCGGCAAGTTCTCGATGGCTTCCACCTCTTCGAGCATCAGGCACACCAGGGTCTGGCGGTTGGCTTCCCTCGCGTAGTCCGCGGTGGTGCCCTTGAACCCGTAGGCGGCCGGCCGCCCGCCGCTGAAGATGCCCCGGTGACCCTCGGGGCCGTACTTCACCGCGTCGACGGCGGCCCGCGCCTCGCCCGCCGTGTTGACGTGAGGAACCTGCACGCCCCAGGCGCCGCGATCCAGGAACGGCGCGATGATCTCGGGCTTGTTCCCGACCGGACGCACGATCGGCGCCATGCCGGAGAGCTCCGCGGCGGCGATACAGGCCTCCGCGGTGTCGACGGTGATGGAACCGTGCTCGTTGTCGAGCAGGATCCAGTCGAAGCCGAGGTGCCCCAGCATCTCGACCGCGGGAGGCGAGGGAAAGGTGCACATGACGCCGAAGGCGGCCTTGCCGGCGTAGAGCCTTTGCTTGAGCGTGTTCTCTCGCATGGCGGGAGTATACGCCGCGAGCGGCGTCTCAGTCTTGGCGCTTGCGCGCCGCGAGCGCGATCAGCGCGTCGTGAATGCGCCGGTCGACCACGATCCCCTCGCGCGCGAGTCGCGCGCGCTCGCGATACGCGCGCTCGCCGGGGATGCGGATCTCGGCGACGCCTTCCTGCCGCGGGATCGCCTTGATCGCGGCGATCTCCGCTGCCAGCGCGCGCCGATAGTCCTGCAGTGGAACGAACAGGTCGGGCTTGAACGCGATGAAGAGGTATCCGGTGCTCTCCTCGGTCGCGACCCCGCGACAGAGCACGCCGAGCGCGTGCATCGCGAGCGCCAGCGCGTAGCCCTTGTGGCCGCCGAACGGGAGGAGCGCGCCGCGGCGCGCCGCCGCTGCGTCGGTGGTGGGACGCCCGCGCTCGTCGATCGCCACGTCCTCGGGCAGCGGGATGCCGAGACGCTGCCGGAACTGCAGATCGGTCCCCATGAACGCGGAGGTGCCCAGATCGATCACGAGCGGATCGCCCTCCATCGGGAACCCGAAGGCGATTGGATTGGTGCCGAGGGCAGCCTTGGCGCCGCCCAGCGGCGCGACCATCGGAGGCGCGGCCACGGTGTGGATCCCGATCAGGCCGGCCCGCGCCACCATCTCGACGTAGTATGCGCTGCGGCCGCTCATCCAGATGTTGTTGACGGCGACTAGCGCGAAGCCGTGCGCCTGCGCCCGCGCGATCACGGCGCGCGTCGCGTAGTACATCCCGAGCATGCCGCTCTGGTTGCCCCCGTCGAACAGCACCGACACGCTGGTCTCCTTCACCGCGCGCATCGGGCTGCGCCGCGCCTGGAACAGCGGATGGTCGGCGACGTTGAGCAGCTTGGGCAGGCCGGAGTACTCGTAGCCGCACACGGCCGCGTCGATCACGTGGTCGGCGAGGATGCGAGCCTCCTCAGGCTCGTACCCGATCCCGCGCATGGCGCGCTCGGACAGCTCACGGGCCTCGGCGACACTCAGATGGACGCGTTCGGCTGAATCGGCCGCCATGCTCGATCACGTCCCCGGCGTGACGGTTCGATCGACCACGCTCATGCCCTCGAGCGCGAGGCCGTAACCGAGATGATCGATCAGCTGTCGCTTGAGCGGCTCGGTGAACAGCACCCGCGTGTAGCGGAGAAGAAGGGAGGGCCGCTGCGCGAGCTGCTCAACCAGCGCCCAGGCGCGCGGGAGCAGACCGGGCACCGTCCCGTTCGCGAAATGCGCGGAATCCTGGAACTGGACGTCGTCGGCGGCGAGCACGATGTCGCACAGGAGCGGGACCTCGGAGTGCCACCAGGCCAGGCCGTTGATGGCGCTGATCATCAGCAGATGCTTGCCCTCCCAGTAGACGCGGTCCCACTGCGCCGGCGTGCTGCGCATGCCGGTGCCGCCGGCCGCCGTAGTGATCAAAACTCGCCATCGGATGCGACCCTCCTCGATTCCCTGGACGTTCGTCCCATGTTCCGGCGGGGTCAGATCCACTACTCTCCGAGGCTGAGCATCTCAAAAATGTGCCCCTGACGGTGCACAAAGGAGGAGCGTTCGATGCAAAGATCAACCGCGATCCTGAAGGTGATCGGCCTCTGCCTGGTGTCCCTCGTCGTGGGGATGTCCACGATATCGGCGCAGGAGGCTGCGAACGGGAAGGTCACGCTCGAAAGTAAGTCCGTCGCGATCGGGATAGGCGTGAGCTGGGGAGACGGCATTCTCGAGTACAAGGGTAAGAAGTATCCGTTCACGGTCGAGGGCCTGAGCGTCGTCGATCTCGGCGTCTCCAAGGTCAGTGCGCGGGGCGACGTGCACAACCTCGCGAAGGTCCAGGATTTTGAAGGCACGTACACCGCAGCCGGCGCCGGCGGGACCGTTGGCGGGGGTGCAGCGGTCGCTACGCTCAAGAACCAAAACGGCGTCGAGATGGGCTTGACCGCGACGACACAGGGGGTGAAGTTTGCCCTGGCTGGAGCAGGGGTCAGCATCAAGCTGAAGAAGTAGCCAGCTCCAGCGGCGACGCCCGTCCCGCAACACGCGGTTGACCTCGCGTGCACGCGCGACACGTGCGCCCCCGCCACCTCCGGGTCTTCCATGACGGGAATCGCGCGTGACGGAGCCTCTGCGCATCATCACCCCTCTGCTCGACAGCCGAACTTTCTGTGTGCGAACGCGATATATTCGCCGGCGCGAGCCATTGAACGCACGCGGTCGGATGCGCCCGGCCGGATTGGAGAAAGTCACCATGGACGCCCAGCACGAGGGTTCCAGAGGTCCTCTCACAGGCATCCGCGTCATCGAGCTGGCCGACGAGCAGGCGGAGTACTGCGGGCTGACCCTGGCGGGGCTCGGCGCCGACGTGATCAAGATCGAGTCGCCGGGCGGTAGCCCCACGCGCCGTATCGGGCCCTTCTACGAAGATCGGGAAGATCGCGAGCGCTCGCTGTTCTTCTGGCAGTACAACCGGGGGAAGCGCTCGATCGTGCTCGACCTGCACCGGCCGGACGACCGCGATCGGATCCGCGCGCTGATCGCCACCGCGGACATCCTGCTGGAGTCGACCCCAAGAGGCGAACTCGAGGCGGGCGGCCTCGGCGCGAGCACGCTGCTGCAGCAGACCCCCACCTTGATCGTCGCGAGGATGTCTGCCTTCGGCGATGACGGCCCGTGGGCCGACTTCAAGGGCTCGGACCTGATCCACCTGGCGCTCGGCGGCGTGATGATGAACTGCGGCTACGATCCGGCGCCCGGCGGCACGTACGATCTGCCGCCGATCGCCCCTCAGATGTGGCACGCCTACCACATCGCCGGCGAGCAGCTCGCGCTGTCGATCATCGCCGCCCTGCTGTTCCGCTGGCGTACGGGGAAGGGGCAGCGGGTGTCGTGCGCCATTCACGAGGCGGTGGCGAAATCCACCGAGGTCGACCTGATGACCTGGGTGATGCGCCGTGCGCTCGTGCTGCGCCAGACCTGCCGCCACGCGCGCGAGAGCATCACGCCGCATCCGTCCATCGTGCACACGAAGGACGGCCGCTGGGTGATGGCGAACCTGGGAACGCGCCCGGGTGAAACCGCGCAGCTCGTCGCCTTGCTCGAGAAGTACGGCATGGACGCCGGGCTCGACGCCGAGAAGGCCGCCTTGCCGACGAGCGGACGGTTCGTGCCGGGCACGGGACCGAGCACGGAGAAGCGCGACCACGCCATGGAGGCCGTCCAGCGCTTCGTGCGGGCGTTCACCTACGACAACGTGCCGTGGCGCGAAGCCCAGGAGGCCGGCATGCTGTGGGCGCCCCTGCGCAAGCCGCACGAGAACGCGATGGATCCACACTGGCTCGCGCGCCGGAGCTGCACCGACGTCGAGCACCCCGAGCTCGGTCGCTCGTTCCGCTACGCCACGAGCAAATGGCTCGCGACGGGCACGTCCTGGACCGTGGGCCGGCGCGCGCCGCTCCTGAACGAGGATGCGACGACCGTGATGCTTCCGCGTGAGGGCGACCTGCCGGTGATCGATGCCGCGGCGAGCGCGCCCGTGGGCGAAGGGCTGTCGCCTCGCGGCAAGCCGTTTGCGCTGAACAAGATCCGCATCCTCGACTTCACGTGGTTCCTGGCCTCGGCGGGCGGCACGAGGTTCCTGAGCGCGTTCGGCGCCGAGTCGATCAAGGTCGAGCTGAAGAGCCATCCGGACACACGCATGGCGGCGATGGCGCCGGTCGGCGGTCGCGCCGCGCGCGATCGGGCAACGGCGCCGCTCAAGGGCGTGACCGATCCGGACATGGGCGGGCAGTTCAACAACAAGAACCCGGGCAAGCGCGGGATCTCGCTGAACGTGCGACATCCGAAGGGCCTGGAGATCGCGCGACGTCTGGTCGCGATGTCGGACGTCGTCGCGGAGGGATTCTCGCCCGGCGTTCTCGACAGCTGGGGGCTGGGCTACGACGCGCTGCGCGCGATCAAGCCGGACATCATCTACGTCCAGCAGTCGGGCATGGGCGCGAAGGGCACCTACGGTCGCTTCCGCACCGTGGGTCCGATCGCGAACTCGTTTTCTGGCCTGTCGGAGATGTCGGGGCTTCCCGAGCCGGCGATGCCGGCGGGGTGGGGCTACTCGTATCTGGACTGGATGGGCGCCTACAGCTTCGCGCTCGCGATTCTCAGCGCGCTCTTCCATCGAGCGCGGACCGGTGAAGGCCAGTGGGTCGACGCCTCGCAGTCCGAGGTGGGGCTGTTCATCAGCGGCACCACGATCCTGGACTGGTCGGCCAACGGCCGTGTCTGGTCACGCTACGGCAATCGCTCACCGTACAAGCCGGCCGCACCTCATAAAGTCTATCCCTGCGCCGGCGCCGATCGGTGGCTGACGATCGCGTGCTTCACGGACGCTGAATGGCGAGCGCTCACCGACGTCGCGGGCCATCCGGAGTGGGCGAGCGACCGTCGCTTCAAGGACCTCGCCGCGCGGATGGCGCACCAGGACAGCCTCGATGCGCTGGTCGGCAGCTGGACGAAAGATCGCGATGCGTACGCGACGATGCTCGCCCTGCAGCGCGCGGGCGTGCCGGCGGGCGTGTGCCAGACGGCGGCGGACCGTTGCGACAACGACCCGCAGCTGGCGGCGCTGTCGTGGCTGACCGAGGTGACGGGCACGAAGATCGGTCGCTGGCCGATCGCCGAGGTGCCGGTCAAGCTGAGCGAGAGCCCGGCCTACATCGGGGGGCGCATCGATCGCGGCGCGCCGTGCTACGGCGAGGACAACGGCTACGTGTACGGAGAGCTCCTCGGGATGTCGGGGGAGGAGATCAAGGCGCTGGCCGAGGAAGGCGTGATCTAGTAGGGTTCCTTGACGAAGATGAACGTGGTGCCCTGCACAATGGGCGCGCTCGCGCCGACGAACGACACGTTGACGTCCTCGACCTGGCGCTCGCCGGCGCGCCCCGATGCCTGCAGCGCTCCCTCGATGATGTGCCAGAGCCCATGAATGCGCCCGGTGCTCAAGCTCCCGCCGAAGGTGTTCAGCGGCAGCTCGCCGTCGAGCTCCATGCGTCCCTCCTGGATGAAATCGAGAGCCTCGCCTTCTTTGCAAAAGCCGTAGGACTCGAGGCCGTAGATGACCGAAGCGGAGAAGCCGTCGTAGATCTGCGCCACGTCGACGTCCTTCGGCGAGAGGCCGGAGCGCTCCCAGGTGAGGCGCGATGAGCTGCGGCCGCCTTCCATATAGCTGCTCAGGCTCCCGATGCGTCCGGCCACCTCGAATGCCAGGCGTTGACCGTAGCCCGCGATGTACGCCGGGCGCGGTCGCAGATCGCGCGCGCGGTCGGCGGTGGTGAGGACGATGGCGACCGCGCCTTGCACCGGGATGTCGCAGTCGTAGAGACAGAACGGGTACGCGACCATTCGCGAGTTGAGGTAGTCCTCTCGCGTGAGCGGCTGCCCGCAGAAGTAGGCATGAGGGTTCTTGTGCGAGTGGCGGCGCTGGGTCACGGCGAGCGTCGCCATCTTCTCCCGGTCCTGCCCGTGCCGCTCCAGCCAGCGCGTGTACGCGACGGCCATGCCCTGGCCCGGCCCACCGAACCCGTACGGAGCCGTGAACTGCGACGGGCCCTGGGCATACGTGCCGGGCAGGTTCTGGTAGGTGCCCTTGGGGTTGTGCATCGCTCGCCAGACCACCGCGTACCTGCAGACCCCGGCGAGCAGCGCGTTGACGGCCTGCTGGACGGCGCCGCCGATGTTCACGGTCTCCACCTGGACGTGCCAGGAGAGATTCGAGAGCTTCAGCATCGCCATCATGCAATTCACCGACACGATGGTGATGCCGTCCACGACCGCGTGGCCCGTCGCCGGCAGCTCCGGATACGTCGCCAGCCCATCGATGTCCGACACGGCGAGGCCGGAATCGGCCACGGCGCCCTGCACCGCCTCGAGCGCGTGCGCGGCCAGGGGGACCTCGGCGGAGCGCGTCACGCGCGAGAAGCCGACGCCGCTCACCGCCACCTTGCACCGGTGCTCCCACATGCGCCGGATCTCCTGGGGATTACCGCGTGTCGCGCGCGAGCCGGAACTGCGGCAGGGTGAAGTCGTCGTTGAGCGGCTGGAAGACCACCTCGACCCGACGCCCCACCTTCGCTTCGGTGTAGGGAGCCTCCAGCAGATTGGCGGCCAGCAAGGCGCCCGGCGCGTCGTCGGGCTCCACGATGATGCTCGCGTACGGAATTGCCGCGGCGAACCGCTTGTCGCCGGCGTGGTACATGATCGTGTAGGCGTAAATGGTGCCCGCGCCGCTGACCGGCTCGAACGCGAGGTCGGTGGCCATGCAGCGCACGCAGGTCGCATACGGCGGATGCTGGAAGTGCTTGCACGCCTGGCAGCGCTGCAGCGCCAGCACGCCACGCTTCGCCGCCTCCCAGAAGGGTTTCGTCCACTCGTTCGGGACCGGAATCGGCCTGGTGACACGGCTCCAGTCGCTCATCGCGGTGACGTCGGGGCCGGTCCGGGGCTCTGGCACGCGAGCCAGGATGTTGGCCCGCGGCAGCGATGTCAAGAGGCCCACCTCGATATGCGTTCCCCCCTTGCGTCGCCCGCGAGGTCCTCGGCTCCCCAGCGTCCCAATCGTCGTCTCAGAGCGTGAAGCTCGATACCGAAAGCAGGTCGCGTGCCACATCCGAACGCGCGTGATTCCGCCGATTTCGCTCGACCAGACCGCTGGTCAAACCGGTGATCAACCTGGTCAGCGGTCGTGGTTTGCCCGGCGATTCGGGCGAAAAGTCGCCGGGAACAGGAGCCCTCACGAGCGCGACCTCGATGTAAGCGAAATGGATATGCCTGCCTGGCAGGAGCAGACCGAGGCCGAGACGAAGGATTCTGGAGCGTAGTCGCCGCATTTTCGGCTACATTCATTAGAACGATAGTGTGTCTATCGGCATGCCTCTAGGAGTCCCGCCATGAGAGGTATCCTCGTCGCTCTCGTCCTGATCCTTGCGCAGATCGCGGCGCATGACGCGTTCGGAGCCGGCGCACCTCAGACCTCACGCGTCGTCCTGGGCGTCGATGCGAAGAGTAGCCAGCGTTACGTGCAGCTGACCGATCGAGGGCCCGTCTATCCGACCGCGGAGGTCACCTGTGACGGCAATCGACGGACGATCACCTTGACTCGTTCCAGCAATGTCGGCGACAGAACCGTCGCGACGTACATCGTGCCGCCGAAGATCTCCGAGGGAATGCTCAAGGCCGCCGAGTGTCGGCTCATGGTTCCGGGACGGGAGATCTCGCTCGCCCGGGAGCAGATCCGCGCGGCCTGGTCGGCGCATCCCCAAGCCCAGAAGCACTGATTGACCAGCCTCCTCGCGGGGAGGCTAAAGTTGGCGCGCTCTTCGTTCCCGGGGACCTGTCGACGCGGGGAGGCGCCGCATGGATGGTGCTCAGGGCCCACACGCGACCCCTCGCGTTCCCCGCCGGCACCCTCCCGCGAAGCTCGGCGAAATCGCCGCGGCGATTGGCGTCGTTCTCGTCGGCGTTGGGGTGATCGCCGGGATCGTTCTGCACGATCCGCGCTGGCACACAATCGTCAACTCGTGGCGAGAGGGCTTGGCGTTGACGCCCTCGACCATGACGGCCGCGTGATCCTCAGCGCGTGGCGAACCCGTTGCCGTTGTCGGGTCCGATCCACTTGTTGTGGTTCAGGTCGTAGCGGTAGCCGACCGATGTGAAGGGAACCCGAAAGTTGTCGAAGACGATGTGCAGGGTGTAGCCCCACCACGTGTTCCGCCGCGCCCCCAGGTCGTTCAAGATGACCCTGAAGTTCAGCCCGATCTCGAATCCGACCTGGCGTTCGCGCGCATCCGGCGCGCCGCCCGGATAGCCCTTGGTGCCGTACGTGGCCGAGAAGAGCAGGTAGCGAAGCGGACCGACGTTCAGGTCGAGGCGCCGCGCGAGCCCTTCGAGCTGCAGATCCGCCGTGTAGATCTCGTTGGAGTAGTCGCGACCCTGTCTCGGCTCCGCGCAGCAGTACCTGGTGCCGGCGGCGGGAAGCAGAACACCGTGACGAAACCCGATGAGATCCTCGAGCCTCGCCGCCGCGATCACCGCGGAGGTGCCCGCGCCGAGCACGTCCATCGTGAGGTCTTCCCAGGAGAATCCGTAACTGTTGGTGCCGTCGCCCACCTCGTTCATGAGCCCGGCGGCCACCGACACGCCGAGCCCGAGCAGGATCGAATCGTCCCGCGAGAACCCCATTCTGTCGTAGAGGTTGGCGAGCTCCTTGGAGAGGATCGAGTAGTCGACGAAGTGCGAAGCCTTGTCCGCTCCGCCTGCATACGTTCGTCGACCGAAGAACCCCTCGCTTGCGAAGTGGAAGCTCTCGCGGGGCGTATCGGTGAATGCGTTGAGCGCGCCGCCGGCGACCGCACCGGCCGAGACGAAAGAGGCGAGCAGGAGCTGAAGCTTCTTCGCCTCGATCGCCGCGGCGCGTCCGCTTGGCTCGGGCTCGGATGGATGGCCGGCGTCATCGCCCGCGCCGTCCAGATGGAACTCGGAGCAGGCGCCGGGTGCGTCCCGATTCAGGAGAGAAAACGGCTGGCAAGAGGGATCGTCGGCGCGCAGAGCGTCGTACGCGGCCGCCGCTCCATGGCTCGACGAGGACGCGGCAGAATCCTGCGCGGCGAGCGGGTTCGGGACGGCGAGCACCACGACGCCGCCGACGAGCATCAGGGCCGCGAGCCTGCCAGCGCGGATCAGTCGAGCAGCTTGGCGTCGTAGGGATATGTGCAGATGAGCCTCGCTCCGTCGGCGGTGACCAGCACCTGATCCTCGAGCTTCACGCCGAACGGCGCGCCGGGCTTCCCTGCATAGCACTCGAGGCACAGCACCATGCTCTCCTTGAGCTCGCGTTGCGGCATGATGCGGCGCGGGCCGCGATCGTCGTCGGGGTAGGGGATGCCGGGCCCCTCGTCCTCGAGCCCCGCCTGATGGACCATCGTCGGATAGCGCTGGGCCGCGTACGCCGCGGGCAGCCGCGGCGCCTTCGCCGCGAACTCCTCGAACGTCATGCCGGGGCGCACGAGGTCGAGCATGCCGTTGACGCAGTCGTAGGCGACGCGATACGCCTCCTTCTGCTCGGGTGACGGCGTCTCACCGCACAGGAACGTTCGCGAGACGTCGATCACGTATCCCTCGTAGCCGTTCGCGTCGGTGTCGACGCCCACCAGGTCGCCCGGCATGACGACCTTGTCGTGCGCTTCGGTCAGCCAGGGGTTGGTGTTCGTGCCCGACGCCACCAGCCGGGTGAACAATCCCTCGCCGTGGCGCCGCAGGAGCGCGTCGCTCAATACCGCCCACAGCTCGTACTCGCGGATCCCCGGGCGAATCGCCGCCTCGAACTCGGCGAGCATGGCGTCGCCGATCCCGCCGTTGATCGCGAAGAGCGCGACCTCTTCCGGCGTCTTCACCTCGCGCGCGTCGACCGTCGCGGGTCCGACGTCGGTGA
The DNA here is from genome assembly GCA_003220495.1 of Candidatus Rokuibacteriota bacterium. GTDB lineage: Bacteria > Methylomirabilota > Methylomirabilia > Rokubacteriales > CSP1-6 > AR31. The sequence continues at coordinate 39,003 of QHSP01000036.1, read as the reverse complement.
TCGCGATCGCTTCGTCCTGCAGCGCCAGGAATCCGGCCGCGTCGACCTTGTCGACCGCGAGGCGCTCGCGCTCGAGCCCGAGCTCACGCAGGGCCGATCTGATCGAGCGCGCCCACTCGCGCGCCTTGTCGCGGGCCGCGACGCCGCCGTACTGCCAGGTGTAGGCCGGACGCACGTCGCGGACGACCTTCTGGGAGACGTGGATCGAGCCCTTGTACTCGAACAGGATCGGCGCGCCCTCGGCCGGGACGAGACAGTAGCGCGCGAAGGTGCCCGCCGTCCACACGCCCATGACGTCCACGCCGGTCGCGTAGCGAATGTTGGCCGTGTTATAGAGGAGCGCGACCGGAAAATCGTGGCGCTTGAGCATCGCCTGCAGACGGGCCAGCCGGCCGGCGCGGAGCTTGCCGAAGTCGATCTCGCTCAGGTTGGGCACGCAGAGCTGGTGGACGCGAGGCCGAGGTGGCATGGACGCGAGCATACCGTATCCTGATCCCGCCACGCGACGCACGGCGCTCGCCAGCGTCTTCGCCGCGCTGGACGCTGAGCTGCGCGGCGCCGCGGCGAAGTCGACCGATGCGAGCACGGCGAAGAGCCTGCGCGAGTTCACGCGACTCCTGAGCTCGATCGGCCCCAATCTTGCCGCGCGCGAGCCCGTCGGGCCGAGTGAGCGGTTGACGGTCTGCCGTTTCTGGGACGTCGGTCTCCGAACAGCGAGCGGCATCCCGAATGCGCTCGTGGCGGCGCTCGAGACGCTCGGCCCGTGCTTCTCGTGGGTCCAGAACCCGAACTACCGGCGCCAGCCGCCCGATCCGTCGTTCCTCGACAACTACGGCTACGCGGTCATCGCCGGCCCTGCGGACGGCCCGCCGGCGCTCGGGATCGACCCACGGCTCGCGCTGGGCGTGCTGCTGCTCGGGCCACACGCGCACTATCCTCTGCACGCGCATCCCGCCGTCGAGATCTACTACACGCTGACCGCCGGCGCCGAGTGGTGGCGCGGTGGTGGGCCGTGGCGGCAGGAGCCGGCCGGCGCCGTGATTCATCACGCGCCGCGCGTGCGCCACGCCACCCGCGCCGGAGTCACGCCGCTGCTGGCGATGTACCTCTGGCGCGGCGACCTCGTTACCCATGCGCGGCTCACCGGCGGCGGCCCAGCCGCCCCGGCCTGAAGGCGAGCGCGTCGGGCCGAATCACTCGTGTATAGTCCCGGTCATGCCCGTCAAGAGCGCGACCAGGAAGACGCCACGAAAGCCCCTCGGACTGCTCGAGCGGCTTGCCGCCGGCCCGGTCATCTGCGCCGAGGGCTATCTGTTCGAGTTCGAGCGCCGCGGCTACTTGCAGGCCGGCGCCTACGTCCCCGAGGTCGTCCTGGAGCACCCCCAGCTCGTCGAAGGCCTCCACCGCGATTTCGTACGTGCGGGCTCCGACGTGGTCGAGGCCTTCACCTACTACGCCCACCGGGCCAAGCTCAAGATCGTCGGGCGCGAGAAGGACCTGGCGAAGATCAACCGGGCCGCGCTCGCGATCGCGAAGAAGGTCGCGCGGGCGACCGGCACCTTGCTGGCCGGCGACCTCTGCAACACCAGCATCTATGCAACCGATGACGCGCAGTCCCACAAGCAGGCGCGACGGATCTTCGACGAGCAGATCGGCTGGGCGGTCGACGCGGGCGTCGATTTCATCGTCGGCGAGACGTATTCGTTCGGCGCCGAAGCGCTGCTGGCGCTGGAGGCGATCAAGCGCGCGGGCAAGCCGGCGGTGATCACCCTGTCGGTCCCGCGCGAAGGCCGCATGCGCGAAGGCTGGACGGCGGCCGAGACGTGCCGTCGACTTCAAGACCGCGGCGCCGATGTGGTGGGGATGAACTGCGCGCGCGGCCCGGCCACGACCCTGCCGCTGCTGCGCGAGATCCGCGCGGCGGTCACCTGCCACGTCGCCGCCTTGCCGGTGCCCTATCGCACGACGCCGGCGGAGCCGACGTTCCAGAGCCTGACGGATCCGCACGGCACGTCCGGCCCCGACGGGCGGCCCTTCCCGACCGCGCTCGACCCGTTCCTGTGCAATCGCTACGAGATCGGCGAGTTCGGCAAGGAAGCGTTCGCCCTCGGAGCGCGATACCTCGGCGTGTGCTGCGGCGCCGGGCCGCATCACGTGCGCAGCCTGGCCGAGGCGCTCGGCCGGCGCCCGGCGGCCAGCCAGTACTCGCCGGACATGTCCAAGCACATCCTCTTCGGCTCCGACCAGCGCCTGCGTCAAGACTATCTGGAGTACGCCCGCCGCAACTATCGCGCGCCCGCCGCGTCCGGCTAAGTCGCCGGCGGCGCGATGAAGCGCTTCGTCGTCAAGCACGTGGCGTTCCTGCTGCTGACCTTGTCCGCCGTCTCCTTCCTCGTCTTCACCTTGAACGAGTTTTCTCCCGGGGCGGTGGCGCGCAAGATCCTCGGCGCGTACGCGACCCAGGAGCAGGTGGATCTGCTGACCAAGCAGATGGGGCTCGACCGGCCGGTGCTCGTGCGCTACGTCGAATACGTGAAAACACTCGCCTCCGGCGACCTCGGGTACTCCACGCGCTTCAAGCTTCCGGTGCGGGACGTGATCTTCAAGCACCTCGCGAACACCGCGCTCCTCGCCGCCGTCGCGTTCGCGTGCATCGTGCCGCTGTCGACGGTGCTCGGCGTGGTGGCCGGCATGCGCGAAGCGTCGCGGCTCGACCGCGGCATCTTGATGTTCAGCACGGTGATCGCGTCGATCCCCGAGTTCGCGCTCGGCGTGTTCCTGGCGAGCGTGTTCGTGGTCTGGCTGGGCTGGCTGCCCGGCACGGCCACCCTGGTGGCCGGAGGCGGCTGGTCGGTGGCGGCGCAACTCGTGCTGCCGGTCGCCGTGATCGTGCTGTTCGACTCCGGCTACGTCGTGAGCATGATCCGCGCGTCGATGGTCGAGGTGATGCAGCGGCCGTACATCCGGACCGCGGTCCTCAAGGGGCTGCCGTTCCGCGCCGTGATCCTGCGCCACGCGCTGCGCAACGCGATGCTCACGCCGGTCACGATCATCATGCTGCAGATCAATTACCTCATCGCCGGGGTCGTGGTCGTCGAGACGGTGTTCGCCTACCCGGGCTTCGGCCGCATGATCCTCGAGGCGGCGCTGTTCAAGGACATCGCGCTGATCGAGGCGGGGGCGCTGGTCGCAGTCTTCCTGGCCGTCGTCACCAACATCCTGGGCGATCTGGCCTACAGGCTGCTCGACCCGCGTATCCGGGCCTGAGCCATGAGCACGCCGGTCGCCGCCGGGACACTCTCCGCGTCGTCGCCGGCGGCTTCGCGCGTGTGGGCGCGCCGGTGGAGGCGGCGGGTCGCCGCGCTGGCCGAATCGACTCCCGCCACCATCGGCATCGCGATCGTCCTGGCCTGGGTCGTCCTGGCGCTGCTCGCCCCGCTGATCGCGCCGTACCCGCCGAATGCCAACGACATGGCGGCGCTCGCCCACACCCAGCCCTCGAAGGCGCACTGGCTGGGGACCGATCATCTCGGACGCGATCTGCTCTCGCGCATCCTGTGGGGCGCGCGTCCGGTGCTCGTCATCGCGCCGCTCGCCGTGCTGGGCGCGGCGGCGCTCGGCTCGCTGCTCGGACTGGCCGCCGGCTACTACGGCCGCTGGATCGATCTCACGATCACGCGCGCGTGCGACATCGTGCTGTCGTTCCCGGTCATCATCCTCTACATGATCATCCTGGCCCACTTCGGCTCGTCGGCGTGGAACATCATCGGCGTGCTCACCCTGACGAAGGCGCCGATCATCGCCCGCATCGTGCGGGGCATGACCCTCGACCTGCGCGAGCGCGAGTACGTCGCGGCCGCGAAGATGCGCGGCGAGTCGGCGCTCTACATCATGCTGGTCGAGATCCTGCCGAACGCGCGCGGCCCGCTCGTGGTCGACATGTGCCTGCGCAGCGGCTACAACGTCATCATCATCGGCGCGCTCGGCTTCCTCGGCATCGGCCTGCCGCCGCCCGATCCCGACTGGGGCGGCATGGTCAAGGACACGTACGGGATGATGATGGTGTGGCCGCACATGGCGCTCGTGCCGTGCGCGGCCATCTCGTCCCTGGTCGTCGGGTTCAACCTGCTCGCGGTGGGGCTGAGAGAGCTGGGCCTGCGTGACTGACGGCCCGCTGCTCGACGTCCGCGACCTCCGCATCGCGTACACGACACGCGCCGGCGAGGCGGTCGTGATCCCCGGCGTCAGCTTCCAGCTGAAGGCCGGCGAAGCGCTCGGGCTCGTCGGCGAGTCCGGCTGCGGCAAGTCGACGGTCGCGCTGTCGATCGTGCGCTATCTGGGGCGCGCCGGCCGGATCACCGGCGGCAGCGTTCGCTTCGAGGGGCGTGAGCTGACGACCCTGGGCGAGGCGGGGCTGCGCGCGATCCGCGGGCGGCGCATCGCGATGGTCTACCAGGATCCCATGGCGAGCCTGAATCCGGTCATGACGGTCGGCCGCCAGCTCATGGAAGCGCCGATGACCCACGAGGGCGTGTCCACGTCGGCGGCGCGCGCGCGCGCCCTGACGATGCTCGCCGAGGTCAAGCTGGCCGATCCCGAGGCGGTGATGGATCGCTATCCGCACCAGCTCTCCGGCGGCCAGCAGCAACGGATCGTCATCGCGATGGCGCTGATCACGGGTCCGGCGCTGCTCATCATGGACGAGCCGACGACGGGGCTGGACGTGACGGTGGAGGCCGCGGTGCTCGATCTGGTCCGCGAGCTTCGGAGCCGGCATCACTCGGCGATCCTGTTCATCAGCCACAACCTCGGCAGCATCGTGCGGGTCTGCGACCGCGTCGCCGTCATGTATCGAGGCGAGCTCGTCGAGGAAGGCCCGGTGCGCCGGATCTTCACGAACCCGCGGCACCCCTACACGCGCGGATTGCTCGACTGTCTGCCGACCCTGGGAAGCGACAAGCGGCAGGCGCCGCTCGTCCCCATCGCGGGGCAAGTCGAATCGGCGCTGGCCCGCCCGCAGGGCTGCGGCTTCGCCGGGCGCTGCGGACACGTCGAGACCGGCCGCTGCACGTCGCGTCCGATCCCGTCCGCGACGGTATGTGGCGAGCCCGATCATCGGGTCGTGTGTGTGCGCGCGGACGAGCTGCCGCGCTGGACGCGACGGCGCGGCGCCGACGTCGCGCAGGAAGCCGGTGGGCCCGGTGAGCCGATGGTGGCGGTCCAGCATCTGACGAAGATCTACGAGCCCAGACGGCGTCGGTTCCGTGGCCCGCGACGCCCCGTGCGCGCGGTCTCCGACGTCGACGTCGTGGCCGCGCGCGGGCGGACGCTCGCGATCGTCGGCGAGTCGGGCTGCGGCAAGTCGACGGTCGCGAAGGTGTTGAGTGGCCTCGAGGTCGCCACCAGCGGCAAGGTCATTCTCGACGGCATCGAGGTCGGCGCGCTGGCGATCGACGCGCGCGCCGCCGCGTTGAAGCGGAAGCTCCAGATGGTGTTCCAGAACCCGGATAGCACCTTGAACCCGAGCCACACCGTGGGTTACGCGATCGGGCGCGCGCTGCGACGTCTCCGGGGCGGCGCCGCGACCGATGCCGCCGCCGGCATCGCCCGCTTGCTGGACGTGGTGAAGCTCCCGCCGGCGATCGCGGCGCGCAAGCCGCGCCACCTGTCCGGCGGCGAGAAGCAGCGCGCCGCGATCGCGCGGGCCCTGGCGGGCGACCCCGACGTGATCGTGGCCGACGAGCCGGTGTCAGCCCTCGACGTCTCGGTGCAGGCGGCGATCGTGAATCTCCTGACGGAGATCCAGGCGGCCCGCGGCGCCACGCTCGTCTTCATCTCGCACGATCTCGCGGTCGTACGCTATCTGGCGGACACGGTCGCGGTGATGTACCTCGGAACCGTTGCCGAGCTCGGGCCGGTCGAGCGCGTGTTCGCGCCGCCGTACCACCCCTACACGGAGGCGCTGCTCTCCGCCGTGCCGGTGCCCGATCCGGACCACGCCGTCGCGCGCATCCTCCTCGAAGGGCGCGTGCCGCGCGCCGACGAGATTCCGCGCGGCTGTCCGTTCGCGACGCGCTGTCCGCGCCGGGTCGGCCCCGTCTGCGACGAGACGCCGCCGCCGGTGCAGCGATTCGGAGATCACCGGATCGCCTGCCATATTCCTGGCGACGAGCTCTTACGGTTGCAGACGGCTCTTGTCCAGCCGCGCGCGGTTGAACGATGATGGCGACATGGCGGCGATGAGCGGCGCGGCGGTGGTGATCGTGGGCGGGGGCGTCACGGGGCTCAGCACCGGCTGGTGGCTGGCCCGCGCCGGCGTCGACGTGCTCGTGCTCGAGAAGGGGATCGTCGGGTGGGAGGCATCGGGCCGCAACGGCGGCGGCGCCACGCACGTCTACAGCCCCTTCGGTCTCGAGGAGCAGCGGCTCTGGCCGCAGATGGACGAGCTGCTCGGCTATCCGACCGAGTATCAGCCGTATCGCATCGGCGTCGCGCTCAGCGAGACGCAGCTGGCGCTGGCCCGGCGCTGGGCCGAGATCGGCGAGGCGCGCGGGTTTCGCTGGGAGCGGCTGGACCGACGGCAGCTCAAGGAGCTGGTACCGATCGTGGGCGACAACGCGATCGGCGGCACCTATTTGCACTTCGGCGGCCACGCCAACCCGCAGCGCACGGTGCAGGCGTACGCGTGGGCGTTGCAAGACCACGGCGGCCGGATCCTCCAGCACACGACCGTGAGCGGGCTCACCCAGCGCGGCGGGCGAGTCACCGCGGTGGAGACCACACGCGGCACGTTCGCCGCCGACACCGTCGTGATCGCCGCCGGCCTTCAGACCGGTGTGTTCGCCGAGATGCTCGGGATCTGGCTGCCGCTGGCGCCGGCGCGCGTGGAGATGATCGCGACCGAGCCGATCCCGGCGATGCGGGTGGGCGGCGTCGCGGGCAACGGGCTCTATGGTCGCCAGACGCTCCGCGGCAACCTCGTGTACGGCGGCGGCCCGCACGAATGGATCAACGTGCCGGACATGGCGACGCCGGACCACGCGAACACGCCGCTCGTCCGCAACCTGGCGCGGCGGCTCGCCGAGCTTTTACCGGGCGCCGCGCACGTGCGGCTGATCCGCTCGTGGAGCGGGCTCGTCGAGAACACGCCCGACGGGTTGCCGGTCGTCGAACGGCTGCGCCATCCGGACAACCTCGTCATCGCGACGATGTCGAGCGTGGGCTTCGGGCTTTCGCCCGCGGTCGGCCGTGCCGTCAGCGAGCTCGTGCGCTTTGGCCGTTGCCAGTTCGCCGATCTCGGCGCGCTGGCGCTCGGCCGCTTCGCCGCGACGCCGCGCGACTGGCGCGAGCACGCCGGGTGGGCCGCGGCGCCGCCGGCGATCGAAGCGGCGGCCGGCGGTGACGACTGATGCGCGAAAGGGATCCCCGCTCGATCGCCGGCAAGCTGCCCGCGCCCGATCGCCACGTGCCGCTGGTCGTCGTGGGGGCGGGCGCCGCCGGCGTGGCGGCGGCGATCGAGGCGGCACGCGCCGGAGTCGAGGTCGTGCTGGTCGACGAGCATCCCGTCGACAACGACATGATGGCGATGGACGTGCCGCTCTGCTTCGGCCAGCGCATGGACGGCTCGGTTCGCAACCGCGCGCTGATGCTCGAGCGGGTGGTGGAGACGAACCCCGATCTGGCGGCCGCCCACGAGGCTGGGGTCGACGTGCAGCTCGGCACCTACGTCTGGGGCGCCTTCGTCAACGGGCCCGCGGTGCAGGAGCTGCCCGTGCCGATGCTCGGCCTCGCGGACGACCGCCGCTCCTGGCTGCTCGGCTACGACCGGCTCATCGTCGCCGCCGGCGCTCGCGACGTGCTGCTCGGCTTTCCGGGCTGGGAGCGCGCGGGAACTCTCGGCGCCAGCGGAGCCGCGGCATTGCTCACGCGGTATCGCGCGCTCGCTGCGCGGCGTCTCGTCGTGCTCGGATCGGGCGCGCTCGGCTTGCACACCGCGATGCTCGCGACGCAGCACGGTGTCGAGGTGGTGGGCGTCGTCGAGGTCGGCGAACAGGTACGGGGTGACGCGGCGACCGCGAAGGCGCTGGCCGGCCGCGGCGTGCCGTTCTTCGTGTCGCACACGATCCAGTCGGCGCGTGGGCGCACGGGTGAAGTCGAGTCCGTGGTGCTCGGCGGCGTGAATCGTGACGGCACACCCGTCCCGGGCAGCGAGCGCGAGATCGCCTGCGACGCCGTGTGCTGGGCGATCGGCCTGGTGCCGAGCGTCGAGCTGCTCCATCTCGTCGGCGCGCGGCTGCGGTTCGTCTCCCAGCGGGGCGGATGGGCACCCGAGATCGACGCGCGGATGCGCACCAGCGTGCCGACGGTCTTCGCGGCCGGCGATTGCGCCGGATTCCACGAAGGCATGCTGACCGCGCCGGATCTCGCGCGCGCCCAGGGACGAGTGGCCGGCGCCGCGGCGGCCGAATCGCTCGGCGTCCGCCCCCGGGCGGAGGTCGACACGCGGCGAGACGCCGCGGCAACACCAGCCGCGGCCGCCGAAGTCGACGCGCACTGGCGCGCCTGGCTCGACTCGCTGATCGCGGCGGGCGGCTGGGAGGTGAACGTCTGCCAGTGCGAGGAGGTCACGCGACGCGAGCTGGTCGAGACGAAGCCGCCGCGCTATCTCAAGTGGGCCTCTCCGCAGATGAGCGCGCGCAGCGTCACCACGCTCCTGCGCGACGGGCCGCTCAACCAGGATCAGATCAAGCGGCTCACGCGCGCCGGAATGGGGCCATGCCAGAGCCGGCGCTGCCGCGAGCAGGTCGGGCTGCTGCTCGCGCAGGCGGTGGGCACCACGCTCGATCGCATCCCGCTGCCGACCTTCCGTCCGCCGATCCGGCCACTGCCGCTCAACGTGCTGTGGCCGGCCGACGAGCCGGCCGCGATGCGCGAGGAGTGGGTGAGCTGGTTCGGCATCCCCACGCAGTTCAGCCCGCACTGGACCGCCGGCATGGCGATCGACGAGCCGACTGCGCACGCGCGGCTGATCATGAGCGACGAATGAATGGGAGGCCCCGAAATGGCCCCCCCCCACCGCCCCGCGCTCGGAAGCGCCCCGGCAAAGCCGTGGCGCTCCCCGGTCGGGCCGAGGAAGGCGGCGCGATGGTAGACGTGCCGAGAGCGGCGGACTTCGTGATCATCGGTGGGGGCGTGCACGGCGTCAGCCTCGCGTTTCATCTGGCGCGCAAGAAGGCCGGCCGCATTCTGCTGCTCGAGAAGAAGTTCATCGCGTCCGGTCCGACCGGACGCTCGACCGCGCTCGTGCGCCGCTTTTACGCGATGGACTTCTTCACGCGCTCCGCCAGCGCCGCGGCCGAGATGTTCTGCCACTGGAAGGACCTCGTCGGCGGCGACGGCGATCCCGGCTTCCAGCAGGTCGGCATGCTCGCGCTCGCCGGCCCCGACAACGCGCCGAACCTCCGCCACAACGCGATGCAGGCCCAGAAGGTCGGCGCCCGAGTGCAGCTCATCTCGCCGTCTGACGTGAAGGCGCTGGTGCCGGCCGCCAACGTGGACGACATCGCGCTGGCTTCGTACGAAGCGGAATCGGGCTACGCCGATCCGTCCTCGACGGCGAACGCGCTGGCCAATCGCGCGCGCGAGCTCGGCGCGACGCTCGTGCAGTACCGGCACGTCGACGCGATCCGGACGACGGGTGAGAAGGTCGTCGGCGTCCGATCAGAGGGCGTCGATATCGACGCGCCCGTCGTCGTCAACTGCGCGGGGCTCTGGGCGGATCGGCTCCTGCGCCCGCTCGGCGTGGAGGTCTCGATCAAGCCCGAGCGCCATCAGATGTGCTTCTTTCGCCGGCCCGCGGGCTTCGGCGTGCACCCGGCGGTCGCCGACAGCGTGCAGATGACCTACATGCGGCCCGAGCACGGCGATCTCACGATCCACGGCAAGCTCGTCTACGACGAGATCGTCGATCCGGACTCGTACAACGAGGGCGCCGATCCGGACCAGATCGTGAAGAACGCCGAGCTGATCGCGCATCGCTTCCCGGTGATGGAGCACGGCCTGGCGATGGGCGGCTACTCGGGGCTGTACGACGCGACGCCCGATCATCACCCGGTCCTGGGCGCGATCGCGCCGTACGAGGGCCTGTTCGCCGACTTCGGCTGGAGCGGGCACGGCTTCAAGCATTCGCCGCTGATGGGCGACATCATCTCGGACGTGATCCTGCACGGCCGCTCGAAGGACTACGACGTCACGCCGTTCCGGTGGACGCGGTTCCGGGAGAACGACCCGGTGCCGAGCGCGCGCTGGGCGGCGGAGCCGCATCCGAAGCATCGGTTGTGAAGGTCGGGAGGCAGTCATCCACATCTTCACGGCTATCCACATCGTGAAAATGTGACGGGCCGGTGCGGTCTGCGGCCGACCGGGCTCGCGGCGCTCGCCGTTCTGGCGGCGTCGGCGGGCGCGCCACGCTGATCTGTCCGGAACCAGCGGCAGACCGGTCCCCCAGCCACCGCAAAGGCGCTCAGGATGCGGTCGAATGGGTCGTTGACGTCGCCGTCCTCCGCCCCACACAGTCGACACGATTCACGAAATATGCCTGAAGGAGTGCGCGATGGGGGACCGGAACACCGAGGCCGAGGCACAGGTACGCCGCGAGCTCGATCTGATTATCGTCCGCCTCGAGCGCCACGACCGCGCGGCGATGACCGAGGCACGCTCGGAGGGCGCTCGACTGGTCGGCGACATGTTCGCGGACGCTCAGCTCGTCGCGTCGCGAACCCTCGATGCGTTGACCTACGAGCGCCTGTCGCGACGTGCCAGAGAGCTGGCGAACGCGCTGGAGCGCGTGCGCGATGGCAGCTACGGGAGCTGCGACGAATGCGGCGGCACCATCCCGGCGGCAAGGCGGCGCGCCCTACCCGGCGTCACGACATGCGTGCAATGCCAGGAGCGCGGGGAGCGTCTCCGCGTGCGAACGGAGACAACCGAAGGGATCCCACGCCGACCGCGAGCTCGACACAAAAACGGGCGGCGTGACGAGGTGAAGACGTGATCGCCTAGCAGTGGTAGCGTAGCGGGACGATGGCTCCCGAGCTACGCTCGCTGTTCTCGCCGGTCCAGGTCGGTCGTCTCACGCTCAAGAATCGGATCTACTCATCGGGCCACGCCGAGGCGATGGCCGAGGCCGGACGGCCCGGCGGGCGGCTCACGCGGTACCACGCGGCGAAGGCGCGCGGCGGCTGCGCGCTGACGATCTTCGGCGGCTCCTCGAGCGTGCATCCTTCGTCACCGGCCGCCGCGTGGAAGCAGATCGCCAATCACGACGACTCGATCATCCCGGCGTACCGCGCGCTCGCCGACGCCGTGCATGCGCACGGCTGTCACGTCTTCACCCAGCTCACTCACCTCGGGCGCCGGGCGCAGGCCGATGGTGAGGAGGCGAACGTCCTGCTGGCGCCGTCGCAGATTCCCGAACGAGTCCATCGCGACGTGCCGCACGAGCTGGAAGGCGAACAGATCGCCGAGCTCGTCCACGCCTTCGGCGAGGCGGCGCGCCGCTGCCGCGAGGGCGGGCTCGACGGGATCGAGCTCTCGATGGCGCACAACCATCTGATCGATCAGTTCTGGTCTCCGCTCTTCAACCAGCGGCTCGACGAGTACGGCGGAAGCCTCGAGAACCGCATGCGCTTCGCCGTGGACGTGCTGCAGGGGATCCGGCGCCGCGTCGGCCGCGATTTCGTCGTGGGCGCTCGCATCTCCGGCGACGAGTTCACGCGGGGCGGACTCACCGCGGCCGACATGGCGGAGATCGCGCGCCGCCTCGCGGCATCGGGCCTGGTCGACTTCCTGTCGATCATCGGCGGCGGCGCTCACACCTACGAGCTGCAGGCCGCGGCCGTGCCGAACATGAGCTATGCCACCGGCGTCTTCGTGCCGCTGGCGGCCGCCATCAAGCAGGCCGCGCCGGGGATGCCGATCTTTCACGCGAGCCGCATCGTCGATCCCGTGCACGCCGACCGCACCGTCGCCGCCGGGCAGATCGACGTCGTCGGCATGACGCGCGCGCTGATCGCCGATCCCGATCTCCCGCGCAAGGCGCAGGAGGGACGGCTCGACGATATCCGCACGTGCGTGGGGGCGAACGAGGGGTGCATCGATCGGATCTATCAGGGCAAGCCGGTCACGTGCGTTCAGAATCCCGCCACCGGCCGTGAGGCCGAGCTCGGGGAGGTGCACGCGGCGACGAAGCCGAAGAAGGTCGTCGTGATCGGCGGCGGCGTCGCGGGACTGGAGGCGGCGCGGATGGCGGCGGTCCGAGGCCATCGCGTCGTGCTGTTCGAGAAGACGGCGGAGCTGGGTGGGCAAGTATTGCTCGCGGCCCGCGCGCCCGCTCGTGCCGAGTACGCGGGCATCGTGCGCTTTCTCGCCGCGCAGGTCCGAAAGCACGGGGTGGACGTCCGGCTCGACGTCGAGGCCACGCCGTCAGCGGTGGCAGCGGAGCGCCCCGATGCCGTCATCATCGCGACCGGGTCGCATCCGTTCATTCCGGCGGTGCCCGGTAGCGACGGCAAACACGTCGTGACCGATCGTGACGTGCTCGCCGGCGAGGCCAAGGTCGGAGCGAACGTTGTGGTCGTCGACGACGTCCACACCCAGGAGGCGCTCTCGACCGCCGAGCTGCTCCTCGAGCAAGGCAAGCGCGTCGAAGTGATCTCGCCGCTGTTCTACGTGGGGCAGGATATCGGGGTGACCTCGATCGCGCCGCTCTACAAGAGGTTGTTCACCCGGGGCGTCGTCCTCACGCCGGGTACGGAGCTTCGCGCCGTCGAAGGCTCGACCGTGATCGTCGCGAACGTCTACTCAGGCGCCGAGCAGCGCATCGAGGGCGTGGATACGGTCGTGCTGGCGGCCGGGAGCCGCTCGACCGACGGCCTCTACCGGGCGCTCAAGGGCCAGGTTTCGGAGCTCTACGCGGTGGGCGACTGCGTCGCTCCGCGCGGCGTCCACCAGGCGATCCTCGACGCCACGCGGGTGGCGCGCGCGATCTGAGGAAGATTCGTGCTTCCGGGCGCTACCTGAAGATCCCTTTCGTCGCCGTAGCCTCGTAGAGACGCTCCTGCGAGCGGAGGCGCGACTCCGCTCGCCCACGAACACGCACGGAGCTTCCGTCCGGGAGGATACGCCGAGCCTTCACGGTGTCGGCGAGCTGGATCTCGAGGATCTCGCGGATCTGGGTCTGGAGGTGGGGATCGAGCACCGGGAATGCGATCTCGACGCGACGGTCGAGATTGCGGGGCATCCAGTCCGCGGAGGCGAGCAGATACTCCGCGTCCTCACCGTTCTCGAAGTATGAGATCCGTGCGTGCTCGAGGTAGCGGTCGACGATGGAGATGACGCGGATCCTCGACGAGAGCCCGGGCACTCCGGGGCGCAGGCAACACATGCCGCGCACGATCAGGTCGATCCGCACGCCCGCCTCGCTGGCGCGGTACAGCTCCTCGATCAAGCGGCGGTCGACGAGGCCGTTCATCTTGGCGATGATCCGCGCGGGTCGCCCCGCTCGGGCATGGGCCGCCTCGCGGCGGATGCGCTGGACGAGCCCTTCGCGCAAGTCGGTGGGCGCGAGCAGAAGGTGGTGGAATCCACGGGGGCGCGTATAGCCGGTGAGGAGATTGAACAGCGCGGTGAGGTCCTCGCCGAACGAGTCGCGGCAAGTGAAGAGCCCCAGATCGCCGTAGACGCCGCCCGTCCGTACGTTGTAGTTCCCGGTGGCGAGATGACAGTAGCGCCGCAGGCCGTCGGTCTCTTGCCGGGCGATGAGGCACGCTTTGCAGTGGATCTTGAGGCCGGCGCGGCCGTACACGACGTGGGCGCCCACCTCCTCGAGCGTACGGGCCCAGCGGATATTCGCCTCCTCATCGAAGCGCGCCTGCAGCTCGACGAGGACGGTGACCTCCTTGCCGTTCTCGACGGCCGTGCGCAACGCGTGCGCGATCGGCGAGGCCGGGCTCACGCGGTAGAGCGTCATCTTGATCGCGAGGACCTTGGGATCGACGGCGGCCTCGCGCACGAAGCGAGTGACCGCGTCGAAGGCGTGGTAGGGATGATGCACGAGAACGTCCCCCGCGCGGATCGCGGTCCAGATGTCGAACGCGCTCTCGAACGCCGGGACCGGCTGGGGCGGCAGCGGGCGGTCCTTGAGCCTGGGGAGGTCGAGGGCCGCGTAGAGCTGGAACAGATCCGAGAAGGCCGTGAAGCCCTCGCCCTCGCAAGGGTCCTCGGAAGAGAGCTCCAGCTCGTCGAGTAGCGTGGCCAGGATGTCGGACGGCAGATCTGCGTCGTACTGTAGCCGCACGGCCGTGCCGAGACGGCGCTCACGCACGCCCTCTTCGATGCTGGCGAGCAGATCCTCGGGCCCGCCCCGCGCGTGTAGATCTGCGTCGCGCGTGACCCGGATGGTATGCCCCGACAGAACGTCGTAGCCGTTGTAGATGCTCGGCAGGTGCTGGCGAATCACGTCCTCGAGCAGCATGAAGACGTGCTTGCCGGTGGGATCGGGCAACGCGACGAAGCGCGGGAGGACCTGGCTCGGAATGTGGATCACGGAGAGCGAGCTCGCCGGGAGCGCCGAAGGCGCCGACGGCCGGATGGAGACCACCAGGCACGGCGAGCGGTTACCGAGGTAGGGGAAGGGATGGCCGGGGTCGACGGCCAGCGGCGTCAGGACGGGCAACAGCGTGCGGCGGAAGTACTCATCGAGGAAGCGCGCTTGCTCGTCGCTGGTCTCCTTGGGACGGAGCAGAAGGATCCCCTCCGCGGTGAGCAGCGGCTGGATCTCACCGAGAAAGCAGCGGCGCTGAGCCTCCACCAGCTCACGGACTCGCGCCGCCACAGCCCTTGTCGTCTCCGCGGGCGTGAGCCCGTCGGGCCCCGGCGTCTGATCGCCCGAGTGGATGCGGCGCTTCAGCGCCGCCACACGCACCATGAAAAACTCATCAAGATTGGAGCTGAAGATGGCGAGGAATTTCACCCGTTCGAGCAGGGGCACGCTCGGATCCTGCGCCTCCTCGAGCACGCGCCGATTGAACTCGAGCCACGACAGCTCGCGGTTGACGAACGCGTCCGAGTTCACTCAGCCTCTCCCGCGAAAGGTCTCGCGCTGCAGAATAGCGTCCCGAATCCCCCACGTGCACACCGCGAGCGTCAGATAACCGCCGAAGACCATGACCTCCTCGATGACGATGGCCCCGGCCAGGATGATGTCGACGCGCTCAGCCTTGAGGCTGCGGATCCTCAGGCGCTTTCGTTGGGACAGTCCTTCAAGTCGCTCGCGGACGGCCGTGACGTCGGACTGGTGGAGCCGCAGCCCGTGGCGGCGCGTGCGGCCGCCATGGGCGCGGAGGTGGATGCCGGCCAGAGCGCGGACGGTGCCACCGAGGCCCACCAGGATCTCGCCGCGCGCGGCTGGGGGCAGGCCGACCATGAGCTGCGTGCGGATCTCGCGGCGGAGCGCTCTCAACTCGCGCGGCGTCGGCGGATCGTGGCGAACAAAACGGCGCGTGGTCCGTACGGCGCCGAGCGAGAGGCTCGCCATAGAGACGACCTTGCGGCGCCGCACCCGGCTGAGCTGGAGGCTGGCCCCGCCGAGATCTACGACGAGGCCGTTGTTGAACGACAGGCTCTCGAGGGCGGCGTCGACGCCGAGCCGTGCCTCGTCTCGCGCGCTCAGGATCTGTACGTCGATGCCCTCGTCGCGCCGGAGCGGGTCGAGCAGCCGCTCGCGGTTCTCGGCGTCCCGCACGGCCGACGTCGCGACCGCGACGATGCGCGGACCTCTCCCATTGGGAGAGTACCGCGCGAGGAAGCGGTGCACGGTCCGCAGAGTCGCGTCGATCGCCTCGCGCGGCAGAGTGCCAGGCGCGCCGCCGCCCAACCGCGTAGGCACTCGCTCCTCGGCGAGCACACGATAGCCCGTGTCGGGTGTGACTCGGGCGATCAGCAGGCGAACAGCCGTCGAGCCCAGATCGACGACTGCGACCAGTTCGGCCATCTCAGGGGCCAGCTTGCGGTGCAGCGCGCTCGGCTGGCCCGGCGAGGCTCCTGAGGATGCGCGGCTTGAGGAACCAGCGGAGCCGCCCGCCGGCTGCGGGACCGTTGGGAAGGTCCACCAGGGCCGCGCCGCCCTTCTCGAAGGCGAGCTGCTCGCCCTGGGCGGCGCCGAGCAGGCGCGCGAGAAGCGCCCCGAGGAGCGGCTCGTGGCCCACGAGCGCGATTCTGGCGCCGGGCGGATGTGTCTTCAGAGCGGCAACGATTCCGTCGACGCTCGAGTGCGCCAGTGCTGGCTCGATCGTGGGCGCGACGTGCTCGAAGGCGAGCGCGGCGATCTCGGCGGTCAGCCGGGCGCGGGGGAGCGGGCTCGTCAGCAACACGTCGGGCCGACGAGTGACCCGAGCGAGCCCGCGAGCGGCCACGCGGAACTCGGCCTTGCCCTGGGGAGTGAGCGGACGCTCGGCGTCGGGGACGCCGGGCGTCCCTCTGGGCACCGCCGCGGCGTGGCGGATGAGTAGGAGCTTCATCGCTCGAGCGCTATCTCCGCCGTCCGGTCCCACCGCGTCGGTGCCTCACGGTCACAGCGATTCGCGTAGGCGCGCGCGGCATCGTTCGCATCGTCGAATTCGACGACGACCTCGATGTAGGGATTGAAGTCGGGTCCGGAGCGCCGGACCTGGAGCTTGGCGCCCTCGGGCTCGGCGCCGAGCGTGTGGCGCAGGAGGTCGATGAAGCGCCGGCACTGCCAAAATGCGCGCCCGACGTAGTCGATTTCGCTCCCGGCGGCCGGCGCTTCGCCAGCGGGAACAGTTCCCAGCGCGATGAGGTCAAAGGCCATCTCTGTTGCCTCCTCTCTTAGATCCGCCCCAGGTTCAGGAAGGGGAACTGCCGCGGTTCGTAGCGTTTGGCCTGCTTGGCCTTTTCAAGCCACCAGATCGACTCGTCCAGCTTGTCTTGTTGCGTCAAGTAGACGCCGATGTCGTTGTACGGATTGCCGAACTCAGCATCGATCTCGATCGCGCGCAGGCGCTCGTGGGAAGCTCATGGCCCATCCCAAGAAGGTATGTGCCTCTGCCGTCGGATACACCTCGATAGGGTGGCGGTAGGGCTCGATCGCTCGATCCACCTTTCCCCTTATCTGATAGCGGTAGGCCTCCCGCCAGAGTTTCGTCGCACGTCTCAGAGTTGGCTGTTCTTCCATTCTCCAGCTCCCTGGTTGCCCGCGGGTTCAACAGCCTTAGCCTCGAACGGTCGGGAAGCATTAGTGAGAAGTGCATGGCCAGCTGACGACCCTCGAGGCCCCGGGCCTGAGGTCGCCATCGAGCATCGTGAGAGAGATCGAGAAGCACGCGAGCTTCATGTCGAGACATCGCGACCTCCTGCCGCTCCGGGCGACTCATGGCCGTTGCCCGTAATGATTATAGTTCTTCTATTTCTTATATAATTTATAGTATAATGTGACTGCAGTCAATCACGAGAGCCTGATATGTTGTGTAGCCCGACGATTCACTCGAGAAGATCGCGAGCTGTCTGAAGGAGGGTTCTTCGCATGACGAGAGAACTCAGGTGCGCCGATCTGATACCTGGCTGCGACTTCGTGGCTCAGGGCACGAGTGACAGCGACGTGATGAAGAAGGCCGCCGAGCACGCCAGGCGCGCCCACAGGATGGTCGCGATTTCGATGGAGGTCGAGAAAAAGGCGCGAGCAGCAATCCGGGATGTCGCGGCGTCGCTGAACAGCCGGAGGTGAGTCTTTGGCAGGAGAGCAGAATGCTCGATAACAAAACACGGCTCCTTCTCATTCTTTCGCAGGATTCGCTGGATCAGGCTCGCGTCATCGCGGGCAGAGCGACAACAGCGTTCAAGCTTCCAGTGAGCCTCCAGATCGTCCTTCGTGCGCTCATCTGGGTCGGGCTGAAGCGCGAAAGCCACTCAGCGCTCTTTGCCAACATCGAAAGCCAGGCCAAGGCCGTTCGCCAGAAGCGGAGCAGAACGCATCGCGCAGGTGAAGGCCGACAGCTGGCGTCTCGAAGTCGCTAGTGGAGACCCCCGGGCGGCTTGTCGGCGCGGGCCCGGCACCCTTCCGGTAGACCCTACCGGAGGAAGGCCAGTTACTCGCGGCCGAATGGTGATTGCCTTCAGAAAGGCAGGTACGCTTCATGTTCGAACACGTCATGCAGATGGGTCCAATGCTCGTTGTCGCCGGCCTCATAGTCGGGTGGGTGGCTGAGGCCGCCTCACACGCGAGAGGCTATGGGTTCGTCATCGACATGGTTCTCGGCTTCGTTGGGAGCGTGGTCGGAGGCGCGATCGTCTGGGTTTTGACTCCAAGCGACATAGGGATGCTGGCGATGTTGCTGATCGGATGCGGCGGCGCAGCGCTCACGATCGCCGCTCAGCGGGGGCTGTGGCGCTCTGCCAAGCTCGGAACGTGAAGTGGAGGGAACGAGTGGTCAACGGCTCACTGTGACACGAGTTACCCTGTTATCGCCCGACGCCAAGGGGTTACGGAGAAATCCGTAACCCCTTTTGGCGCAGGACGTTCGGCTGATGGCTCCGAGCCGTTGTGAATCGTTGTCACGGTGTTCAGGAGCCACCTCGCCGGCTCACTTACCCGCGCCGATCGAGACGGAGAAGTTGACGGTCTCCTCACGGTAGGGTGAAGGGATATACGCGAACTCGAGGCGGATCCCTTTCAGATTCTTCGGCTTCAGGGCCTCGGCGGGGAACTCTACGTCGAGGGACTGGATGGCCTCTTGCCCGGGATCGAGGCGCTCGCTGCTGCCGTAGGCGGCGAACTTGAAGCTCGGTTCGGTCCGCGCGTCCTCGAGCTTCATGGGCTGTCCTTGGGCATCGATGTAGCGCAGCCGGCCTTCGAGCAGCCGCACCGTCTGGTTGGCCGACGTGTTCTTCAGCCTGAGCATGCCGGTGAGCTTCGCCGCAGTGACGATCCGGTCGGATCCTTTCTCGACCCGCTCCGCGACCTTCATCTCGGTGACTTCGCCTGTGACGATCCCGGCCTGCACCTTCACCGACGCCGGCGTCACCGCGTAGGTCCTTTCCTCGATTGCCGCGGCCACCGCCGCCGGCTGCGACACCGGGCCGAAGATCATCCAGGCCACGAGCGCCACGAGCCCGACGCCCAGCCCCCACCGCCAGAAGGCGTCCTTCTTGTCGAGGGGGCGCTCAGTGGCCCAGAACTTGCGCTGAACGCCGATCGGGATGATCGCGAGGATGAGCGCGACGACAGCCGTCGCGACGATCCCTGCGCTCGGGTAGAACCCCAGGGAGCGAAGAATCCAGCTCCCCCCGATGCTCCCGACCAGACCGAGGGTGATGTCCCACCTCAGCCCGAAGCCTCCGCGCTTCACAGCCCAGCCGGCCAGCAAGCCGGCCAGCACTCCCGCGAGAATCCACGTCAAGAACGTCATGATTCGTCCTCCTTCATCTGGTTACAGCTCACTTGGTTACAGCTCACTTGGTTACAGCTCACTCGCATCACCTCTCCGACACCGTCGCACGCGTCAGCCCCCTCACGATTTGCGCCCAATGGATCGGTGGGGACGCAGCCGCCTCCGGGGCGCGGCTGGTGTCGGCCCGTCGCCGTTTTGTCGCACCAGAAGGGCCGCGAGCATTTCGATCGCCCGCTGGTCGAGGGCCCGGTCGTCGATCATCACCTGTACGGTGGAACCCGCGAGGCCGCGCACCCGCTCGGCCGCCGCGGAGGAGCAGACGATGACGTCCGCCCGCCGCACCAGGCGGCCCAGGGCGGCCCCTTCGGCAGGGCAGACCCCGACGAGCGCGATATTGGGCAGGTTGGCGTTCGCGATCGAGTGCTCGAGGTTGTGGGCCGTCTCGACGGTGGTCGAGGCGACGCCGACCCGTGTCCCCGACGGGAACTGGGCCAGGCGGTGGAGGGTCTCGAGATGCGCCTCGGCGAGCAGCGCGATCACGGGCACCCCCTTGCCCTTCAGAAGGCGCTCCACCTGCGGGAGATGACAGAAGCTCGTGACCGCTGCCCGCCAGCGACCGGATTGCTTGGGGCGCCGCGTGACCGCCGCCAGCTCGGCGAGGAGCATTTTGTCGACGCGGACCGGCAGGTGGGCCTCGAGTTGCCGGGCGAAGAAATCGAGCTCCGGCGGGCTGCACTCGACCAGCAGGATCTCGACGGCCCCGCGGATGGCGGCGGGCCGGATCCCGGCCAGGCTCAGAACGCCCACCGACAAGTCGTCGGCCGTCATCCCGAGGGCCGCGGCCCGGATCACCGCATCCTGCAAAAACGTCGCGCGGAGGTGAGGGGAGGGGCGGGCGGGCGGCGCCGCGGCCACGAAGACGCCCTTCCCCCGCCGCGCCTCCACGTATCCGCCTTGCTTCAAATCGTCGATGACACGCGCGACGGTATTCGGATTGACGCCGAGGAATCCAGCCAACTCCCGGATGCTGGGGAGCGCTTGGTCGCGCGGCACGCCGCCGCCCTCGATGACGTGACGGAGCTGCTCCATCAGTTGACGCCGGATCGGAATCGGACTGTGCCCGTCGACCTTCAGATTCATCGCATCCATACTGTATGACTACACTAGTACACTAGACCTCGATAGTCAACGCCAACCTGTACTACTCGAGTGGTACACGACGCCCCGACGAAACCTCACGCGGACGCCAGGAGCGCGGTGAGATCGTCCCGGCTCACGACCTCCTTCTCGATCAACAGCTTGGCCAGCGACGTGAGGAGGTCTCGCTTCGCCGTCAGCGTCTGGCGGACTCGCGCGTGAGCCGCCTCGAAAAGGTTTCGGATCTCATCATCGATGCGACGAGCGGTCTCTTCGCTGTACTCTCGCTGCGCCATCGACGGCACGTTGAGGAAGAGCGCCTGACGGGGGGGCTCGAAGGTCGCCAACCCCAGGGCTTCAGTCATCCCATAGCGGGCGACCATGTGGCGTGCCACGTCGGTGGCCCGCTGGAGGTCGTCCTGTGCGCCGGTCGAGACGTCGCCGAAGACGAGCTCCTCCGCCACGCGACCGCCGAGCAACACGTCGAGCCGATCGAGGAGCTCGGTGCGCGTCATGAGATACCGGTCCTCGGTCGGTTGCTGCTGCGTGTACCCGAGCGCGGCGACCCCGCGAGGGATCACGGAGATCTTCGCGACCCGGTCCGCGTGCTCGCGCGACTCGGCCACCAGCGCGTGGCCGGCTTCGTGGTAGGCGACGATCTCTTTTTCCTTCGGGTTGATCACGCGCGATCGGCGCTCGAGACCACCCACCACGCGGTCGATGGCCTCGTCGAAGTCCGTCGCATCCACGGCCTCCTTGCCCGTGCGGGCAGCGTGGAGCGCGGCCTCGTTGACGAGATTGGCGAGATCCGCGCCGACGAAGCCGGGCGTCCTCGCCGCGACCAGAGAGAGATCGAGGCCGGGGGCCAGCTTGACGTCACGGACGTGCACGTTGAGAATTTTCTCTCGCCCTCTGAGGTCGGGACGGTCGAGGACCACCTGCCGATCGAAGCGCCCGGGCCGGAGCAGCGCGGGGTCCAGGATTTCCGGGCGGTTCGTGGCCGCCAGGATCATGACGCCCATCTGGGTGTCGAAGCCGTCGAGCTCCGCGAGGAGCTGATTCAGAGTTTGCTCTCGCTCGTCGTGGCCACCGACGATCGGGCTCACCCCGCGCGCCTTCCCCAGCGCATCCAGCTCGTCGATGAAGATGATGCTCGGGGCCTTCTGCTGGGCCTGAGCGAAGAGGTCGCGGACGCGCGCGGCCCCCACGCCGACGAACATCTCGACGAAGTCCGAGCCACTCAAGCTGAAGAACGGCACGCCGGCCTCCCCCGCGACGGCCTTGGCCAGCAGCGTCTTCCCGGTGCCGGGCGCGCCGACGATGAGCACCCCTTTGGGGATCTTCCCCCCGAGGCGCCGGTAGCGATCGGGGTTCTTGAGGAAGTCCACGACCTCCATCAGTTCGCCCCGCGCCTCGTCGATGCCGGCGACGTCGTCGAAGCTCACCCCGGTCTTGTGCTCGACGTAGACCCGGGCCTTGCTCTTGCCGATCGTCATCAGCCCTTGCTGCGGGCCGAAGCGGCGCATGACGAAGATCCACACGCCGGCGAACACCACGGCGGGGAGGACCCAGGAGAGGAGCGTCGAGAGCCAGGTATTCTCCACGTGCCCTGTGAACTTGACGTTCGCCTGCTCGAGCTCGGCCACCAGCCCGGGATCCTCGACCCGCGTCGCGACGAAGCGGTGTGGTCCACCACCCAGCCGCTTCAGCTCCTCGACCTTCTCCTTGGGGAGCAGCGTCTCGAGCTCGTCGGTCGAGAGCGTGCCGCTGACCGTTTCTCTGTCGAGGGTGAGATTGCTGACCTTGCCCTTCTTCGCGAGTGCCTTGAACTCGCTGTACGAGACGTTCGCGGCCCGAGGCCCAAAGAGCGGGAGCTGAAATACGACAATCGTAAGGAGGGCGATCGCGAGATAGCCGATCGCGAACTTCGGCTGTTTGAGTTCCATGGTCGCGGCCTCTATGCGTGCGCTGACACGGCGTCAGGTGGTGCTTGCACGCTCTCCTTCACGATTCGGTACAGGACCCACCCGCTCGCGTCTTGACCCCCGATGCGCTCGGCCCGCTCGAACAAGCTCCGCCGGCCCTTTCTCGGCGGTGATGGATATTCCGCGAGCACCGCCTTCAGGCCCAACAGGGCCGCCGCCACCGGGAGCGGCGCCTCGATGCCGTACCGCGCCAGGATCCCCCGTCTCTCGTTGTAGAACTCCATGAGCCACTTCATCCCCGACCTCCTCACGCGATCGTCGTCCCGTTGTCCGCGACAATCGCGTCTCGCCTGCCGTCGCTGCCCGCGCCGGCGCGGCTCCGGGCCTGGCTGGCGGGCGCGTTCTGTATCACTAAATTAGTACACTAGATCAATTTAGGCAATGTGTACTACCGTAGTGGTACACTTCGGTGCTGGACAATTCCACCAGCCGTCTCATCACCCACTCGAAACGAGGAGGCACCCGCACCATGGCTCAAGCAACCACGACGAAGCTGCGGCCGGTCCCGGACCGCGTTGTCGCCCGCACGACGGCTCAGGCACCCACGATGAAACTGCGTCCGCTCCACGACCGCGTGCTCGTCAGGCGCCTCGAGGAGCAGGACGACAAGCACGGCAGCATCATCATTCCCGACACCGCGAAGGAGAAGCCGCAGGAGGGCAAAGTCATCGCGGTCGGGACCGGCAGGGTGACCGAGGACGGTAAGAAGCTCCCTCTCGCGCTGAAGGAGGGCGATCGGATCCTCTTCGGCAAGTACTCCGGCAGCGAGGTCAAGCTGGACGGTCACGAGTACCTGATCATGAAGGAGGAGGACGTCCTCGGCGTCGTCGGCTCGTGAACAGGCGGCTCCGCCGTCAACCATTCGCGCACACTCGAGAGAAAGGTCGCCATGCCTAAGCAAATGCTGTTCAGCGAGGAAGCCCGCGCCGCGCTCATGCGCGGCATCAACACGATGTCGCACGCCGTCAAGGTGACGCTCGGTCCGAAGGGGCGGAACGTCGTCATCGGCAAAAAGTTCGGCAGCCCCACCCTGACCAAGGACGGCGTCACCGTCGCCAAGGAGATCGAGCTCAAGGACCCCTACGAAAACATGGGGGCGCAGATGCTGAAGGAAGTTGCCTCCAAGACCTCCGACATCGCGGGCGACGGCACGACGACCGCGACGGTCCTCGCCCAGGCCATCTTCCGGGGTGGTCTCAAGAACGTGACTGCCGGCGCGAACCCGATGGGGCTGAAGCGGGGGATCGAGCAGGCGGTCGACACGGTGGTCGAGGAGCTGAAGCACATGTCCAAGGCCACCAAGGACAAAAAGGAGATCGCTCAGGTCGCCACGATCGCGTCGAACAACGACAAGACCATCGGCAACCTGATCGCCGAGGCCATGGAGAAGGTCGGGAAGGACGGCGTCATCACCGTCGAAGAAGCCAAGGCGATCGAGACTACCCTCGAGGTCGTCGAGGGCATGCAGTTCGACCGAGGATACCTCTCGCCCTACTTCGTGACGAATCCGGAGCGGATGGAAGTGGTGCTGGAGGACGCCGTCGTCCTCATCTACGAGAAGAAGCTCAGCGTGATGAAGGACATGCTGCCGTTGCTCGAGCAGGTCGCGCGGGCCGCGAAGCCGTTGCTCATCCTCGCCGAGGATTTGGAGGGCGAGGCGCTGGCGACCCTCGTTGTGAACAAGCTGCGAGGGACGCTCGCATGCTGCGCCGTCAAGGCGCCGGGCTTCGGCGATCGACGCAAGGCCATGCTCGAGGACATCGCGACCGTGACCGGCGGCAAGGCGATCACGGAAGATCTCGGGATCAAGCTCGAGAACCTCAAGCTCGACGACCTCGGCCGGGCCAAGAGGGTGGTCGTGGACAAGGACAACACCACCATCATCGAGGGCGCCGGTAGCACCAAGGAGATCCAGGGCCGGATCAAGCAGATCCGGACGCAGATCGAGGAGACGACCTCGGACTACGACCGGGAGAAGCTCCAGGAGCGGCTCGCCAAGCTCGCGGGCGGCGTCGCCGTCATCAAGGTGGGCGCGGCGACCGAGACCGAGATGAAAGAGAAGAAGGCGCGCGTCGAGGACGCCCTCAACGCCACTCGGGCGGCGGTCGAGGAGGGGATCGTGCCGGGCGGCGGCGTCGCGCTGCTCCGCGCGGCCGACGCGCTCGACAGCCTCAAGCTCTCGGGCGACGAGGGCACCGGGGTCAGCATCGTGCGGCGCGCGCTCGAGGAGCCGATTCGGCAGATCGTCGAGAACGCCGGGCTCGAGAGCTCCGTGATCGTCGAGAAGGTCAGGGCCACGGTCCCGCTCACGCGCGGCTTCGACGCTGAGACCCACGAGTATGTCGACATGATGGTGGCGGGCATCATCGACCCCACCAAGGTGGAGCGGGTCGCGCTCCAGCACGCGGCGTCGATCGCGTCGCTGCTGCTCACGACCGAAGTGATCGTCACGGACGGCCCCGAAGCCGGAAAGGCCGACCACGCCATGGGGCACGGTGGGGAGTTTTAAGCCTCACCACGGTGACCGGGCAGCGGCGCGCGGAAACGCGCGCCGTCGCCGGCGGGGCCTTCGGATCTTCACTGCGGCACACGCGATACCAACCGCTGCGCCAGGGGGTGCTCGTGCGGTCTGTGCAGACGTCCGATCCAACAAGGCACGCGTCACTCTCTGACGGCAGCTCGCAGATGCGAGCCATCGGGACGATCATCGAAAACGTCGCGGATACGGACGCAACGGTGTTGATCCGCGGCGAAAACGGCGTCGGGAAGGATCTCGTGGCCAGAGCCATCCATGCGAGGACGTGCTGCATCGGGTGGGCTGGAATCGAGCCGCGGAGTCCCGCATCCTCAAGGTGAGCTACAAGACACTGCTCGACAGGATCGTCGATTGCGGGCTGCCGCCGTCGCGTAGCCGGCAATCGGCGAACCGCCGGGGAGGGTGTCGCGGAATTGCGCGACTTCTTCGCCCCGCCGTGGATTTCAGCGCCGGTGAAGCGGGCGGTGGCGACGGAGATCGCGAGCCAGTGACTAGCGTGGAGCGGCCCCGGCAAGCGCAACGCCCAGGATGAAGGTTCGATACGCGGGCCCGATGAGCTCCTATGCTGCCGCCGTCGCCCGCTTTGCCCGGCGCTTACGGTTCGCGTGCTCGCGCCGAGCCGTGTGTCTCACGGTGCCCCTCGTGATGCTGCTCCCGCTCGTGCTCGCGACGTGGGGACTCGCCCATCATATCTATTTCGACCGGAGTGGCGTTCCGGACCTCGAACGCTTCATTCGTTTCGAGCTCTCGACGACCGGCAAAGTCTACGACGCACGGGGCACGGTGCTGGTCGAGCTGGCGCGGGAGTACCGTCAGGTCATTTCCTACGAGGAGATACCGCCTGTCCTCCGCCAGGCGATCCTGGCGGCCGAGGACAGGAACTTCTTCACCCACTCCGGCGTGGACTATCGAGCGCTGCCCCGCGTGCTCTACAAGACGGCGATGAGCTCCGCAGGTGCGTGGTGGGACGGCAAGGGATTCCGGCTGCGTCTCCCCCAGGGTGGCTCGACGCTCACCCAGCAGCTCGTCCGCGGTTACTTCCTGCGGGACCGGTGGAGCCGTGAGAACGACGTGACTCTCTTCCGCGACAACCTAACCTGGCGGCTCTTCTCCGCGGTCGTGGGGGTTCCGACCACGAACAAACTCTTCCGGAAGCTGGAGGAAGTGCGGCTGGCGCTCTGGCTCGAGGAGGCGATGACCCGGCGGTTCGGATCACGAGAGCAGGCGAAACGCGAGATCTTCGCGCGTTCCGCCAGCTTCAACTATCTGGGCAACGGCCGGTACGGCTTCGCCGCCGGCTCCGAGTACTACTTCGGCAAGCCGTTGTCGAGCTACACGATGGAGGACGCCGCGAAGGCAGCATCGCTGGCGGGGATCACGAAGGCGCCGCGGGACTATCTTCCGGTGCCCGGCGACGCGCGGCCCTTGCGCCGCCGCAACGAGATCCTGGCCCTGATGGCGCGCA
Organism: Candidatus Rokuibacteriota bacterium; assembly: GCA_003220495.1. Classification (GTDB taxonomy): domain Bacteria; phylum Methylomirabilota; class Methylomirabilia; order Rokubacteriales; family CSP1-6; genus AR31. The sequence continues at coordinate 12,417 of QHSP01000036.1, read as the reverse complement.
ACGGCTACATCCCCGAGAACCTCGCGAAGCGTTTGCAGCTCGAGCCGGTGCTCGTCGCGAAGGTGGCGAACAGCTCGGTCAAGACGCAGGCGCCTGCCGTGATCGACACGGTCTTCGACGAGCTCAGGCAACACGGTGCGGGCCGCTTCGGAGTCGAGGATCTCTTCCAGGGGCGGATCTTAGTCCACGTCACCGTAGACCCGCGGGTACAGACCATCGTGAACGAGGCGCTCGAGACCGGCCTCGCCCTCTACGAGCGGCGGCACCCTCAGGCGAAGGGACTGATCCAGGGCTCGGTGGTCGTGCTGCGCAACGCGGACGCGGCGATCCTGGCCGAGGCGGGCGGGCGGCACTTCTACCAGAATCGCTATGCGCGCTACTCCGACTTCAACCGCGCGACGGGCTCGCTGCGGCAGGCGGGCTCGGCGTGGAAGCCGATGGTGTACCTGGCCGCGTTCCGCCAGGGGCTGAAGCTCGATACGACGGTGCCCGACGAACCCATCGCGGTGCCCATGGGGACTGATCGACCCGTGAAGTGGATCGCCAACTACGACCACGAGTTCAAGGGGCCGATCCCGCTGCGCCAGGCGCTGGCCGAGTCCCGCAACGCCGTCGCCGTGTGGATCACCCGTGAGATCGGCCTGGACAGAGTGATCGGGACTTCCCTAAAGCTGGGGATCCGCACCCCGCTGCAGCCATATGTCACCACGGCCCTCGGGGCGTCGGAAGTGCGGCTGCTCGAGCTGGCGGGCGCCTATCGCGCGATGGCTTCGGGAATCCTGGCGGAGCCGTACATCATCGATCAGGTCAGCAACGCCTCGGGCGAGGTGCTCTACGAGGCGGCCCGGATCGCCCTCGAGCTCGACTCCAACGACGTGAACCTGATCCAGGAGGGATTGCGGGGGGTGGTCCGCATTCCGGAAGGCACCGCCCATTCCCTGTACGGCCCCGACTTTCCGATTCCGGTGATGGGGAAGACCGGAACGACGAGCGACTTTCGTGATGCGCTCTTCGTGGGGTCCACCTACGGACCGAAGGGGGTCACGGTGGCGGTCCGGATCGGCTTCGACGACAACCGTACGCTGGGCGACAAGGAGACCGGGGGCCGCGCAGCCTTGCCGATTTTCCGTGAGATCATGCTCCTGACCTACCAGCAGGAGCTCGTAGGGTCTGCGCCGCCGTTCCCTCGCGACATCGAGGATGGGATCGACCAGTACCTGCAGCGGCAGCAGTCTCGATGACACCGGCAGGACGAGGCCGCGGCGCGGTGAGCTCGGCAGGGGCGCTCAAATTCGGGACGAACAGCGCCTTCCAGCTCGAGGTCCGGCGGCGAGTCGACGAGTATTTCCGGGCCACCGGCCGGCGGCAACGCGACTGCTGGCAGATGTACCTGAAGACCGCGATCCTCATCGCCGGTCTGGCTGTCTCCTACCTGCTGCTCGTGTTCGCGGCCCATGTTTGGTGGCAGAGCGTGCCGCTCGCCGTCCTGCTCGGGTTCGCCGCGGCCGGGATCGGATTCAACATTCAACACGACGGTGGACATCACGCGTACTCCAACCACCCCTCGATCAACAAGCTGATGGCGATGACGCTCGACCTGATCGGGGGCAGCTCGTATCTCTGGCGCTGGAAGCACGTCGTCATTCATCACACGTTCGTCAATGTCACGGGCCACGACAGCGACCTCAACCTCGGCATCTTCGGCCGGGTCACGCCCCATCAGCCCCGGCTCGCGTTTCACCGCTGGCAACACCTCTACCTCTGGCCGCTCTACGGCTTGCTGGCGATCAGGTGGCAGCTCGTCGACGATTTCCGAAGGCTGATCGCGGGCCGAATCGGCAGCCACCGAATCCGCCGCCCCGCGGTGACGGATCTGATCACCCTGGTGGCCGGTAAATCGATCTTTTTCGCGTGGGCATTCGGGGTCCCGTTGCTGTTCCACCCAGTGAGCGCTGTCCTCGTCCATTACGGAGTCGCCGCGCTGGTGCTTGGGACCTCGCTGAGCGTGGTGTTCCAGGTGGCCCACTGCGTAGAAGAGGCGGCGTTCCCGCTGCCCTCCGCGGGTGCGGGGCGTATCGAGCGGGCCTGGGCCATCCATCAGGCCGAGACAACCGTGGACTTCGCTCGCCATAGCCGGGTCGTGGCATGGCTCCTCGGCGGTCTGAACTTCCAGATCGAACACCACCTGTTCCCGAGGATCAGCCACGTCAACTACCCGGCGATCTCGAAGGTGGTAGAACAGACGTGTCGAGACTTCGGCGTCGCATACTCCGAGCATCGGTCGTTCCGGGAAGGCGTGACTGCCCATTTTCGTTGGTTGCGGCGCATGGGGATGCCGAACACGAATGGCCAGCGGCGCCAGCCGGAATCCGCATCCTCCTTCTAACCCTGCACAAAGACCCCAAGCGCATGGCCCGGCAATCTCCCGAAGACCCGATCCGTGCCGACCTCTTCGGCATCGAGCGTCTCGAGCAGCACGCCGAGAGCCTGGCGGCTGCCCAGGTCGTCATGAGGCAGTCGCGCCGGGGGCGGCGTTTGCTGCAGCGCGTCGAGCACAACGGCCGTGTGCTTCGCGAGTCGTATCGTGTGATCGCCAACGCCATCCGTGAGGAGCGCGCGATCACGCCGGCGGCGGAATGGCTCGTCGACAACTTCCACGTCGTGGACGAACAGCTGCGCGAGATCCGCGACGACCTGCCGTCCGGGTTCTATCGCGAGCTGCCCAAGCTGGTCGCGGGGCCGCTCGCCGGCTATCCGCGCGTCTACGGCATCGCCTGGGCGTTCGTGGCGCATACCGATAGCCGGCTCGATCCCGAATCGCTCCGGCGGTTCGTGCGTGCCTATCAACGTGTGCAGCCGCTGACGATCGGCGAGCTTTGGGCGGTGGCGATCACGCTGCGCGTCGTCCTCGTCGAGAATCTTCGGCGCCTGGCGGAGAGCATCGTTCGCGGGCGCGCGGCGCGCCAGGAGGCCGACCTCCTGGCTGACGAGCTGCTCGGTGTCGGCGCCGACGGTGCTGTCGCGCCGACGGCGAGGGGCCTCGCGCGATTCGAGAGTGGTCCGCTCGTCACTGCCTTCGCGGTGCAGCTCGTTCAGCGGCTACGGGAGCAGGATCGCGCAGTCACTCCGGCCCTGCGCTGGCTCGATCAACGGCTGCAGGCGCAGGGGACGACCTCTGACGACATCGTTCGCGTCGAGCATCAGCGGCAGGCCGCGATGAACGTGACCGTCCGCAACGTGATCATGAGCATGAGCTTGATGTCTGCGCTCGACTGGACGGAGTTCTTCGAGAGCGTCAGCCTCGTCGACCAGGTGCTGCATGTGGGCCCGAACTACGCCGCGATGGACTTCGCGACCCGCGATGCCTACCGACACGCCGTGGAGGAGCTCGGCCGGGGCTCGCGCCGGCCGGAGCTGGACGTCGCGCGCCGGGCCGTGGCTCGCGCGCAGGCCGGGGCCCACGATGATCGGCAGACCGATCCCGGCTTTTATCTCATCGGCAACGGGCGCCTGGCCTTCGAACGGACGCTTGGCTACCGAGCACCGCCCTTGCGCCGGCTGCTTCGGCTCTATGTCGGGGCGGCGACGCCCGGATATCTTGGAACGATCGCCGTCCTCAGTGGGTTCATGTTTGCCCTGCCCCTCCTCACGGCATGGCTATCCGGCGTCGGACCAGCGGGCCTGCTCGTTCTCGCACTTCTGGCCATCGTCCCGGCCTCGGACCTGGCGATCGCTTTGCTGAACCGAAGCGTCACCGCGCTGGTCACGCCGGCAGTGCTGCCTCGCCTCGAGCTGCGCGACGGGGTGCCATCGCATTTGCGAACCATGGTCGTCGTGCCGATGCTCTTGACGGATAGCGCAGAAGTCACCGAGCAAATCGAGCGGCTCGAAGTGCATTTCCTGGCGAATCCGAGCGGCGATCTTCGCTTTGCCATCCTCTCCGACTGGTTGGATGCGCCCGCGGAGAGCATGCCGGGTGATGACGGAACTCTGGGGGCCGCGCGCGAGGGGATCGCCCGCCTGAACCGACGTCACGGTGCCGCACCGGATGGCGGCGAGCGATTCCTCCTCTTCCATCGCCGCCGGCTCTGGAACGACAGCGAGCGGGCGTGGATGGGGTGGGAGCGCAAGCGGGGCAAGCTCCACGAGCTGAATCGCCTCCTGCGCGGGGCGACGGACACGAGCTTCGTGGCTACGGGTGCCGTCACGCCTTCCGGCATCCGCTACGTCATCACTCTCGACGCCGACACGCGGCTACCCAGAGGGGCGGTCGATCGGCTGGTCGGTACGATGGCGCATCCCCTCAACCGACCGCGGTTCGATATCGAAAGGCAGCGCGTCGTTGAAGGATATGCCGTGCTTCAACCCCGAGTGACACCGCCGCTACCCGGACGCGAGGGCTCGTTGTTCCAGCGCCTCTCGTCCGGCCCGGCCGGGATCGACCCGTATGCGGCGGCGGTGTCCGACGTCTACCAGGACCTTTGGGGAGAAGGGTCGTATACCGGCAAAGGCATCTACGACGTGGACGCGTTCGAGGCGGCGCTGGCGGGGCGGGTGCCGGACAACGCGCTGCTGAGCCACGATCTCTTCGAGGGAGTGTTCGCGCGCGCCGGCCTCGTCACCGACGTCGAGCTGTTCGAGAGCGCCCCATCCCACTACGGGGTCGCAGCCGCCCGCCAGCATCGATGGGCACGTGGCGATTGGCAACTGCTTCCGTGGATTCTCGGGAGCCGGGTCCCGGTGGTCGGACGCTGGAAGATGCTGGACAACCTCCGTCGCACCGTGTCGGCGCCGGCGACGTATCTGACACTCGTGGTCGCGTGGCTGATGCCGGGCACCTCGCCCACGATATGGAGCGCCTTCATCCTGGCGACCGTCGCTGTGCCCACGCTCTTGCCGGTGCTGGGCGGCTTGCTCCCCCGCGGACGCGGCATCTCGAAGCGCAGCTACATCCGCGCGGTAGGCCGGGACCTCTTGCTGGCCGGCTCACAGTTCGGGCTCACGATCACGATGCTGACACATCAGACCTGGCTGATGAGTGATGCGATCGTGCGGACGCTCGTCCGCGTGTACGTCACGCATCGCGGGCTGCTGGAATGGGTGACCGCGGCGCAGGCGGAAGCCGGCCTCCGTCTGGATCTCCGTGGCTTCTGCAATCGAATGGGCGGCGGGGTTGCGCTCGCCGCCGTCGCGGCGGTCGCCGTCACGTGGGGACGACCCGAGGCTTGGCCCGCCGCGCTGCTCTTTCTGCTGCTGTGGGCCGTGTCGCCGGCGGTGGCGCGGTGGATCAGCGTGCCGCGGAGCACGGAGCCCACCCGGCCGCTCTCGGCGGCGGATGCGCGAGCCCTTCGCCTGATCGCGCGGCGGACGTGGCGCTTCTTCACGACGTTCGTGGGTCCGGAAGACCACGCATTGCCGCCCGACAACTTCCAGGAAACGCCGGGCCCGGTGGTTGCGCATCGCACGTCGCCGACGAACATCGGGCTCTATCTGCTGTCGACGGTGGCTGCGCGCGATTTCGGCTGGGTCGGAACGCTCGACGCTGTCGAGCGTCTTGAGGCCACGTTCGAAACGCTGAACGGCCTCGAGCGCTTCCGCGGCCACTTCTATAACTGGTATGACACGAAGCACTGCTACCCGCTCGAGCCGAAGTACATCTCGTCGGTCGACAGCGGCAATCTCGCCGGCCATCTCATCGCGCTCGCGCACGCCTGCGAGGAGATGATCGAGCGCCCGCGCCTCGATCGGTCGGCGCTCGTCGGGATCGAGGACACCGTGCTGCTCGTCCACCTGTCGGCCGCCCTGGCGGCCGGCGATGCCTCCCCCGGCCCAGCCCGCCACGGGCACTTGGCGGACGTTCTCGACGCCGTCACGGCCGCGGTCCGGGAACCCTCGCGCGGCTCCGGCGAGTGGGTCTCACGGCTCGCGACGTTGAAGGCCCGCGCTCAGGCGGTGCTGGACACCGCGCGAACGCTGGTCGACGAGGATCCCGGGCGCGCGCTCGCGGACGTCCTCGTCTGGGCGGAGGCGCTTTGCGCCACGGTTGAAAGCCATACGCGTGACCTCGACATGCCCGAGACGCTGGTTCGTCGCCTCACGATCCTCGCTCGAAACGCTCGGGCGATGGTCGGCGCCATGGATTTCGACTTTCTCTTCGATCCGATGCGGAAGCTGTTCGCGATCGGGTACCGCGTTACCGACGGAAGCCTCGACCCGGGTCGGTACGACCTCCTCGCGTCCGAAGCCCGGCTCGCGAGCTTCGTCGCGATCGCCAAGGGCGACGTTCCCGTCTCACACTGGTTCCGGCTCGGCCGGTCCCTGACACCGGTGGAGCTCGATTCGGTGCTCGTGTCCTGGTCGGGATCGATGTTCGAATACCTGATGCCGACGCTGGTCATGCCCGCGCCGGCGGGGAGCCTGCTCGAGCAGACATCCCGGCTCGTGGTGGGACGGCAGATCAGGTATGGCGCCGAGCGCGGCGTGCCGTGGGGTGTGTCGGAGTCGGGCTACAACGCGCGCGATCTGGAAATGACCTACCAGTATTCGAGCTTCGGTATCCCGGGAATAGGCCTGCGACGCGGACTCAGCGAGGACGTCGTCATCGCACCCTATGCGACGGGCCTGGCCGCGATGATCGATCCGACCGCGGCGGTACAGAATTTCCGGCGCCTGGCGGCGGCCGGGGCCAGCGGCGCCTACGGCTTCTACGAGGCGCTCGACTACACCGCGCCCAGGCTTCCGGATGGCGCCACGGTCGCCGTGGTTCGCGCGTATATGGCCCACCACCAGGGTATGGTGGTCGTCGCGATCGCGAACGTCGTCCACGACGGCGCCATGCGCGCGCGCTTCCGTTCCGAGCCCATGGTCCTGGCCACCGAGCTCCTGCTTCAAGAACGGACGCCGCGGGACGTGGCGGTCGCGCGGCCCCGCGCGGACGAGGTGCAGGCCGTCGGCGACGTGCGCGAGTTCGTTCCGCCGGTCGTGAGGCACTTCGACTCGCCGCACGGCTCGTTGCCGCGCACCCAGCTGCTCTCCAATGGACGGTATGCGGTGATGCTGACGACGGCGGGCTCCGGATACAGCTGCTGGCGTGATCTCGCCGTCACGCGGTGGCGGGAAGACGTCACGCGCGACGCATGCGGCACGTATGTATTCCTTCGCGATGTCGACAGCGGGGAGTGCTGGTCGGCCGGCTACCAGCCGCGCGGCGGCGCGCCGGGCAGTTACGAGGTCACGTTCTCCGAGGATCGGGCGGAGATCGTGCGGCGCGACGGCGCCATCGTGACCACGCTCCAGGTGATCGTGTCACCGGAAGACGATGCCGAGGTGCGTCGCGTCTCGCTCACGAACCTCGGGGCGAAGAGCCGGGAGATCGAGCTGACGTCGTACGCCGAGGTCGTCCTGGCGCCGCCGGCAGTCGACGCGGCCCACCCGGCGTTTTCCAACCTGAGCGTGGAGACCGAATGCGTACCCGAGCTCGACACTCTGCTGGCGAGACGCCGGCCGCGAGCACGCGGCGAGGCCCCGGTCTGGCTGGCCCATGTCGCCGTCGTGGAAAGCGACCCGGTCGGCGAGTTGCAATGGGAGACCGACCGTGCGCGGTTTCTCGGCCGCGGGCGCGGGATCCGGACGCCCGCGGCGGTGATCGACGGCCAGCCCCTCTCCAACACGACCGGCGCGGTGCTCGATCCGATCGTGAGCTTGCGCCGCCGCGTACGACTGCCGCCGGGTGATACCGTCCGCGTCACCTTCTCGACGCTCGTCGCGCCGTCGCGCACGGAGGCCCTGGGCCTCGCCGAGAAATATCGCGATCCGGCGACGTTCGACCGCGTCGCGACCCTGGCCTGGACGCAGGCGCAGGTTCAGCAGCACCACCTCGGCATTGGCCCCGACGAGGCACATCTCTTCCAAAGCCTCGCCAGTCGCGTTCTCTACTCGGATCGTAGCTTGAGATCTCCCGCGGAGATCCTCGCACGTCAGACGGAGGGCCCCGCCGCGTTGTGGGCGCACCGGATATCAGGCGATCTCCCAATCGTGCTCGTTCGGATCGACGATTCCGAGGACGTGGGTATCGTTCGGCAGCTGCTCCGTGCGCACGAGTACTGGCGGATGAAGCGGCTCGCGGTAGATCTCGTCATTTTGAACGAGCATGCGCCGTCCTATGCTCAGGATCTGCAGGCGCTGTTGGAGACACTTGTCCGCACGAGCCAGTCGGCAGGGCCCCACGATGGCCATGAACCGCACGGGAACGTACATATCGTGCGGGCCGACCGCCTCACGGCGACCCAGCGTGAGGTGCTCCGGTCTGTCGCGCGCGCGGTGCTGTCGAGCCGGCACGGGACACTGGCCGAGCAAGTGGCGCGAGCACAGCGACCCGACGCTGCGGCTCCGCTTGCTCTGCCACGACGGGCGGCGGCGCGGCCGCCGGCGCCCGCGACGCCTGCGCGCCCGAATCTCGAGCTCTACAACGGGCTGGGCGGCTTCGCGAAGGATGGGCGCGAGTTCGTGACGGTCCTCGACGAGGGGCGGTGGACGCCGGCGCCGTGGATCAACGTGATCGCGAATCCGGGCTTCGGCTTCCAGGTTTCCGAGTCGGGTGCGGGGTACACGTGGTCGGTCAACAGCCGCGAGAACCAGCTCACGGCCTGGTCGAACGATCCGGTCAGCGATCCGCCAGGTGAGACCATCTACGTCCGGGATGAGGAGACCGGGGATCTGTGGGGGCCGACGGCGCTCCCGATCCGCGAAGAGATCTCGCCCTACGTCATCCGGCATGGACAAGGCTACACGCGGTTCGAGCACGTCTCGCACGGCATCTCGCTCGAGCTGCTACAGCTGGTGCCGCTCGACGACCCCATCAAGATCTCGCGGCTCACGCTGACAAACGAGTCCGGACGACCACGGCGGCTGTCCGTGACCGCCTACGTCGAGTGGGTCCTTGGCGTGTCGCGGCCTGCCGCGGCGCCGTTCGTGGTCACCGAGATCGACAGGCAGACCGGCGCGATGCTCGCGCGCAACGCGTGGAGGCGCGAGTTCGGCGCTCGCGTCGCGTTTGCCGACCTCGGAGGGACCCAAACGGCATGGACCGCCGACCGGACGGAATTTCTCGGACGCAACGGGTCGCCGGATCATCCGGCGGCGCTCGCGGCCCGACACCGCCTCTCGGGACGGGTCGGTGCTGGCCTCGATCCGTGCGGCGCCCTTCAGGCGACGCTCGCACTGCCCGCTCGCGGCCGAGCCGAGGTCGTGTTCTTGCTCGGCGAGGCGGAGAGTCTGGAGCAGGCGCGGGAGCTGATCGTTCGCTACCGGACTCACGACGTAGCGGCAGTCCTGCGGGCGGTCGACGAGCGCTGGGGTGCGCTGCTCGGCACGGTGCAGGTCAGAACGCCGGATCGCTCGGTGGACATACTGCTCAATGGCTGGCTGCTGTACCAGACGCTGTCCTGTCGCGTGTGGGCGAGGTCGGCGTTCTACCAGGCCGGTGGTGCGTACGGGTTTCGCGATCAGCTTCAAGACGTGATGGCGCTCGCGGTGGCCGAGCCCGCGCTGGCCCGGCAGCATGTACTGCGCGCCGCGGCGCGACAATTCGACGATGGCGACGTCCAGCACTGGTGGCATCCGCCCAGCGGCCGCGGCGTTCGAACTCGCATCTCCGATGACCTGCTCTGGCTGCCGTACGCCGTCGCCCGTTATGTCGAGATCGTCGGCGACGGCGCCGTCCTCGACGAAGTCGTCTCCTTCCTCGAAGGACCCAAGCTCGAGGTCGGCCAGCGCGAGTCGTACTTCGAGCCTCGCGCTTCCGACGAGCGAAGCTCGCTCTTCGAGCACTGTGCGCGCGCGCTCGATCGCAGCTTGGCGGTTGGAATTCATGGATTGCCGCTGATAGGTACGGGAGATTGGAACGACGGGATGAACGAGGTGGGCGCCGGCGGGAAGGGTGAGAGCGTCTGGCTCGGGTGGTTCCTCCACGCCGTTCTCTCCGAATGGGCTGACCTGGCGGACGCTCGCGAGGAGGGCAAGCGCGCCGAGCGGTGGCGTGGGCATGTGAGCGCCCTCAAGGAGTCGCTCGAACGCGAGGCCTGGGACGGAGGCTGGTATCGCCGCGCGTACTTCGATGACGGAACGCCGCTCGGCGCCGCCATCAACGACGCATGCCGCATCGATTCGATCGCGCAGTCCTGGAGCGTCATCTCGGCGGCCGGCGACCCGGCACGCCGCGCGCGCGCCATGGCGGCCGTCGACGAACATCTCGTACGCCGCGCCGATGGCGTCGTCCTGCTCCTGACACCGCCATTCGACGGCACGTCGCTGGAGCCCGGCTACATCAAGGGATATGTGCCTGGCGTCCGAGAGAATGGCGGGCAATACACGCATGCGGCCATCTGGTCGGCGATTGCCTTCGCGGCGCTCGGCGACGGGGATAAGGCCGCCGCGCTGTTCGCGATGTTGAATCCGATCACCCACGCCAGCACCCCAGCAGGCGTTCAGCGCTATAAGGTGGAGCCGTACGTCGTCGCGGCAGACGTCTACACCGCGGCGCCGCACGTGGGCCGTGGGGGCTGGACGTGGTACACAGGATCGGCGGGGTGGATGTATCGGGCCGGGCTGGAGTCGATCCTCGGGTTCCGACTCCGCGGCGCGAGGCTCGTGATCGAGCCGTGTATTCCGCACGCGTGGCGCGGCTTCGAGCTGGTGTTTCGCTATCGCTCCGCGCGCTACGACCTCGTCGTCGAGAACCCGCGGGGGGTATCGCGGGGGGTGTCGTCAGTAGAGGTCGAAGGCGTCGCGCTGGCCGGCGATCTCAGCATCGGGCTCGTCGATGATGGGAAGACACATCGCGTTCGGATCGTCCTCGGCTGAGCTTCGGCCGCCGTCGTCTCGTGAAGCTCAGCGGCTCCGCGCTTACCGGAAGGCGGAGCTTCCGCCTGTCGCGCTAGTTCAAGTTCCACAGGGCGCATATCGCCCTCTCGCGCCACCATCGGGCATCATCGCCTCGCTCGTTCTGGGCGGCGTGCCTGGCCCGATCGACCATCCACAGCAGTTGCGATCGCGCCGTGTGTCGCTGCGCCGCCATCTCCGGGGCCCACTCGCCGGTCGTCACGGCGGCGACGCTTGTCGCTTCACCGGTGTCTTCGGCGTTCGCGATCTCGCGCGCTACGGACCCGACGATAGCCCTGCAGTCTTCAGCCATAGAGAACCCTCCCCGTCGGCCGCGGCCTCGCGGTCGTTACGCCCGGCCGAGGGTGTCGCTCAAGCCCCCAGGCGCGCCCTCCTGCGGGGAGACCGCCAGGGACCAAAAGATCGGCAATCCGTCTACTACCCTAACCTATATAATACTTATAAGATATATATAATGAGTCCAGCGCCGGAGTAGGTTGATCGTCGCCTTCGCCGCAACCACTCGAGCTCCGTCCGAGGCGTCCTGCGCCAGAATTCAGGCAACCGGGGGCGGCGTGGGCTGAGGTGGCACAGGAAATCGGCGCTGCGAATTACTGGCGGCTAGTCGTCCCGGCCCGCGCGGCGGGCTCGCGCGCGAGGCCTTCAAGTTTCGTAGTGGAGGAACGTCATGATCAGGTGCCTAACGTGCAAGAGAGAGCTCAAGGATGAAGCGCAGAAGTTCTGCAACGAGTGCAGTCGCGGCGTCGGCACGAAGCCCGGGCACGGCACTGCGGCATCGCCGGGAAGAACGGCCGCGCGAAGGCGACGCAGGCGAGCACGCTAGCCCCGCGCTCTCACGCCGTCGGCGCGAGCTGGTGCCCGACGCTGTGGAGCGTGGGGTGCACCTTGAAGCCCTGCACGCGCTTGTCGTGGAACGTGAAGATCGCGCGCCACACCGGGTGCACGATCGGGCCGTCGTCCTGCAGGATCTTCCAGGCTCATCTCGCCGAGCGCGTCCACCTACGTCGCCAATTCGAGCGGGACAGGGAGGGAACGGAGCACCTCGCGGAGCGCCCCGATGCCGTCGTCGTCGACCGACGGCCTCTACCTGGCGCTCAAGGGCCAGGTCTCGGAGCTCTACGCGGTGGGCGACTGCGTCGCTCCGCGCGGCGTCCACCAGGCGATCCTCGACGCCACGCCGGTGGCCCGCGCGATCTGACGGCGATATTCGACCGTCGCCGCGAGTCCTTCGCGGCGACGGTTCTCGAACGATGTCAAATGGATGGAGCGGTCACACGGCGGCCAGCGCCGGAGCTTCGCCGAAGAAGCCGGTGATGCGCTCCAGCCGGCCATCATCCGCGAGGGCGCCGACGTCGATGCCGGCCACCACCACGGCGCCATCGGGCGTCACCAGGTCCCACGCGAAGCGAAGCTGGTCGTGATGCGCGTCGACGCCGCTCCGTCTCCGGAAGCGGTGGCCGGGGAACTTGGCCTGGACCCCCGCCACCATCTCCCCGAGGGCCGCGTGGCCCGAGGCCT
>QHSP01000001.1:32644-58727 GCA_003220495.1 Candidatus Rokuibacteriota bacterium | reverse complement strand
GATTCGCCGCGCTCGCGATCCTGTCCTTGCTCGAGGGCTTCGACATCGCGTCCCTCGCCGAGGCCGACTACGTGCACGTCGTCGTCGAGGCGACGAAGCTCGCATTCGAGGACCGCGACCGCTACCTCGCAGACCCGACGGTGGCCTCGGTGCCGGTCGCGCGCTGTCTCGACCCGACGCGGCTCGCCAAGCGGCGGCGGCGGATCTCGCGGCGCGCCGCCATGCCGGCAACCGGGCCGGCCGCAACGGGCGATACGATCGCGATCGTGACCGCGGACGCGCACGGGAACGCGGTGTCATTGATCCAGAGCCTCTACTGGGAATTCGGCTCGGGCGTGATCGCCGGCGACACCGGGATCCTCCTCCAGAACCGCGGCGCGTTCTTCTCGCTCGACCCGGGCCACGTGAACCGCCTGGCGCCGCGCAAGCAGACCGCGCACACCTTGATTCCGTCCATGTACCTCGTCGACGGACGGCCGCGCCTCGTCTACGGCACGATGGGCGGCGAGGGCCAGCCGCAGACGCAGGCGGCCCTCGTCACGCGCATGATCGACCGCGGACTCGATCCGCAAGCGGCGGTCGAGGCGCCGCGCTGGCTCTTTGGCCGCACCTGGGGCGAGGAGACACGCTCGCTGAGGCTCGAGGACCGCTTCGCCGGCGACGTCCGGGAGACGCTGCGCGAGCGCGGCCACGAAGTCGAGGTGGTCGAGGGCTGGAGCGATCTGATGGGCCACGCCCAGGTGATCCGCATCGATCCGACCGGACTTACTGGCGCGTCGGACCCGCGCGCCGATGGGGCTGCGCTCGGCTACTAGCTCGGCCTTGTCGCGGGAGGCGGGCGGGTGGCGCAGGGGCGGCCCTACCTGGTTCCGGCTGCGTCACCCGCTCGCCCGATTCGCAGCGCTGCGCGCTGCGGGCGGGACGAGGGGTTCACAATCCGTTCTAGCTGAGGGGGAGTTCGCGCTCGAAGAGTGTGAACGGCGAGCGGCGCGCCGCTTCGAGCGCCTGGCGGATCTGCGCTTCGCCTCGGCCCGCGCCCTGGCGCAGCAGGGTGTCGAAGAACGCCACGTAGAAGGCGTCCGGCTCCACGACGACGGATACTCTCGCGCGCACCCCGCGCGCGTCGATCTTCATTCGATACGTGAGCGTCGCGCTCTTGCCCGGCATCAGGCGGGTGTCGGCGAGCTCGCGCGAAAGATCCAGAGCCACCTCACGCCCGATCACCTGCTCGCGCCGGCTGCCGGCCACCACCTGCCCCGCGGTGTCGACCAGCTCGGCGCTCAGGACCACCCGTGGCGTGACATACGTTGGAAACGCGTGGCCGATGCGCGTGCTGCTCACGCGAAGCGTGACGAGCGCGAGCTCGCCGGGACGATACCGCGTCGCGCCCGCCTTGGCCGTGATCGTGAGCCCTGACCGCACCATGTCGGCGTCGTGGATGCCGCGCCAGCGGTGGCGGCGGTCGGGCATGTGGCAGTCCTGGCACTGGACACCCTCGCGCGCGAACCGGCTCGCTTTCCACTCGTCGTAGGTGGCCTGGAGCAGCTTGCCGTTGAGCGCGAACCCGTCGGGTGTGAACTGGTGGCAGCTCCGACAGAACTCGGCGCTGAGGAACGCCGGCGTCCGTGTCACGCCGTTGTGGGGCAAGGTCTCACGCGGGGTACCGCTCGTCAGCGAGCCGTCTCGCCGCGGTGGGCCGAAGCGCTCGTGGCCCCGGAGGTGGCAGCCCGCGCACGGCACGCCCTTCCCGGCGAGCGAGGGATCGTAGTCGGCGTTCTCCCGCAGCTCGCGCCCCACCGCGACGAACGGCCCCTGCTCGGCGAGTGGGGCGTGGCAGACCAGGCACGCGTGCGCCGACGACGGGTCGCTCTCCCGCATCTCCACGAGCTGGCCGGCGACGCCCGGCCCGCTCGCGGCGGCGTGCGCGCTCTCGCGCCAGTCGGCGAATTGTGCCGGATGGCAGGTCCCGCACGACTCCGGATCGAGGGAGGCTTCCAGTGGAGAGAACCGCGCGGGCGGCGACCCCTGGGGCGTCAGCGGCTGGCTCCAGTGTCGCCGGATGAAATCCTGGACCGCGTCGGCGCCGGTGGCGGCCGCGGCCCCGAGCAGCACGGCCGCCGTGGCTGCGCAGGCGGCACGAAGGCGAAGTCGCATCGACGGGAGCATGATAGCGTGGGCGGACTGCTGTACAGTATGAGACCGCAGTCATCCTGACCGCTTCCCGGAGAACGCTGTGGATCCGTATCGCCTGCCTCGACACGTGCGACCGACCCGTTACGATCTGCGCCTCGAGCCCGATCTGGCGACGTTGACCTTCACGGGCGACGAGACCGTCACGCTCGAGGTCCCGGCGCCGACGGCGGAGGTGGTCCTCAACGCGGTGGACCTCGCCTTCGGCGAGGCGACGCTGACGAATGCGCGCGGCGAGTCCCTCCGAGGCACGCCGATCGTCGACGAGGCGGCCGAGCGCTGCCGCATCACGTTTCCGTCCGAGATCGCGCCGGGCACCTGGCGGCTGCGGCTCGCGTTCACCGGCATCCTCAACGACAAGCTGCGCGGCTTCTACCGGTCGAGCTACAAGGATCCGACCGGCGAGGGGCGGCTCATGGCCGCCACACAGTTCGAGGCGACCGACGCCCGGCGCGCGTTTCCGTGCTGGGACGAGCCGGCCTTCAAGGCGGTGTTCGCAGTGACGCTCGTGATCGACCCGAAGCTCACCGCGGTGTCGAACACCTCGATCGTGGGCGAGCGGGTGGAGCGCGGCCGGAAGGTCGTGACCTTCGCCGACACGATGAAGATGTCCACGTATCTGGTGGCGTTCGTCGTCGGCGAGCTCGAGGCCACCGACGCCGTGCTGGTCGGCCGCACGCCGGTCCGCGTCTGGTGCGTGCCGGGCAAGCGCCATCTGGCCGCCTTCGGCCACGAGATCGGCGTCGCCTCGCTGCGCTTCTTCGAGGACTACTACGGCCTGCCCTACCCGAGCGACAAGCTCGATTTGCTCGCGATTCCCGATTTCGCGGCGGGCGCCATGGAGAACCTCGGCGCGATCACCTTCCGCGAGACGGCGCTGCTGGTCGACGCGCGCGCCGCCTCCCACGCGGAGCTCGAGCGGGTCGCCGACGTGGTCGCCCACGAGAACGCTCACATGTGGTTCGGCGATCTCGTCACGATGACCTGGTGGAACGGCATCTGGCTCAACGAGGCGTTCGCCACGTTCATGGAGATCCTCGCGGTCGACGCCTGGAAGCCCGAGTGGCAGCGCTGGACGACCTTCGGCGTCTCGCGCGCGGCCGCGCTCTCGGTCGACGGGCTGCACTCGACACGCCCGATCGAGTTCCACGTCGAGGCGCCGCGCGACGCCGACGCGATGTTCGACGTGCTGACCTACGAGAAAGGCGCGTCGGTGCTGCGCATGCTCGAGCAGTATCTCGGCTCGACGGTGTTTCGCGACGGCGTGCGCGAGTACCTGCGGCGCCACGCCTACGCCAACGCCGAGACCGGCGACCTCTGGGCCGCGCTCGGACGCGCCGCGAACCAGCCGATTCCCGCGGTGATGGACGCCTGGATCTTCCAGCCCGGCTACCCGCTCGTGAGCGCGCGGCTCGAGGGCCGCGAGCTGGTGCTGAGCCAGCAGCGCTTCACGTATCTGCCGGAGCCGCTGCCCGGCTCCACGCCGTCCCCGCGGAATCAGCTCTGGCAGGTGCCGCTCCAGATCCGTCTCGTCTCGTCGGGGCGGGCCTCGACCGAGCGACGGCTCCTCGCGGGCGCCGAAATGCGGATGCCCGGACCCGAGCGCCTCGAGTCCGTCCTCCTCAACGAGGGCGGGCACGGCTTCTATCGCGTCCGCTACAGCCCCGAGCTGCTCGAGCGTCTCCTCGGCGCGGTGGACAGGCTCGGCGCGATCGAGCGCTTCAATCTCGTCAACGACTCGTGGGCGGTGACCGTGGCCAGCCACATGACCCTGACCGACTACCTCGAGCTGACGGCGCGCTTCCGCGGCGAGCGCGATCGCAACGTGTGGTCGGTGCTGCTCGCGTCGCTCGCGACCTTGAACCGCATCGTCGAGCCGGGCGATCGGCCTCGGCTCGCCGCGCTCGTCCGCGACCGCGTGCACGCAGTCTTCACCGAGCTCGGCTGGACGCCGCGCGCCGGAGAGGACGAGCTGACGCGCCAGCTCCGCGGCGATCTGATTCGCGCGCTCGGCGCGCTCGGCGACGATCGGACCGTGCAAGCGCGCGCCGCCGAGCTCTACGCCGGGGCGGCGGCCGACCTCGATCCCAACGTGCTCCCGGCGATCATCGGCGTGCTGGCCCACGCGGGCGACGCCGCGCGCTACGACGAGTTCTCGAAGAAGTTCCGGTCGGCGGCGACTCCGCAAGCGGAGCAGCGCTACCTCTACGCGCTGGCCGCCTTCCGCCAGCGGGAGCTGCTGGCGCAGACGCTCGCCCGCGCGATCAACGGCGAGTTTCGCACCCAGGACGCGCCGTTCGTCGTGCGGGCGCTCCTGACGTCGGTCCACGGTCGCGAGCTCGCCTGGGAATTCGTGAAGGCCAACTGGGACACGATGGAGCGGCAGTACCCGAAGGCCGGCCTCCGGCGTCTGGCCGAGGGCGTCATCGGGCTCGCGACCCCCGAGCTCGAGCGCGACGTCCACGCCTTCTTCCAGGCGCGCCGGCCCGAGTTCGGCGGCAAGACACTGGAGCAGTATCTGGAGCAGCTCCGCATCGCCGTCCGCCTGCGTGAGCGTGAGTCGGCGGCGCTCAGCAAATATCTGGCGCGATTCGCGTGAGGGACATCATGCAACAGCGGAGCTGGAGCCGCATGGTGACGAGCACGGCCGTGACGGTCGTCGGGTTGTTCGGAGCGGCCTCCTCGGTCGCGTGGGGTCAGCACGGCCACGGTCATGCGGGAGGCCATCAGGCCGCCGAGGCGTGCTCAGCCGAGTTCGACAAAGTCGTCGGCGAGGGCCGCGGCTTCGGCCTGGCGTTCGCCGCCGATCAGAACGGCTACCCCGGGCCGATGCACGTCCTCGAGCTGAAGGACCGGCTCAAGCTGACGGCCGATCAGGAAGCGAAGGCCGAGGCGCTGATGCACGCGATGTTCTCCGAGTCGAAGCCGAAGAGCGCCCGGCTGCTCGAGGCCGAGGCGAAGCTGCGAGGCCTCTTCGCCGACCGGACGGCTGACGACGCGGCGGTGCGCGCGGCCGTCGCCGAGGTCGAGCGCGCCCGAAGCCAGGTGCGGCTGGTCCATCTCCTGGCTCACCTCAAGACGCGAGATCTCCTGACCGAGGACCAGCGACGGATCTATCACGAGGCCCGCTGGAGCGGGCGCTAGTCTCCCGAGTCGGCCGGCCGCGCGGGATCACCTGCGCGACTACAGCCGCGCGCCGACGATCGCCCGCCCCACTCCGACGCCGAGGAAGCAGACGCCCAGGCAGAGCGCCGTCGTCAGCAGGACGTTGGCCCACGCCTGACCCCACGCGCCCGTCTGCGCCAGCCGAAGAGTCTCGTAGCTGAACGACGAGTACGTCGTGAGGCCGCCCATGATCCCCACGGTCAAGAAGAGCCGCGTCGTGTCCGGGATGAGCGGGCTCGTCAGACCAACCTGCTGGATGAGCCCGATGAGGAAGGAGCCGACGACGTTCACGATCAGGGTGCCGTAGGGAAAGTCGATGCCGAGCCAGCGAACGGCCAGGGTCCCGGTCAGATAGCGCAGTCCCGTCCCGATCGCGCCGCCCAGGCAGATGTAGATGAAGCGCTCCACCGATCGCGTCCTCCGTCGGTGAGGAGGGTGAGGTGCACCTGCAACAACACCGTCAGCCGATGTCGATCGGCTCGTCGACGTACACCGTGTACGTCCGCGGTCGGCCGCGCTCGGCGTCTTTCGGGTCGACGTACATGATGGACGTCCGCCCGCGGATCTCGCGCGGGAGGATCGCGACGCGAACGAAGCTGGTCGGCTCGTCCTTCGACGCGAGCGCCAGCACGGGCTCGCGCCCACTCTCGAACCACGCCCCGCCGGGTGCCACCTTCCGTGCCGGCGCCTCGCCCACGGTGACCTCGAGCGCGCCGGCGATCAGGCAGCGGATGCCGCCGCCGCGGTGCCGGTGCGGGAGCGCGACGCCGCCGAGCTCGAAGTCGACGCGGTCGGCGCGCATCACATATTCGGCGCGCGGGTCGAGGTCGATCGCGTGCGTGAGGAGCACGTTCGTCGCGCCGCCCGCGAGCTTCTCGAGCGGCGTCGCGCCGGGGATCAGCTCGTAGCGCAGCACCGAGCCGCCCGCCTCGCCCGCGAGGATCTGGCAGGGATGGGCGCCGTGCCACGCCTCGCCCTCGGCGAGGCGCGTCTCGCGCCCAGCGCTCGCGACCGTCACGCTCCCGCGCCGCACGTAGAGCACGCGGTTCAGCGCGCCGAGGGCTCCGCGAGCGGCGGCCGCCAGCGTGTCCTCGCACAGGCGCAGCGTGTAGCGCGTGTCTGCGGATGGCACCGGCCGTCATTGTACGCCGCGCAGCCTCCGTGATACGGTGGCGGGTCATGAGAGCCTTGATGCTCGGGCTCCTCCTGACGGGTGCCTGGCTCGGTGCTCCCATAGGCGTCGCCGCGTACTCGGTCCAGGAAGCCATCCTGCGCGTCAAGCCCGCCGTCGTGCTGATCACCACCGAGGTTCGCGGCGACGTCACCTTGAACTGCGGGCGGGGCCCGGTCACGGTCACCCCGGCCCCCTACGTCGAGACGGGCACCGGCTGGTTCGTCGACGGTCGCGGCTATGTCATCACCAACGCGCACGTCGTGGATCCGGCCCAGCGCCTGCCGCCCTGGGTCACGCACGAGCTGAAGAAGAAGGCGATCGAGCAGGCGTGCGTCGAGCCGCAGCTCAAAGCCCGGGGCATCACGCAGGGGCAACGGCCGGACATCGAGGAACGGATCCGTCAGGCGGCCTCGGCCGCCGCCCTCGCCAGCGCCAAGCTCGAGGCTCAGCCCGAGATCACGGTGATGCTGTCGAACGGCGCGAAGCTGACCGCGGAGGTCCAGAAATTCAGCCCGCCGCCGTCGGTCGACAGCGCGGGCAAGCCGACGCCCGATTCCGGACGCGATCTCGCGCTGCTCAGGGTGAAGGACGGTATCTATCCCGCGATCGGGCTGACCACGCGTGAGGTGCAGATCGGCGATCCGGTGCACATCCTGGGCTTCCCGGGTGTCGTGCTCTCCCACGAGCTGCTGAGCCAGAGCGTGACCCTGGAGGCCTCGGCCACCAACGGCGCGGTGTCCGGATTCAAGGTGGACGTCATCGGCCAGGATCTCATCCAGACCGACGCGCCGGCCGCGCACGGCAACAGCGGCGGCCCGGCGATCACCGACGACGCGACGCTCGTGGGCGTGATGCAGTTCGTGTCGCTCTCGGCGTCGGGCGCGAACGTGCAGGGATTCAACTTCCTGATCCCCGCGCGGGACGTCGGCAACTTCCTGCGGGACACCGAGGTCACCAAGCCCGGCGAGAGCAAGTTCAACCCGATCTGGGCGGCGGGCGTCGAGCTACTGCTGGCCCAGCGCTACAAGGCCGCGCTCGCGAAGATCTCCGAGGCCAATCAGCTCGTGCCGAACCTCACCGACGTGAAGCATTCCCTCGCGCTAGCGCAAGAGAAGGTGAAGAACCCGCCTCCCGAGCCGTTCCCGTGGGCGCTGGCGACTGTCGGCGTGACGCTCGTGAGCGTCGGGGTCTACGGTGGGATGTGGGGCCAGCGCTGGTGGAAGAATCGCTTCCGGGTCACGCCGACCCAGGTCATCGGCTTCATCGAGCGCGGGCTCAACCCGGTGCTGCTCGACGTCCGCACCAAGACCGACTTCGAGACGAGCCCGCTGAAGCTCCCGGGCTCGACCCGGCTCGAGCCCGAGGAGGCCGAGCGCGCGCCGATCAACTTCGAGCCCGAGCAGATGATCGTCACGTACTGCACGAGCCCGGAGGAGCAGCAGAGCGCGCGGGTCGCCCAGATTCTCCGACAGCGCGGCTTCAAGACGGTCCGCATCCTCAAGGGCGGCCTCGGCGGCTGGACCAACGCGCGCCTGCCGGTCGAGGCGAAGTCGGCGCTGCCGTCGGTCGGCCTCGAGCTCTACAAGAACCTCTCGCTCGGCGACATCGAGCGACGGCGGTTCAAGCAGGGTGACGTCATCTTCAAGGAGGGCGCCGAGGCGCACGACGAGGCCTACGTGATCCACGCGGGCGAGGTCGAGATTCGCCGGAGCTTCGACGGCGTCGAGCGAGTCGTGAACCGGATCGGCGAGGGCCAGCCGCTGGGCGAGATCGGGCTCTTTCGCAAGGGGCCGCGCTCCGCGACCGCCATCGCCGCGGAAGACGTCGAGCTTCTCGTCATCAAGGAGGAGCGGCTCGAGTGGCTCGTCCTCAACCGCCCTCGGCTCGCCCTCGAGCTCCTCAAGAACCTGTCGAATCTGGTCGTCGCGACGGATCAGGAGCGCTCGCACGCCGGCGGCGTCAGATGACGCCGCGCTCGCGGAGCCGGATCAGCTCGCCGCTCGAGAGCCCGAGCCGGCCGCAGTAGATCTCCTCGTTGTGCTCGCCCGGCCTGGACGGGCCGGGGCTCGCAATCCGTCCGGGTGTCGCCGTGAGCCGAGGCACGACACCCGGCATCGAGATCTGACCGAGGAGCGGCAGCACCGCGGAGACGATGTTTTCGCGCGCGCGGACGTGCGGGTCCTCGAACAGGTCGCGCACGCTCGCGACGAGCGAGGACGGGACTTCAGCCGCCTCGAGCGCGGCGAGCGCCTCCGGGGCGTCGCGCTCGCCGACCCATCCGGCGACGAGGCCGTCGACCAGCGCCCGGTGCTCGAGCCGCGCCGGCGTCGTGGTCATCCGCGGATCACCGGCGAGGTCGGGTCGGCCCATCGCCTGACTCAGGCGCGCGAACATCCGGTCGTTGGTGCAGGCGATGGCGATCCAGCGCCCGTCGCGGGTCCGATAGTGGTTGTGCGGCACCGCGCTCTCCGTCCCCGAGCCGATGCGCTCGCGCACCTGCCCCGTGCCGCCGAACACGGCGATCGCGTCGTCCAGCACACGCAGGACCGGCTCGTACAGGCCGAGGTCGACCACCTGGCCCTCGCCGGTGCGCTCGGCGTGGCGCAGCGCCACCAGCGCGCCGACGGCGCCGAACACGCCGGCCAGATAGTCGGGGACCGTGGGCGTCCCCGGCGAGACTGGCGCGCGGTCGGGATAACCTGCGAGGTACGCGAGGCCGCCGACCGCGGCGGCGATCCGCCCGAAGCCCGGACGCTCGCGGTTGGGGCCGGTCTGACCGAATGCCGAGATGCGAACCATGACGAGGGACCGGCGAATCCGCGCGAGCTCGTCCCAGCCAAGATGCCATCGCTCGAGCGTTCCCGGGCGGAAGTTCTCGGTGACGACGTGCGCGGAAGCTACCAGCCGGCGGATCAGCGCCTGCCCGTCGGGATCTCTCAGGTTGCAGGTGATCGACTTCTTGTTGCGCGCCTCGACGAACCACCAGTAGGAGCCGCCGGCGGACGGTGTGACCGGCCGGCCCAGACGTCGCAGGTCGTCGCCGACGCGCGGCTGCTCCACCTTGACCACGTCGGCGCCGAACTCGCCGAGGAGCGTCGCGCACACCGGCGCCGCCAGATAGGTCGCGAGATCGAGGACGGTGACGCCGGCGAGTGCCTGGCGGGGCTCGGACACGGCGGTCATCTTACCGCGCTCGTGCTACGATTCGGCCGGCCCGGGCTCGGATCGCCGCGCCCGCCCGACCGCGAGAATGCGATGAAAGTGATGCTGGCCCGCGCGTGGGGCGACCCGTCGACGCTCGAGTACGCGGACGCGCCGACGCCACGGCCGAACGCGGGCGAGGTCGTCATCGAGGTCCGCGCGATCGGCTGCAACTTCCCCGACATCCTGATCGTCCAGGGCAAGTACCAGCACCGGCCCGAGCTGCCGTTCAGTCCCGGGTGCGAAGTCGCGGGGATCGTGCGCGGGATCGGCGCCGGCGTGACCGAGGTCGGTCTGGGCGAGCGCGTGTTCGCGACGATGGCGTGGGGCGGTTACGCCGAAGTGGTGGCGGTGGATCAGCGCCACGTCTACGCCCTGCCCGACTTCATGACCTTCGAGGAGGGCGCGGTCTTCGGCCTGGCGTACCAGACAGCCTGGTGCGGCCTCGTCCATCGCGCCGGGCTACGGCGCGGCGAGACCCTGCTCGTCCACGCCGCCGCCGGCGGGACGGGGCTCGCCGCGGTGCAGCTCGGCCGGGCGCTCGGGGCTCGCGTCATCGCGACCGCGGGCTCGGCCGCGAAGCTCGAGGTGGCGCGGGCCAACGGCGCCGACGTCTGCATCGACTACCGGACCGAGGCGTGGGTCGAGCGCGTGAGCCGCGAGACCCACGGCGAGGGCGCCCACGTGATCTTCGATCCGGTCGGTGGCGACGTCTTCGACGGCTCGACCCGCTGCCTCGCGTTCGAAGGACGGCTGCTCGTGGTCGGGTTCGCGGGCGGCCGCATCGCGGACGTCGCGGGCCACCGCGTGCTCCTGAAGAACGTGAGCGTGGTCGGCGTCCACTGGGGGCTCTACCGGCAGCGCGACGCGACGCGGGTGCGTCGCTGGATGGTCGAGCTCTTGAAGCTCGCGGAGGCGCGCCAGCTCACGCCCGTCATCTGGAGGTCGTTCCCGCTCGAGCGCGCGCCGCGCGCGCTCGACGCGATTGCGGCGCGTGAGAGCTACGGCAAGGTCGTGCTGATCCCGTGATCAAGGTCCCGCTCAAGCGCCTCGATCCCTCGATCGAGCTGCCCGCCTACGCGCGCGAGGGCGACGCGGGCCTCGACCTTCGCGCCGCCCACGACGCGACGCTCGAGCCGGCGGGCCGCGCGCTCGTCGGCACCGGGCTGGCCGTCGCGATCCCTCCGGGCTTCGCGGGGCTCGTGCTGCCACGCTCGGGCCTCGCGCTGAGTCAGGGCGTGACGGTCCTCAACGCGCCGGGGCTCGTCGACGCGGGCTATCGGGGAGAGCTCAAGGTGCTGCTCGTCAACCACGGCGACCAGCCGGTCACCGTGCGGCGCGGCGACCGCATCGCGCAGCTCGTCATCCAGTCGGTCGAGCGGGCCGATCTGATCGAGGTCGGCGAGCTGCCGGCGAGCGAGCGCGGCGCCGGCGGCTTCGGCTCGACCGGCGTCTGATCGTCGCGGCGACCCGCGGCGGCAGGCCCGCCGCGCCGGATCAGTATCCGCCGCCGCCGCTCGAGCGCTCGCAGAAGCCGGTGCGCCAGATGCCGCCGGAGCGTTCGCACTCCTGTTGCGCCGACATCACCGGCGCGGTCATCGCGGGGTCCGCGCAGCCGGACACGCCGGCCACCAGGACCAAGAGGACGAAGCCCGTGGCCATCGCTTTTCCCATAGGCGCCTCCGGTGAAGGAACGCGCGGGACCGCGGGAACGGTTCCGGGGGGCGACCAGAGGCTCAGTCGCCGGGCGCCATGAACGGATAGCGAAAGTCGGTCGCCGGCACGAACGTCTCCTTGATCGCGCGTGGGCTGATCCAGCGCAGCAGATTCAGCACGCTCCCCGCCTTGTCGTTCGTGCCCGAGGCACGGGCGCCGCCGAAGGGTTGCTGGCCCACGACCGCTCCCGTGGGCTTGTCGTTCACGTAGAAGTTGCCCGCGGCGTGCGTCAATGCGCCGGCGATGCGGACGATCGCGGCCCGGTCGCGCGCGAAGACCGCGCCGGTGAGCGCGTAGGGCGAGCCGCTGTCGCAGATCTCGAGGGCGGTCTCGAGGTCGCGATCCTCGTAGACCCACACGGTGAGCACCGGGCCGAAGATCTCCTCGCGCATGAGCTTGAGATCCGGGCGCTTCGCCAGCACGACGGTGGGCTCGACGAAGTAGCCCTTGCCGTCGTCACACCCGCCGCCGGCCCGGATCTCGGCATCCGGAGACTGCCGCGCGTAGTCGAGGTAGCCCTTGATCGTCGCGAAGGCGTTGGCGTCGATCACCGCGCCCATGAAGTTGGTGAAGTCTACGGGATCGCCGACCCGGATCTCGGCAACCTGCCGGAGCAGGTGTTCCTGGACTGCGGGCCAGAGGGACGCCGGGATGAATGCCCGAGAAGCGGCCGAGCACTTCTGGCCCTGGTACTCGAAGGCGCCGCGGGTCAGCGCGGTCGCGAGCGCCGGAACGTCGGCCGACGCGTGGGCGAAGACGAAATCCTTGCCCCCGGTCTCGCCGACGATCCGCGGATAGGCGCGGTAGCGTCGGATGTTCCGTCCGACGGTCTCCCACATCCCCTGGAACGTCGCGGTCGATCCGGTGAAGTGGACGCCGGCCAGCGCGGGCGACGCGAGCGCGGGGTCGCCGACCTCGGCGCCCGAACCGGGCACCATGTTGATGACGCCGGGCGGCAGACCCGCGGCCTCGAGGATCTCCATGATGATGTGGGCGGAGTAGAGCGCCGACGAAGCCGGCTTCCACACGACCGTGTTACCGACGATCGCGGGCGCCGTCGGCAGGTTGCCGCCGATCGACGTGAAGTTGAACGGCGTGACGGCGAACACGAAGCCCTCGAGCGCGCGGTGCTCGAGTCGGTTCCACGAGCCGGGCGACGACAGGGGCTGCTGGCGATAGATCTCCTCGGCGAAGGCGACGTTGAACCGCCAGAAGTCGATCAGCTCGCAGGCCGCGTCGATCTCGGCCTGGTGCGCCGTCTTGGACTGGCCGAGCATCGTCGCGGCGTTCAAGGTCATCCGATACGGTCCGGCCAGGAGATCGGCCGCCCTCAGAAAGATCGCCGCGCGCTCGTGCCACGGCAGACGCGACCACTCGTGGTACGCCGCGCCCGCCGCGTCGATTGCGCGCTGGACCTCGGAGGCGCCGGCCTTGTGCCAGGCGGCGAGGACGTGGCGGTGGTCGTGTGGCATGACGACCTCCGCGGTCCGGCCCGTCGTGACCCGGCGCCCGCCGATGCGAGGGGTGATCTCGATGACCTGGCCGGCCATCCGGTCGAGCTCCGCCCGCAGCGCCTTGCGCTCCGGGCTGCCGGGGATATAGGCGAGAACCGGCTCGTTGCGGGGCCCGGGCACGTTGAAGATCCCGTTGCTCATCGCCGCCCTCCCTGTGCGTACCTCCCCAGCTTACCGCCGACTCGCGCCCGCCTCCGCCTCGTCGGTCTCGTCGCGATTGCGGCCGCGCGCCACGTACTCGGCGACGGCGGGCGCCGAGCCGGCGTCCAGCGCGGTGAACTGGATACCGGCCTTCTCGCCGCGGCGCGAAACGATCGTACCCTCCGCGACGATCCGGCGGCCGACCTCGCCGCCCTCGAGGCGGATCTCGAGCTTGCTGCCGAGGGGCCACTCGGAGGGAACGCCGACCAGCCCCACACCGCCCTCGCTGATGTCGAAGGTGCGCACGCGGCAGACCAGCCCGTCGGCGGCGGTGAGCTGCGCGGCCGCGTCCAGGGTGGCGCGCGGATGCTTGCGCATGCTGGAGGGCATGACGCCGTAGATCTTCACGGGCTGGGATTTCCCCTTGACCGTCACCGTGTCGAGCTCGTGGGTCGGGAACCGGCCCTTCACGTACTCGTACGTGTACTCGCTGATGATGATCGGGACGTTGTACTCCTTGGTGATGGATTCGAGTCGGGCGGCCAGATTGACCGTGTCGCCGATCGCCGTGTACTCGTTCCGCTGCCTCGACCCGAGGCTGCCGACGACGGCCTCGCCCGAGTTGATGCCGACGCCGCAGCGAATCGTCACGCCGAGCTTCGCCTGCCAGCGCGCGGAGAACGGGATCGCCCGCTCCTGGAACTCGAGCGCGGTGCGGATCGCCTTGAGCGCGTGCTCGGGGTCCTCGTACGGCGCGTTGTAGAGCCCCATGATGGCATCGCCGATGTACTTGTCGACGGTGCCCCCGTGGCGGAAGACCACCTCCGTCATGACGGTGAGGTATTCCTGGAGCATCTCGTCCACCTGCTCCGGCTGCAAGCGCTCGGAGATGGAGGTAAAGTCTCGGATGTCGGAGAAGAGCACGGTGACGAGACGACGGCGGGGCCGGAGGCTGCGCCCGTCGCGATCGCGGACCACTGCGCGCAGCACGTCGGGCGAGAAGAATCGCGACAGGCGCTGCTTCTCGCGCTGCTCGCGTACGAAGTTCTCGACGACCGTCGCGCCGTAGCCGAGCACCAGGCCGAACGTCATGGCCATGCCGCGCATCCAGGCGTGGGCGACGACGAAGCCCGCGAACGTCAGCAGGGCTCCGACCACCAGGAGGATCACGACGAGCGCCAGGGCTCGGACCGCGCGAAGGCGCACGACCAGCACGGAGCCGAGGAGCCCCGCCCCGACGGCGAGCATCGTGGATGCGAGCCGGGGCACTTCGCGAATCCGATCGCCCCGGATCAACGTCTGCAGGACGTTGGCGTGAATCTCGACGCCGGCCATGCCGTCGCCCCGGCCGAGCACGGTCGGGAAGATGTCGTGCTCCGCCTTGGTCGTCGCGCCGATGAGGACGATCTTGTCGCGCAGCTCATCCGGGTATTTCTCGGCCGTGACCTCCCCGGTCACGATCCGGTAGTATGAAATCGACGGGAATGTCCCAGGCCCGCCCCTGAAGTTCACGAAGATCTCATCGCTCGGAGGCAGCGGCTTCGTCGACAGCCCCGCCGCGGTGGCGACGCGATGGAGGTTTGCATCGAAGCTCCACTCCTCTCGGTCGCCGACGCTCGTGCGCAGGGGCGCCCGGCGCACCTGGCTGTCGAGGTTGTCCTGGATGACGTTGACAGGGCCGACGCCGGCGGCCCCTTCTCGGAGCACCGGCAGCGGCCAGTCGCAGTCGGTGAGCGAGACGTCGCGCCCGATCTCGACCAGGCGCTGCACGGTGGTCACGCAGGCCGCGCCGAGCACGATGTTGCCGGCCCGGGTGATCGCGGCGCTCAACGCGGCGTCGTCCTGAGGGCCGTACCGCGACGCCTGGGGGAATATGACGTCCACGCCGACGACGAGCGGCTTCCAGGCGCTGATGCGGTCGAGGAGCTGGGCGTGCATCGCGCGCCGGAACGGCCACGCGCCGAGCTCCCTGATCGACGACTCGTCGATCTCGATGATGACGATGGGCGAGGTCGGCGGGAGTATGGCCAACCGCGTGAAGAGTGCGCCCCGCAGCTCGAAGAGCCAATCGAGCGATCGGTATTCGAGCCACTCCAGCTGTCCGAACAACACGAGGGCGAGGGTGACCGCGGCCGCCGCGCTGCCGACGAGATACTTCCGGATCTGGCTGTACAGACGCGCGCACGCGCGACCCATCGTCGCAACTCTAAGCCAGCGTTGGCGTCCGGACCACACCGTTTCGGACGCCCGCCCCTCCGCGGGATGACTCGGCGTTTCATTTCAGGTGCTATTCCGGAAATTCCTTATTTGGTCGATACTTGACAAGCTTGTCCCGGTGCAGCGATAGTTCGGAGGTCAAAGCTCGCCATTGGTACCCATTGATGCAGCGGTTTTTGATGTCGTAGGCCCACCCCGGACGGTTCTGAGGTGAAGGAGAACCCAGCTATGACGCGTGTCGGCCGAATTGTCGTCGCCGTGTCTTTGATCGCATGGGGGCTGCCCGGCTCTGTCTCCGCCCAGGCCCCGAAGGCCGGTGTCGTCACCAACCTGGAAGGCAATGTCACTGCGGCGCGCACGACGTCAGCGCAGCCCATCGCGCTGAAGTTCAAGGACGACGTCTTCGTCAACGACCGCGTCGTCACCGGCGACCGCTCCCTCGCCCGGCTCCTGCTGGGCGGTAAGGCCGTCGTCACCGTGCGCGAGCGCTCGGCTCTCACGATCACCGAGGTTCCCGGCCGTTCCACGGTCGACCTGGACTCCGGCAAGATCGCCGTCGCGGTCGCCAAGGACAAGATGCAGCCCGGCGAGCAGATCGAGGTCAAGACTCCGAACGCCGTCGCCGCCGTGCGCGGGACCGTCTTCATCGCCGAGGTCGTCCGGGCCTCGGCCAGCGCGGACAACGCCCAGGGTGGGACCACCGCCAACTTCTACGTCCTGACAGGCCAGGTCGCCGTGACCAGCGGCACCCAGACCATCAGCGTCGGTCCCAACAACTTTGCGAGCGTGGCCGGCGGGATCGTGAACTCCGGCGCGATGAGCCCCGCGATGCGGGCCAACGCTGCGGGCGGTCTGAGCTCGAGCGGCTTGCCGAAGGTCAGCGGCGCCGAAACCGACGCCAAGCAGACCGTGATGAACTCCACCGTCGCGACCTTCACGGCTCCGACCTTGCCCGTCCTGACGCCGCCGACGACGCCCCCGCCGCCGACCATTCAGCCGGTCACGAGCCAGAACATTCCGTTGCAGCCCGGCGGAGGCACGGTGCCCCTCACGTCGCCATCGCCGCCATCGCCGCCACCGATGACGGCATCCGGCATCCTGCTGTTCGGTGACGCCGATGTGTTTCCGATGGTGGCATCGCGCGCGGCTCTGGCGGCGGACCTCCGCGCGCTCAAACCCGATGTCCTCGTCTCCAATCTCAACAGCCCGAGTCTGCCCGCGGACTTGTCGGCCTACGGCACGATCTGGTACGTGGGGGCCCTCCGGGCAATCAGTTCCGCAGACCGGACGAGCCTGACACAATTCCTGGCCCGCGGGGGCGGTCTCTACCTGACCGGTGAACGTGAATGCTGTCGGGCTCTCAACGAGTCCGTTCAGAGCCTCCTCCGCACGGTCACCGGGAATAGCAAGCTCACGGTCGGCGGCGTCGAAGATTTCCCGTCGGATCCCAGAGACCGCGAGCTTCCCGTCGCCGTCTTCAACCGGACGGCTCGGGGCCTGGTCACGGCGACGCCCAACGTGCTGACGACGACGACGTGGGTCCCGAACGGGCCTGGCGCGATCCGCGACATCTCTGGCGCGAACGTCCTGGCGACGATGGACAACGGGATCGTTCACCGGATCGTCGCCGGGGTGTGGAGCGAAACCGATCTCAAGAACGGGCGAATCGTTCTGATGATGGACGTCGACTGGTTGTCGAACCCGTTGTCCCTCGCGCAATGCACCGCCGACTGTCGCCAGCACATCATCGAAAACCTCGTCACGTTCCTCGACGACCCGGCCGTCCCGCTCGTCCTGGCCGGGCCTCTGTTCAGATCGGTCAGCGAGGTCCTCACGTCCGCGGACAGCTTCTTCGATCTTCCCGGCCTGACGGTGACGAACACGTCGCTCGATCCGCTGTTCTGGTTCGGCGGGAGCACGCTCACCGCCCGGGGTGTCTTCGCGCGCCTGACCGGCAGCAGTATCGTCACGGCCGGGAGCTTCCTGCGCCTCGACTCCGGCGCTCGAATCATCCAGACCGGTACGGACCCGTTCCTCTCCATGGCGGGCGGCTCGCTCAGCGCCGGCGGCCAACTGTTCGATCTGGCCGGCCGCGCGGGGGTGAGCCAGGCCGACTCCGACACCCTCCTCACGGTGGGCGCCGACCGGCCGATTCAACCCGGCGTCGGAGCGCCGGTGTTCGACACCGACAACGCCGCCGTGGTGAACGTTCGCGGCAGCGCCTACAAGATCGACACCGCCCTGCTCGAGGCGACGGCGCCGCTCCTGAACCTCAAAGGCGGGACCGCCGTCACGACCGGAGACCACGCGATCAACCTGGTCGGAAGCGCCAAGGTCTCCATCCCGAACGACGCGATCGCCATGATCACCCTCAGGGCCAGCGCCTTGACCGTGGCCAACGGCCACCTGGTCAACGTCGCCGGCGGGAGCGCGCTCAACATCGCCGGCAACCTCGTGAGCCTCGCGGACGGGAGCAGCCTGAATATCCTCAGTGGTCTCTTGCTCAACGTCACCGGGGGCTCCTCCGCGTCGATCGGCCGGTCGCTCATCAGCTTCTCGGGCGTCGGCAACGTGCTGAACGTCAACAACGCGATCGCGCCGACGGCCGTCGTCAACGGTATTCCCATCTCCGTTCCCATCGCATTGGCCGACAGCATCCGCATCGGGGCCAACGCCATCGGCGGCAGCGGCTCGGGCACGATCCGCATCAACGGCGTCGCGCTGACCCCCACCACGCCACTCTCGAGCCTCACCGGTAGCCTGGTCGCGATCCAGGGCGCCGGCACGGTGAGCGTCGGCGCTGGCGTCGGCAGCCCCGGCGGCGGCATACAACCCGGCGGCGGCACGCCGGGCGGCCTGCCAATGAAGTAGGTCAGGCGAGAATCAGTAGGACCAGGCGAGGCTGAGCGACACGACGTTGCGGAGGTAGGCGTACACCTCGATGTTCGAGAAATCGCGTGTCACCTGGTACTCGGCGGCGAGCGTGAAGTTGGCGGGCAGCGGCAGCTCGACGCGGACGATGTTCGTGAGCTCCTGGTCCTGGCGCCACTTCGAGCCGGGCGCGTAGGACGGCAGGATCGTGTTCTTGTAGGTGTAGTCGCGGAAGTGCACGTCGAGGTCGTACTTCAGCCGCACCGCCCACCACGGCAGCGTGTACTGCGCGCCGAGGTTGAGCCGGTGACCGTAGTACATCCAGTTCCGCCCGTCGGCGTTGCCGGTATCGTCCCAGTCGAACTGGTAACCGCCCTTGAGGTAGTGCCGGTCTTCCGCGAAACGGATGAAGTGCAGGAAGCCCACCATGTAGTTGTCGCCGGTCCGGTTCTCGTTCGCGATCCGCAGCGCCCCATTGATGTTCTCGAAGATCTTCGCCTGGAAGCGGAAGAAGCCCTGGGTGAAGTGCCGGGCGCTCTCGATGACGACGCCGGACAAGGAGACCGTGTGGCGCTGGAGGAACGGGTCCGGGCCGAGGAGCGTGTAGTCGTAGGCGTACTGGAGGCTCACCTGGGTCGGTAGCTGGAAGAGCGCCGTCTTGTACGTCAGGCCCGCGGTGCCGAGATTGCTGATGACGTTGAAGGCCGGCATCGCGTTCTGGTACGTCGTGAAGAACGAATAGCCGATCGATGATTCCCAGTCGGCCGTCCGCCACCACACGTAGTTCGCGTTCAGGCCGAACAGCTCGCCCCACGACTCGTGCTTGTGGCGCCGGATCTCGGCCACCAGCGGCTCGATGGGCCCGGAGTCGTCCTCGACGGGACGCACGATCACGTTGTCGTCGTAGGTGAGCCCGATGCGCGCCTCGAACGAGAACCGCCGATCCTTGTCGCGCGAGGCCACGATGGTGTCGCGGAGTCGTTCGGCCGGGCCCGTCAGCTGCGAGCTCGGGGCCAGACGGATCGCCTGCTCGACCTCCGCCGCCGCCTGGCCCGGCAGGCCGAGCACGCCGAGCGCGAGACCGGTATAGAAGCGCGTGAGCTGCTGGATCTCCGGATCGCTCGAACGCCCGTCGCGAAACGCGGCGAGCGCGCCGCGGTAATCCTTCTTGCGGTAGCGGAGGAACCCGACGTAGTAGCCGAGGCTGTCGAGGCCGGGATTGGCGCGGAAGGCCTCCTCCAGGAGCGGCTCGGCCTTGTCGTATTGCTGCTGCGCGAAGTAGACGAGACCAAGCTGGTACGCGATCGAGGTGTCCCTGGGCGATTTCGCGCGAGCGCGCTCGAGATACAGCGCGGCCAGGTCGGGGCGCTTCTGCGCCGCGTAGACCGCGCCGGTGAAGTACAGCGCTTCGACATGATCGGGCTCGAGCTCGAGCGCGCGACGCAGGTTCTCGAGCGCGGCGTCGTACTTTTTGTCGTCGAACTCGAGGACCGCCTGCGCGACGTACACGTCGGCCTCGGTCGTCTGAGCCACGGCAGTCGCCGAGTCGAGGATCAATGCAAGCGACATGGCGAGGCAGGCCAGCGGAATGGCGCCGATCACAGGGGCGTTATATCGCAAGGTTCAGTGCCAAATCAAATACCGCGGCGCGAGCGCTGCTCATCTTGACCCGCACCGGTGGATGACGCTACGCTTTTTGCGAGCCATGGCCCAGCTGGTGTTCATCGTGTCGCGCCACCGGCCGAAGCTCCAGGAATATCTCCAGCAGGAGTTCGCCGGCAACGACGAGGTCGCGATCATCGTCGACCGCCGGCTCGGCGAGCGGCGCCTGCGCGAAGTCGAGCCGGGCCTGGAGCGGCGTCAGACCGACCGCCGGCAGGCCCTCGTGGACGAGCGGCTCCGATCCATGGGCTGGGCGATCGTCTGGCGTAGCGAGTCGACCACCGTCTACGTCCCGCGCGACGACGCGCTGCTGCTGCCACCCGAGGGCCCCACGCCTCCCCCCGCCAGGCCCTGAACCCCCTCAGTGGCCGCGGTATCCGACCAGGCCGGCGTCGAGCGAGCGCCGGTCGACCCGGGACAGGCTGCGCGTCATCCCGGCCGTGAGCAGGCGCGTGTGCGCCACGCCGACGAGATGCTCGGCGATCCACCAGAGATCACTCTCCGATGTCATCCAGCCTCGGTGGATTCGATCGAAGCGCGCGAGGTTGACCGGCCGCGAATAGGCGCGCAGGGTCCGCTCGCCCCGGAGATTGATGTAGCCCTCGAAATAGCTCATCACCAGCTCCCGCACGCTGCGGTAGACCGGCTCGCGGAAGCGGAGAGCCGAGAAGTTCGACTTCGCGATGGCGCCCCAGTGGCCGCGCACTCGGTAGACGCTGATGACGTGATCGGTGTCTTGAATGGCTTCGAGGTCGACGAGCAAGGGCGCGAAGCCCAGCACCCGCAGGGCCGCGGCCGCGAAGATCGCCCCCTCGAGGCAGTGCGCCGTTCCCTCGCGCAGCACCCGTCGCGGCGACCAGGCGCTGCTGGCGATGTGGTAGGGCATCGCCTCGAGCGCCCGCTGGATGCCGACGGGCGTTCGGAGCGCACGCAGCGCGCGCCACTCGCGGGCCGTGAAGCCGAAGTCGCGACTCATCTGGTCCGCCTCGGGGCGGCCGCCCATCCTAGCATTGCGGTCATGGAGCGCGCCCCGGCCGGAGGGGCCCCTGTCGAGCCCGTGACGCTGTCCGTGCGCGTGCGACGGGGAGCCGACGTCCAGACGAGTGCCAGAACGCCAAAGCCAAGAACCATGAGGGCTTGTCAAACGGCATGCGTCTTGCCGTGCGCCGGTAGCATGGCTGACTCACTTCGATTGCGTCGCCTCTTCGGAGCAGCCGCGCACCTGTGTCAGGTCGAGGTCGACCTCATCGCCGCCGGCTACCCTGAGCTGGTCGAAAAGCTCGAGCAGATCAGCGCCGTGGTCGATCTGGAGATCGCCTCTCTCGAGGCCGACGACCCGAGCCGGCCGCGCTGAGCCGCCGAGCGTCCCTGCGTCCGCACGCCTCGCCGCGGTGAGATCGCGACACTCGCCGATTGACAGTCTCCCGGCGTCAACATACAGTCCGTCGCCAGGAGGCGGGCGATGAGCGCTAGCGGGCACGTACCCCACTTCGGAATCCACCGTAGAAATTCCGGGCGACGCGCGTTCCTCAAGACCGGCGGCCGGGCGCTGGCCGGCGTCGCCGGGATCCTCGCCGCGGGCCGGGCGCCGGCGAGCTGGGCCGCGCGCGAGCTGAACCTGCTCACCGCCGTCAACTACGCGCCCGCCTCCGACGCGAAGCTCGGCGAGCTCGCGAAGCGCTTCACGAAGGCCTCCGGCGTCAACGTGCGTATCGACCACATCCAGAGCGTGCAGATGCCCGCCAAGCTCTCGGCGGAGATCATGAGCAAGTCGGGCCACGACATCATCAGCCTCGAGATGCACTACGCCTGGCTCTTCCAGCCCGGGCTGGCCGACGTGTCCGACATCTGTAACGACCTCGCCAAGAAGCACGGTGACTGGTACCCGTTCCTGAAGGAGCACGCCCTGGTCAAAGGGCAGTGGCTCGGCGTTCCGTTCATGTTCACCTCGTTTCCGGGCAGTCACCGGATCGATCTGTTCGAGAAGGTCGGCGAGCGCGAGCCCGATACGTGGGAGGACTTGCTCCGCGCCGGGCGAAAGCTGAAGAAGCTCGGCAACCCCGTCGGATTCGCCATCAGCCAGACGACCGACTCGGTGTCGACGCTCTATTCGATCCTCTGGTGCTACGGCGCCAAGGACATCGCCGAGGACGGCAAGACGATCGCCATCAACTCCAAGGCGACGGAGACGGCCATCGACTACGTGCAGACCCTCTACAACGACGCGATGGACCCGGCTGTGCTCTCGTGGGACAACGCCGGGAACAACCAGTGGCTGAACTCGGGGAAGGGGTCCTGGATCCACAACCCGATCAGCCACTATGTGGTCGCCAAGCAGGAGAAGCTCCCGGTCGCCGAGCTGACCGGTTTTCACCCGTCGCCGGCGGGGCCGAATGGGCGCCACACCGTGGGCGTGCCGCGAAGCCTGGGGATCTGGAAGTTCAGCAAGAACGTAGACGTTGCGCGCGATTTCCTGAAGTGGTTCTTCGAGCCCGCGCAGTACCACGAGTGGATCGTGTCGGGTGACAGCTACAACCATCCGACCTGGCGGGACATGGAAAACCACCCGGTGTGGGACGTGGACAAGAAGTACAAGCCGCTCAAGGCCGCCGCGAAGTACTCGCACCTGTACGGCTGGCCCGCGCCGCCCGACGAGAAGATCCAGCTCATCACGAACAGCTACATCATTCCGAACATGTTCGCGCGGGTGGTCACGAACGCCTCGAAGCCCAAGGACGCGATGGCCTGGGCCGAGACGGAGATCAAGCGGGCGTTCGAGCGGGGCTAGCCCCTACTCCTTGCGGCCGAGGTCCTCTTCCTTCGCGCCCGCGACGGGCACGAACAAGGGCTCCCCGTACTTGTCCACGCCGAAGGTCCTGATGACCCGCTGCGCGTCAGCCGACACCAGGAAGTCGGCGAACGCGGCGCCGCCGGCCCTGTTGACCTTGGGGCCGTTGCTCGGGTTGACCTGCATCACGGAGTAGATGTTCAGGAGCGGCTTGTCCCCCGCGAGCAGGATCGGGAGGCGAACGCGCTTCTGAAAGGCGAGAAACGTCGCGCGGTCCGTCAGCGTGTACGCCTTCCGGTCGTCCGCGATGCCGAGCGTCGCGCCCATGCCCAGACCCGCCTCGATGTACCAGGCGCCCTGCGGCTCGACGCCGGCCAGCTTCCAGAGCGCCTTCTCCAGCACGTGCGTGCCGGAATTGTCTCCGCGTGAGACGAAGCGCGAGCCGGTCATGGCGATCGCCTTCATCGCGTCGGCCGCCTTCGTCATTCCCCTGATCCTCGCGGGGTCGTGCGCCGGGCCGATGATGACGAAGTCGTTGTACATGACGAGCCGCCGGTCGAGCATCTTGCCGTCCGCGACGTATTTCTTCTCGAGCGCGGGCGCGTGGGCGAGCACCACGTCTGCCTCGCCCCGCGCCGCCAGCGCGAGCGCCTGACCCGTCCCGACCGCGATCGTCTTGACCGTGTAGCCCGTCTTCTGCTCGAACAGCGGGACCAGGACCTCCAGCAGGCCCGAGTCCTGGGTGCTCGTGGTCGTCGACAGGATGACCGGCGAGCGCTGCGCCGCCGCGGGCTCCGGCAGAATCGCCAGAAACAGCGCGGTCAGAAGTGCCCAGAGCATCGAAACCCTCCTTGTCCTTCGCCGGTGCGTTCGCGCTCCGTCCGCGCGGCGTCGGACAACTAACACGCGGGCGGAAGCGTGGTCAAGTCGCCCGTCGCGGCCGTGCATCGCTTGACGGATCGCGGGGCGGGAGTACGTTTGAATGCGTGATTGCTGGATTGATCACGCTCGCGATCGTTGGAATGTTGCAGTCGCTCGGCGCGCTGGCCGACAACGTACCCGTCGATCCGACGTGGCAGAGCGATGCAGCCGGTGAAGACGAGCGCGGCCACGCCGCCGGACGCGGAGCGTCGAGTCCAGACGCCGTCGGCGCCGCGGCCATGGGTCTCCCGCATCGTGGCGAGCCCACGCTGGCCGTCGTCGCCTGCACGACGGCGCCCGCCTCCCGAATTCGACCCGGTTCGCAGGCATCCCGAGCTCCGCCCGCTCTCCTCACGCACGTCTCGGTCTAACTAAAGATCAGGGCCCCGTGATCGTCACGGGCCCCGAGCTCACGCGATAGGGGAGGCAGACATGCGTCGATTTCAGGTTCTCTTGGCCGTTGTCTCGCTCGGTCTGGTCGTCTCGGTCGGCCATGCGCTGGCTGACGGGCCGGGCGCCGGCTTCAGCGGCGTGAAAGTGGCCCAGGTCAGCTTCGTCGACCGGGCGCTCAACCTGGTCCAGCTCTCGGACGGGATGGAGCTGAGAGCCCCCGACCAGCGGATGCTCACGAATCTCACGATCGGCCAGTGGGTGAAGGTCGACTTCGTCTCGGACGGCGACCGCGTCATGCTCAACAGCGTCGCCCCCGCCCGACCCGACGAGATTCCCGCGCGCGCCACCGTGCCCGCGACGGCCGGCGGCAAGCCCGACCGCGGCTGAGCCTTGCCAGTTGCTCCGGGCGGCCGCGCGCCGCCCGGGGTTGCTGGGATCGATGAACGACGTGCTCACGCCGCTGCCGAACTCGCCGGGCCGGTCCGTTCGGGTCCTGCTCGTGGACGACGACACCGAGCTCGGCGAGCTGGTTCGCGAGTATCTGGCGCGCGAGGACTTCTCGCTCGAGGTCGAAGGCGACGGGACCCGTGCGGTCGACCGCGCGCTCTCGGGTGACTACCGGCTGATCGTCCTCGACGTGATGCTGCCCGGCGTGAGCGGCTTCGACATCCTGCGCCACCTGCGCGCCGCCTCCCGCGTCCCGGTGCTCATGCTGACCGCCCGCGGCGACGACGTCGACCGCATCGTGGGGCTCGAGCTGGGCGCGGACGACTACCTCTCCAAGCCCTTCAATCCGCGGGAGCTGGTGGCGCGCATCCGGGCCATCCTGCGCCGGGCGCTCTATGATGCCGCCGCCGATCCCTCCGAGCCCGCCGACGAGCGGCTTTGTGTCGACGACGTCGAGGTCGACGTACGGCGCCACGTCGTGCGGCGCGCCGACGCCCCGGTGGAGCTGACGGCGGTCGAGTTCAGCGTGCTCGAGATCCTGCTGCGCGCCGCCGGGACGGTCGTCCGCCGCGACGAGCTGGCCCGCGGCGCGCTCGGGCGCGCGCTGATGCCGTTCGACCGGAGCCTCGACGTGCACGTGAGCCGGCTGCGCAAGAAGCTCGGGCCCCGCGCCGGCGGGGGCGAGCGAATCCGCGCGCTCCGCGCCGTGGGCTATCTCTACGCGCGAGGAGACTCGTGATGCGGGGGATGTTCCTGAGGATGGTGCTGTGGTTCTGGGCCTCGCTCGTGATCGTGGCGGTCGCGCTGCATGCGGCGGTGATCGCGACCTCGACGCCAACCGAAGTGCGCGTTCAGCGGTTCAGCGACACGGCGCTCACCGGCTACGGACGGCAGGCCGCAGCGATTCTCGAGCACGACGGGACGACCGCGCTCGCCGCGTACCTCGAGCGCCTCGAGCGCGAGACGCGGATCCACGCGGTGATGATCGACGACAACGGCCGTGACGCGACCGGGCGCGCCGTCACGACCGGCGTCGTCGCGGCGGCGAGGCGCGCGGACGAGCTCGGCCATGCCGAGATGCAGGTGGACGGCGGCCTCGCGCTGAAAGCCCACCGGCTCGACGGGCCCTCGGGCCGCCGCTACGATCTCGTCGCCAGCACGCCGATCGGTCTCGTCCGGCTGCTCCACGATGCGCCTTCGGCGCAGCTCTTGCGCCTGCTGGCCGTGCTCGTCACTGCGGGCGCGGTGTGCTACCCGCTCGCGCGATACGTGGCCCGCCCACTGGCAACCTTGCGCGCAGCCACCCACGAGCTCGCTCGCGGCAACCTGGCGGTGCGCGTGGCACCGGCCGTCGGGCGACGCCGCGACGAGCTGGCGGACCTGGCGCACGACTTCGATCGGATGGCCGAGCGCATCGAGGCGCTCATGACCTCCGAGCGGCGGCTGTTGCGCGACATCTCCCACGAGCTACGCTCGCCACTCTCGCGGCTGCACGTCGCCCTCGGCCTGGCCCGCCAGCGGGCGGGCGACGACCGGGCGCTCGACCGGATCGAGCGCGAGGCCGAGCGCCTCAACGCGCTCATCGGCCAGCTGCTGATGCTGGCCAGGCTCGAGAGCGGGGCGATGGAGCCGGCGCGCGAGCCCGTTGATCTGGCGAGGATCGTGCGTGACGTGGCTGAAGAC
>QHSP01000001.1:29803-32614 GCA_003220495.1 Candidatus Rokuibacteriota bacterium | reverse complement strand
ACGGTCCGCGTCACCGCCATGTGCGAATGCACGGCGACCGGCGCGCCCGACTTGCTGCGCAGCGCCGTCGAGAACATCGTCCGCAACGCCGTCCGCCACACGGCGGAGGACACGGCCGTGGAGGTTGCGATTTGCCCCGATGGGCGGGAGCGCGTCGTGGTCGCCGTGCGCGACCACGGCAGCGGCGTCCCCGACGAGCTGCTGCCGCACATCTTCGAGCCCTTCTATCGGGTGGGCGACGCCCGCGACCGTCACACCGGCGGCGTCGGCCTCGGTCTCACGATCGCCGATCGCACGATCCGCCTCCACGGCGGCACCGTGCGAGCCGCCAACGCGCCCGGCGGCGGACTCATCGTCAAAGTGACCCTGCCCGTTGACAGCCACGCGGATCCCGACAGCCACGCGGATCCCGCCGCGACGCTTACCCCCAGCCCCAGCCCTGTCTACTCGTAAAACGCGCTCGGTGAAGTGGGTTGCCGCCGAAGTGTTAAGCGCGGCGCCGGGCGCTTAACATTTGTTGGCGAACTCTTTACGGTCGAGGAGTAGCGCGACCGGTATCACAAGATCATGAGGCGTGCGAAACCGTGGTTGATCGCGCTGGGCGTGGTGGCGCTGCTCGGGGCGGGCGCCTACCTCCTCCGCGTCGGATTGGGCAACGCGCAGTCGAAGCCCCCGAGCTCCTCGGGGCAGGCCGACCGGACGCCGCCGGTGCCCGTGGTGGCGACGGCGGCGCGGACGTCCGACGTGGCCGTCTATCTCGCTGGGCTCGGCTCCGTCACCCCGCTCAACACGGTGGCCGTCCACACGCGCGTGGACGGCGAGCTGACGAAGGTGCTGTTCCAGGAAGGCCAGCGCGTCAACGCCGGTGACCTGCTCGCGGA
Organism: Candidatus Rokuibacteriota bacterium; assembly: GCA_003220495.1. GTDB lineage: Bacteria > Methylomirabilota > Methylomirabilia > Rokubacteriales > CSP1-6 > AR31. The sequence goes on along the minus strand of QHSP01000001.1, from coordinate 31,733 downwards.
GATCGATCCCCGTCCGTTCCAGGTGCAGCTGACGCAGACGCAGGGTCAGCTGGCGCGCGACGAGGCGCTGCTCCGCAACGCGCGCGTCGATCTCGAGCGTTATCGGACTCTCGTCGCCGAAGACTCGGCCCCCAAGCAGCAGCTCGACACTCAGGTCGAGCTCGTCCGCCAGTACGAGGGCGTCGTCGAGACCGACCGCGGGCAGATCGACAACGTCCGGCTCCAGCTCACCTATTGTCGTATTACCGCGCCCCTCGGCGGGCGTCTCGGGCTACGCCTCGTCGACCCCGGGAACATCGTCCATGCCACCGATCAGAGCGGTTTGGTCGTGATCACGCAGCTCCAGCCCATCGCGGTCGTGTTCACGATTCCCGAGGACAGTCTTCCGCCGGTGCTCGCGAAGCTCAACGCCGGCGCGACGCTGCCCGTCGAGGCGTGGGACCGCGAGCAGAAACAGCGCCTGGCCTCGGGCATCGTGCTGACGGTCGACAACCAGATCGATCCGACCACGGGCACCGTTCGCCTCAAGGCGGTCTTCCCGAATGCCGACGGGCGCTTGTTCCCCAGCCAGTTCGTCAACGCGCACCTCCGGCTCGACGTCAAGCGCGGCGCCACCGTCGTGCCGACGGCGGCGATTCAGCAGAGCGCTCAGGGCGCGTTCGTGTACGTGGTGAAGCCCGACCACTCCGCGACGGTCCGCCTCGTGAAGGTTGGCGTGACCGAAGGCGACAGCGCCGCGATCGAGTCCGGAGTGTCGCCGACCGAGCTGGTCGTGGTCGACGGTGCCGAGCGGCTGCGGGAAGGAAGTCGGGTCGCCCCCACTCCGCGGCGAGCGCCGTGAACCCGTCACGCCCGTTCATCCTGCGTCCGGTGGCCACCACGCTCTTGATGGCCGCGGTCTTTCTCGCCGGCGCCCTCGCGTACCGGCTGTTGCCGGTTTCGGCGCTCCCGCAGGTCGACTATCCAACGATCCAGGTCCTCACGTTCTATCCCGGCGCCAGCCCGGACGTGATGGCGTCGTCCGTCACGGCGCCGCTCGAGCGCCAGTTCGGCCAGATGCCCGGGCTCAACCAGATGACATCGACCAGCTCCAGTGGCAGCTCGCTGATTACCCTCCAGTTCAGCCTCGACCTGAGCCTCGACGTGGCGGAGCAGGAAGTGCAGGCGGCGATCAACGCGGCGCTCACCTTGCTTCCGCGCGACCTGCCGACCCCGCCCGTCTACAGCAAGGTCAACCCGGCCGACACGCCGATTCTCTCGCTCGGGCTGACGTCGACGACCCTGCCGCTTCCGACCGTCGAGGATCTCGCCGACACACGGCTGGCCCAGAAGATCGCCGAGCTTCCCGGCGTCGGCCTCGTCAGCATCAGCGGTGGTCAGCGGCCCGCTTGACCCTCGAGGATCTGAGGACCGCGCTGGCGGCCGCGAACGTGAACCAGGCCAAAGGCGCCTTCGACGGGCCGAGCCGCGCGTCGGTCATCGGCGCCAACGACCAGCTGCTGACGAGCCGGGACTACCGGCCGATCATCGTCGCCTACAAGAACGGCGGTCCCGTGCGCGTGTCCGACGTCGCCGACGTGGTGGACGGCGCCGAGAACGTGCAGCAGGCGGCCTGGATGAACCAGGCGCCGGCGGTGATCCTCAACATCCAGCGCCAGCCGGGCGCCAATGTGATCGAAGTGGTCGACCGCATCAAGCATCTGCTGCCCCAGCTGCAAGCCTCGCTGCCGCCGGCGGTCCAGCTCGGGATCCTGAGCGATCGAACGGTCACGATCCGCGCGTCCGTCGCGGACGTCCAGTTCGAGCTGCTGCTCGCCGTCGCGCTGGTGGTGATGGTGATCTTTCTCTTCCTGCGCACCCTGGCGGCGACGGTCATCCCGGGCGTCGCGGTGCCGCTCTCGCTGGTCGGCACCTTCGGCGCCATGTCGCT
>QHSP01000001.1:24007-29780 GCA_003220495.1 Candidatus Rokuibacteriota bacterium | reverse complement strand
CGATCTCGACCGGATTCGTCGTCGACGACGCCATCGTCATGATCGAGAACATCGCGCGCTACATCGAGCAGGGCGACGCGCCACTCGAGGCCGCGCTGAAGGGCTCCCGGCAGATCGGCTTCACGATCCTCTCGCTGACCGTCTCGCTGGTAGCCGTGCTGATCCCGCTCCTGTTCATGGGCGACGTCGTCGGCCGGCTCTTCCGCGAGTTCGCGGTGACCCTGGGTGTCACGATCCTCGTCTCGGCGGTGGTCTCCCTCACCTTGACGCCAATGATGTGCGCCACGCTGCTCCGCCACACGCCGGCGGCGCGCCAGGGCCGCCTCTACCGCCTCTCGGAGCACGCGTTCGATCGTACGATCGCGCGCTACGGACGAACGCTCCAGTGGGTGCTCGCGCGGCGCGCGGCGACCATGCTCGTGGCGGTGGCGACGCTCGGGCTCACCGTCCTGCTCTACGTCGTGGTCCCCAAGGGCTTCTTTCCCCTCCAGGACACCGGCGTCATCCAGGGCATCTCGGAGGCGCCGCAGTCGATCTCGTTCGCGGCGATGGCCGAGCGTCAGCAGGCGCTGGCCCGGGTCATCTTGCACGATCCGGCCGTCGCCAGCCTCTCATCCTTCATCGGCGTCGACGGCACCAACGTCACCCTCAACAGTGGCCGGATCCTCATCAGCCTCAAGCCACTGCGCGAGCGCCGGCTGGCCGCGATCGACGTGATCCGGCGCCTTCAGCCGGCGCTCGCGAAGGTCGAGAGCATCACGTTGTTCATGCAGCCAGTCCAGGACTTGACCATCGAGGATCGGGTGAGCCGCACGCAGTACCAGTACACGCTTGAGGACCCCGACGGGGCCGAGCTCGCCCTCTGGGCGCCGCGGCTGCTGGCGAGCCTGCGCGCGCTGCCGGCGCTGCGCGACGTGAGCACCGATCTACAAGATCAGGGTCTCGGCACCGCGATCGCGATCGATCGGAGCACCGCCGCGCGGCTCGGGGTCACGCCTCAGGTCGTGGACGACACGCTCTACGACGCGTTCGGCCAGCGCCAGGTGTCGACGATGTTCACGCAGGTGAACCAGTACCGCGTCGTGCTGGAGGTCAAGCCCGATTACCGCCAGACCGCCTCCGGCCTCGACAGTCTCTACGTGCGCGGCGCGGGCGGCGGCACCGTGCCGCTCGGGACGCTGACCACCTCGACCGAGAAGACGGCGCCGATCGCGATCAGCCGTCAGGGTCAGTTTCCGGCGGTGACGCTCTCGTTCAACCTCGCGCCGGGCGCGTCGCTCGGCGACGCGGTGCGGGCCATCGAGGCGACGACGCAGCGGCTCCGACTGCCGGCCAGCATCGAGGGCAGCTTCCAGGGGACGGCGCAGGCCTTCCGCGCGGCGCTGGCCAACGAGCTCCTGCTCGTCCTGGCCGCGCTGGTCGCCGTCTACATCGTGCTCGGTGTGCTCTACGAGAGCTACATCCACCCGATCACGATCCTCTCGACGCTCCCCTCCGCCGGCGTCGGCGCCTTGCTGGCGCTCCTCGTGTGCCGGAGGGAGTTCGGCGTGATCGCGCTCATCGGCGTGATCCTCCTGATCGGCATCGTGAAGAAGAACGCGATCATGATGATCGACTTCGCGCTGCACGCCGAGCGCGAGGCGGGCAAAGCCCCCGTCGAGGCGATCTACCAGGCGTGCCTGCTCCGATTCCGGCCGATCATGATGACGACGATGGCCGCGCTGCTCGGGGCGCTGCCCCTGGCCCTCGGGACGGGCGTGGGCTCCGAGCTCCGCCGGCCGCTCGGCGTCTCGATCGTGGGCGGCCTGATCGTGAGCCAGGTGCTGACGCTCTACACGACGCCGGTCATCTACCTCGCCTTCGACGACCTGGCGCGTCGTGTCCAGCGGCGACGGGCGCCCGGCGCGTTGGGCCCGGAGCCCGCGTGAGCTTCTCCGCGCCCTTCATCCGGCGGCCGGTCGGGACGACGCTCCTCACGATCGGCCTGTTCCTGGCCGGCGCGCTCGCCTATCCGCTCTTGCCGGTATCGTCCTTGCCGCAGGTCGACTTCCCGACGATCTCGGTCCAGGCGAACCTGCCCGGCGCCAGCCCCGAGACGATGGCCACGTCGGTCGCCACGCCGCTCGAGCGCCAGTTCGGCCGCATCGCGGGCGTGACCGAGATGACGTCGACGAGCTTCCTCGGCGCCTCGTCGATCGTCCTGCAGTTCGACCTCAACCGGAACATCGACGGCGCCGCGCGCGACGTGCAGGCCGCCATCAACGCCGCCCGCGGGAATCTGCCGGCGGCGCTGCCGACCAATCCGAGCTACCGCAAGGTGAACCCGGCCGACGCGCAGATGTACGACGTCGCCTCGAGCATCCTGCAGCAGAAGCTCGCGCAGGTGCGCGGCGTCGGGCAGGTCATCGTCGGCGGCAGCTCGCTGCCGTCCGTTCGCGTGGAGCTCAATCCCGCGGCGCTCAACCGGTACGGGATCCCGCTCGAAGACGTCCGCCAGGTGCTGGCGGCCACGAACGTGAATCGCCCGAAAGGCTCGCTCAGCGACGCCACCCGGACCTCGCAGCTCCTGGCCAACGACCAGATGCTGCGCGCCGCGGACTACGTGCCGGTGATCGTCGCCTACCGGCACGGCCAGGCGGTGCGGCTCGAGGACGTGGCGCACGTCGAGGACTCGGTCGAGGACGTCAGGACGATCGGGCTGTCGGACGGCAAGCCCGCCGTGCTCCTGGTCGTCTTCCGTCAGCCCGGCGCCAACATCATCGAGACGGTCGACCGCATTCACCGGCTTTTGCCGGAGCTGCAGGCGACGACCCCCGCGGCGATCGACCTCAAGGTCGTGCTGGACCGGACGACGACCATCCGAGCCTCGCTCTTCGACGTGGAGCGAACCTTGCTGATCTCGATCGGCCTCGTGACGCTCGTGGTCTTCGCGTTCCTCCGGAGCGTCCGCGCGACGCTCGTGCCCGCGGTGGCGGTGCCGGTGTCGCTGGTGGGCACCTTCGGCGTGATGTACCTCTTGCGGTTCAGCCTCGACAACCTCTCGCTGATGGCGCTGACGGTCGCCACCGGCTTCGTGGTCGACGACGCGATCGTCGTGCTCGAGAACATCACGCGCCACCGCGAAGCCGGCCTCGGGCCGCTGCAGGCGGCGCTGCGCGGCGCCCGCGAGATCGGCTTCACCGTCGTCTCGATCAGCATCTCGCTGATCGCGGTGTTCATCCCGATCCTCCTGATGGGCGGCATCGTGGGCCGGCTCTTCCGCGAGTTCGCGATGACCCTCTCGGCGGCGATCCTCATCTCGCTGGTGGTGTCGCTCACCACGACGCCGATGCTGTGCGCGACGCTGCTCGGCCAGCGCGCCGATGGAGGCCACGGGCGGCTCTACCGAACGAGCGAGCGGTTCTTCGAGGCGATGCACAATTTCTACGCGCGGACCCTGGCCTGGGTCTTGCGACACCCGCGCGCGATCCTCGCGGTGGCGGTGCTCACGGTCGCCGTCAACGTCTATCTGTTCGTCGTGGTGCCCAAGGGGTTCTTCCCGCAGCAGGACACGGGTCGGATCACGGGCATGGTGCAGGCCGCGCAGGACATCTCCTTCCAGTCGATGCGCGAGAAGCTCGGGCAGATCGTGGAGATCATCCGCAGCGACCCGGCGGTGGAGAACGTGATCGGCTTCACCGGCGGCGGAGGCGGCGGCAGCGGCACGACGACGAACACCGCGCGCATGTTCATCGCGCTCAAGCCGCTGGCCGAGCGGAAGCTCAGCGCGGACGAGGTGATCGGCCGGCTCCGCCAGCGTCTGGCCGGCGTCGTCGGCGCGCCGACGTATCTGCAGGCCGTCCAGGATCTGCGGGTCGGGGGGCGGGCGAGCAACGCGCAGTATCAGTTCACGTTGCAGGGCGACAGCATCGCGGACCTGAACGCCTGGGCGCCGCGGATCGTCCAGCGCCTGCGGGGCCTGCGCCAGGTCGTCGACGTCGGCAGCGATCAGCAAGATCGCGGGCAGCAGGCGAGCGTCGTCATCGATCGCAGCACGGCCTCGCGCTTCGGCATCACCTCCCAGCGCATCGACGACACGCTCTACGACGCCTTCGGCCAGCGACAGGTATCCGTCGTGTACACGCTCTTGAACCAGTACCACGTGGTGATGGAGGTCGAGCCGAAGTACTGGCAGCGTCCCGAGACGCTCCGCGACATCTACCTGCCGGGCTCGGGCGGCGCGATGGTTCCGCTCTCGGCGCTCGCGCGCTACACGCCGACGAACACCGCGCTCGCCGTCAATCACCAGAGCCAGTTCCCGTCGGTGACCGTCTCCTTCAACCTGCCGCCCGGCGTCGCCCTCGGCGAGGCGGTCACCGCGATCCAGGACGCCACCCGGCGCGCCGGGCTGCCCACCGCCATCCGCGGGAGCTTCCAGGGCACGGCGCAGGCGTTCCAGGCCGCGCTCGCGAACCAGCCGTTGCTGATCGTGGCCGCGCTCGTCTCCGTCTACATCGTGCTCGGGGTGCTCTACGAGAGCTACGTGCATCCGATCACGATTCTCTCCACCTTGCCGTCGGCGGGCGTCGGCGCGATTCTCGCGCTGCTGATCTGCCGCACGGATCTCTCGGTCATCGCGCTCATCGGCGTGATTCTCCTGATCGGCATCGTGAAAAAGAACGCGATCATGATGATCGACTTCGCGCTCGAGGCCGAGCGCGGGGCCGGCCGGAGCTCGGAGGACGCCATCTATCAGGCCTGTCTCCTCCGCTTCCGGCCGATCATGATGACGACGATGGCGGCGCTGCTGGGGGCGCTGCCGCTGGCGCTCGGCACCGGTGTCGGCTCCGAGCTGCGACGGCCGCTCGGGATCGCCATCGTCGGGGGCCTCGCGGTGAGCCAGCTCCTCACGCTCTACACCACGCCCGTCGTCTATCTCGAGCTCGACCGCCTGCGGCTCGCGGTGCAGCGCCTCCGGCACGGCCGCGCTCGGCGTGCGATCGCCCATCCGACGCACGCATGATCCCGCATCGTTCCGTCGTCGCCGTCCTCGCCGCGCTCGTCGTGACCGCGGCCGGCTGCTCGGTCGGGCCGAACTACGTGCGCCCGGCGGCGGCGACGCCCGGCGCCTACAAGGAGGTGGCGGGCGGCGTCGAATGGAGGCCCGCGCAGCCGAGCGATGGCCTGATCCGTGGTCCGTGGTGGGAAGTCTTCGGCGATCCGCTGCTGAGCTCGCTCGAGACTCAGGTCAGCATCTCCAACCAGAACCTCCTGGTGGCCGAGGCCCAGTTCCGGCAGGCGCGCGCGCTCGTCCTCGCGGCGCGCTCGCAGTTCTTCCCGACGGTCACGCTCGGAGCCGGCTACACGCGCTCTCGGCCTTCGCAGACCCTGGCGAGCTCGATCGGACCGCCGCCGGGCGCCTCGAACGATTTCGTCTTGCCGATCGACGTCTCCTGGGACATCGATGTCTGGGGCCGCATCCGGCGCAACGTCGAGGGCAACCGGGCGAACGCTCAGGCCAGCGCGGGCGATCTCGAGGCGAGCCGCCTCCTCTTCCAGAGCGAGCTGGCGCAGGATTATTTCCTGCTCCGGACGGTCGACGCGCAGCGCGGGCTTCTCGACGCGGCGATCGCCGCCTTCCAGACCTCGCTCCAGCTCACGCGGAACCGCTACGCCGCCGGCGTGGTCTCGGCGGCCGATGTCGCGCAGGCCGAGACGCAGCTCAAGACCACTCAGGCGCAGGCGACCGATCTCGGCGTGCAGCGCGCTCAGCTCGAGCACGCGATCGCCGTCC
>QHSP01000001.1:0-24001 GCA_003220495.1 Candidatus Rokuibacteriota bacterium | reverse complement strand
CGAGATCGCGCTCGCGTCGCTGCCGGCCACGCCGCCCGCCATTCCGGTCGGGGTGCCGTCCGAGCTGCTCGAGCGACGGCCCGACGTCGCCGCGGCGGAGCGACGAGTCGCCGCCGCCAACGCCCAGATCGGCGTGGCGGTGGCCGCGTACTACCCGACCGTGACGTTGAGCGCCTCGGCCGGCTTCCAGAGCGGCAGCATCGCGAAGTGGCTCATGTGGCCGAGCCGCTTCTTCTCCGTCGGGCCGGCGATCACGGAGACCGTGCTCGACGGCGGTCTGCGCGGCGCGCAGACGGCCCAGGCGCGCGCCGCGTACGACGCGAGCGTCGCCGGCTATCGCCAAACCGTGCTCGGCGCGTTTCAGGACGTCGAGGACAACCTGGCCGCGCTCCGAATCCTCGAAACCGAGGCGCGCGAGCAGCACGAAGCAGTGCAGGCCGCCGAGCGCTCGCTGACCCTGACCACCAATCAGTACCGCGCGGGCACCGTGAGCTATCTGAACGTCGTGGTCGCGCAGACGGCGGCGCTCACGAGCGAGCAGACGGCGGTCGGAATCACCGGGCGCCGGCTCGGCGCGAGCGTGCTCCTGATCAAGGCGCTCGGGGGCGGCTGGTCGGCGGACCGGTTACCAACGGACCGCGAGGTTACCCGCCTACTCGGGCGCGGCATGGCTCGCCGACTGGACGAGACACATCCGAACCTTACCCTCGCGGACCAGAATCGCCAGGAGCGAGGCCGCCGACGTCTCGGAGAATCCAAGACGCCGTCCGACCTCGGCGGGTGTGGCAAGCCCGATCTCCTCGACACAGGTCAGCAGCTCGTTCTCGAGCTCGGCCCACCAGTCTGTCATTCCGCGACCTCCCTCTCTTGTTGCCGATCAGATCTTGTTACCGGTCAGATGTGATACGGATCGACACCGACCAGCGACGTGAGCCTGACGGGCCACGTCGGGGCCGGACGCTCGCGCGGGATGGGGACGCTGTAGGCGATCAGGAGAAGCCAGCGCGCCCAGGCCTGGTTCCAGTCGGCGCTCGGACGACGCATCGCTCGTTCGAGGTCGCCGACGACGAGGCCGACCCACACGCTCCAGACCGCCCGGTCGTCCGGAGGAATCATCTCGATGAGCGCGAACCCGAGCCGAGTGATCGTCTCGCGGATCTCGAACGGCGCCGTCCGCCCGTCGGCGGCCGGAATCAGGATGTGCTCGGCGACCCATCGGTGCGCTTTCAAGACCAGCCCCCGGCGGAGGAGCGGTTCGATGCCGAGCCAGGACGGCGCCATGGCGTCGTACCAGGATTGAAGCCCGTGGAGCTCGGCCGCCGTCGCGAAGGGCGGCAGCGACCCGACCGGCCGCGGAGCAGCCCGGCGGCGCGACTGCGCCTGATTCGCGAGATAGCGCTCGTCGGCGGCGTAGCGCTCGGCGACGGCCGCGAGCTGGGCGCGCCGCGCGGCGTCGGCGGCGTATCGGCACGGCCAGTCGCGCATGACGGCGGCCACCGTGGCGAGGGGCTGCCACTGCAGGACCATGAAGCCGCCGCGAAAGCCGGCCGCTCGGAGCTTGCTGGAGGCCGCGCGCGCGGCGCTCCGGGTCGCTCGGCGCAGGCTGGCGAACTCCACGGGCAGCGGCACCAGGGTCTGGCGGAGCAGCAGCGCGATCCGGCTGTCGGGCGCTTCGTAAACGGCCACGAGGTCGGGGCATTCCTGGCACACGGCGGAATAGCGGTCGAGCCACATGGGTCCCTCTCCACGATCGGATTGGACTGCTTCTGGCTCGACGATGAACGCGCACCATGACGGACGCATGAGAGGCACATGAGAAACGTCTCAGGATCGGCGGCCGCGCCGGCGGCCGAAGGCCGGGGAGCGGCAATCGAGCGGTTCGGAGGAGCGGCGTGAGAATCCTGGTCGTCGAAGACGATCGAAAGGTGGCGCGGTTCGTCCGGCAGGGCCTGTGCGAGGAGGGCCACACCGTCGAGATCGCGCCGGACGGCGCCGAAGCACTGAAGCTCGCGCTCGGCGAGCGCGGGTACGACCTGATCATCCTGGACGTCATGCTGCCGGGCCGGGACGGATTCGGCGTGTTGAAAGCCCTGCGGGCTCGCAAGCTACCCGTACCCGTGCTCATGCTGACTGCGCGCGACAGCATCACCGATAGGGTGGCCGGTCTGGATCTCGGCGCCGACGACTACCTGACCAAGCCGTTCGCCTTCGAGGAGTTCCTGGCCCGCGTGCGTGCCTTGCTGCGACGGCGGGACGTCGACCGGATACCCGTCCTCCGGATGGACGATCTCACGGTGGATCCCGCGACCCGGCGCGTCACGCGCGGTGATCGGCTGATCGAGCTCACTGCCCGGCAATACGCGCTTCTCGAGTACTTCCTGCACAACGCCGGCCGTGTGCTCAGCCGGCAAATGATCGGGCAGCACGTGTGGGGGCTGGCGTTCGACGCCGAGAGCAACGTCATCGACGTGTACGTCGGCCACCTGCGGCGGAAGATCGACCGGAACCGCGAGCGGCGTTTGCTGCACACCGTGCGCGGCGCCGGCTACGTCCTGCAGGTCGAAGAGTGAGACGTTCGCGATTCGGCGGCCGCTCGACTGACGGCGATGCGATTTCTTGGTCTCGCGTCGAAGCCGACAGACACTAGGGGCGTGAGCCCGAGTGGTCGTTGGGGCAACCGCGTGTGCCGCCTGATCGGTCTCGTCGGAGTCGTCTTCTTTCTGGTGACCGCGTTCAGCCCGCTCGCCCCTCGCGCAAATCAGTGGTTGGCCAATCCGCCGCAACTCGTGCCATCCGACGCCATCGTGGTGCTCGGCGGATGGGTCTCGCCGTCCGGCTTACTGAGTCTCGAATCTTTGCGGCGAACCAACCGAGGCATCGATCTGTACCGGCGCGGCCTGGCGCCCGTGCTGGTCCTGCTGGGCGGGGCGACGGGCGGCGGGCCGACCGAAGCCGACGTTCGAGCGGAGCAGGCGCGCCTGCGCGGGGTTCCCCCGGACGCGATCCTCACCGAAGCGAGGGCGCGGACGACCCGGGAGGAAGCCTTTCTCGTGAAGGCGCTCCTTCAGTCGCGCGGCGCGCGGACGGTGCTCCTCGTGACCAACGCCGGGCACTTGCCGCGAGCGCGCCCGCTGTTCGAGCGCGCAGGGTTCGAGGTCCACACGGCTCCTTCGGATTCACTCGTCGAAGCCGACGAGCCCGAGTCGCGCCTGGCGTTGATGCGAGTGCTGGTCAAGGAATGCCTCGGCTGGCTTTACTACCGGGTCGCCGGGTACATCTAGCGCTGGGAGGAAGCTATGGAGTCGACGTTCATCGCGGCGTTGGCGGGGCTGACGTCCATCGGTGCCTACTTCGTCGGCGCCAGGGCGCTCGGGCTGTCGAGCACCCGCCTCGGAGCCGCCGTCGGCAAGATGCTCGAATCCGTCGGGATGACTCTGATCTTCCTGGCCGCAAACCTGACGACCTCCGTTCTGATCGTGCTGGCCGTCCGCAGCCTGACGGGGACGTTCGTGTCGGCCTATGCCACCGACGATGTCGTCTGGCTCGGCGTGTCCCTGATCCAGGGCCTCGCCTTCCAGGCATGGCGAGGCTCGGCGGCGGAATCCGGCGCGCGGGATCGAGGGTAGGAGAGCGGCCGCGCTACGCGAGCCGGGCCAGCGCGGCGCGGACGGCGTCGATGACACGCCGAAGGTCGTACGGCTTGCCGATGATCTCGAGCGCTTCGGTGTCGCCGACCAGCTGCTCGAGCGCCGGCTTGTTGGTCGTGGTCAGCACGAACTCGCGCCGCTGCAGCGGCTCCGCGCTGCGTACGAGCCGCAGGAATCGCCAGTTCGCGTCGTAGGGCGGCGAGATGTCGTAGACGATCACCGCGGGCATGTGGTGTTTGATGAAGTCGACCAGGTCGAGCTCACCCTTCTTCACGTCCGGGATGTGACCCACGACCGTCTGGAAGCCTTCCGCCTCGAGCGCCGTGCGCAAGAGCTCGACGGTATCCTGGCTCGAGTTGAACACGGCGACCGTGGGCTTGCGCCCGCCCTCGAGCACCGGGGGCGGATCGCTGTTCCCCGTGCTGCCTCGACCCATCCCGTCTCCAACCTCGTCGAGGGCTCGCCGACCCGGATCACCGAGCCGCTGGGAGCCGTGATGAAAATCGCTCGAAGCCTATCGTGTCGAGAGGACAAAGTCTAGCCGCGCTCCGCGCGGGGCGCCGGGTCATCCGGTGCGCCCGATCACGCTCGCGACGATGACGGTCAGCTCGGCCGGATCGACCGGCTTGGTGAGGTGGATGTTGAATCCGGCTTTCAGGCTCCGGATCCTGTCCTCCGGCCGGCCGAAAGCGGTCAACGCGACGGCGGGCATCTTGCCGCCGTGCTCGGGGTCCAGGGACCGCACCTTTCGTATGAGCGAATAGCCGTCCTGCCCGGGCATCTCGATGTCGGAGACGAGCACGTCGGGTCGCCGTTGGGCGACCTCGCGCAGGGCCTCGTCGGGCGTTCGACATTCGATGACCTCGCCGCCGGCCCGGACGAGGACCTCCTTGATCAGCTCGACGGCAATCGGATCGTCGTCCACGACCACGATGCGAGCCCCCGCCAGCGACGTGACATCGGGCGTCTGGCCTTGCGGGCGTGCAATGGCTCCCTCGCGCAGGTCCGCGAGCATCAGGGGCAGCTTCACCACGAACGTTGCGCCGTGTTCTTCACCGGCGCTCTCCGCGTACACGCTGCCGCCGTGCAGCTCGACGAAGTGCCGGACCAGCGCGAGGCCGATTCCCAGCCCTCCCTGGCCGCGTGTGCTCCCGCTCTCGCCCTGACGCAGTCGGTCGAAGACATAGGGCAGCACGTCGGCCGCGATGCCCTGCCCGGTGTCGCTGACGACGATCTCGACGTGCGACCGAACGCGCTGGAGCTGGACCTGGACTCGCCCATCCTTCGGGGTGAACTTGACGGCGTTGTCCAGCAGGTTCCAGACGACCTGCTGCAGCCGGCCGGCGTCGCCGCTGACCAGCAGGCCCGGCGCCTCCAGCACCGAGTGGAGCCGAATGCCCTTCGCCTCGGCCGCGTGACGGACCGCTTCCAGCGCGTCGTCGATGAGCTCGCCGAGATCGACGGGCTGCACGGCGAGCCGCATCCGGCCATTCACGATCTTCGACATGTCGAGCAGGTCGTCGACGAGGCGGATCTGCGCCCTGACGTTCCGGACGATGATCTGGACCGCTCGCCGAGTCTGCGCTTCACCGAGCTGACCGCGCTCGATCAGTGTCGCCCACCCGTACACGGCGTTGAGCGGGTTGCGCAGCTCGTGCGAGAGCGTCGAGAGGAATTCGTCCTTCGTGCGGTTCGCCGCTTCGGCCGCGCGGCGCGCCGCCTGGGCGTCGCGATAGAGCCGCGCGTTCTCGATCATCGTCGCGGCGTGGCTCGCGACGACCGTTGCAGAGGCGAGGTCCATCGGACCGTAGCGGCGGCCCGATTCGGTGAGCGCGAGCGTCATCGCGCCGAGGACACGATCGTGTGCGACGAGCGGCGTCACGATCCAGGACTTCGGTCCGAGCTGGCGGAACAGCGCGAGCTGCTCGGCATTCTGCGCGGCGGCGCGAAGATCGGCCTCGGTGGCGCGGGCCACGAGCACTGGTCGACGCGTGCGAATGACGGCGGAGACCCCCTGCCCCCCCGTCGAATCGCCGGCGTGCTTGGTGCCGATCTCGTGGACGAGCGGTTCCCGGGCCGCGTCGACGTGCGCGCACGCGACACGGTGGAGCCCGGACTCGTCATGCAGAAGGTCGATCGCGCAGAGATCGCCGAGCGCCGGGACCGCCAGGCGGACCAAGCGCGGAAGAGTCCTCTCGTAGTCGAGCGAGGAACTGAGCAGCGCGCTCATCTCGGCGAGAGCAGCCGCTCGTCGCTCCGACGGGACTCGCCGCGTCGTCATTCTAAATGAGTCTCACCCCTGCTAAATGAGTCTCACCCCTGATCCTGACATTGACAAGCGCGGAAGCGACGAAATCGTCACGCGACCAGGGAAATACCTGCTGCGTGCGCCGGGCAAACCCTCATGGCGCTGGCATCGTGATCGATGGATCCTCGAGAATGGAGGAGGTCAGCGTGGACGACCAAACGCGACAGTTCTTTCGCGGTCGTGTTGTCTGTTTCGCGCTCGCAGCGCTGTCGGTCGCCGGATGCGCCAGCCACGGGCCGCTCGCCAGCGCGAAGGTGTCGCACGCGGAGCGCGCGGTCGAGGAGGCCCAGCAGGTGGGCGCGGCCACCAGCGCGCCGGTCGAGCTCAGGGCGGCGCAGGACAAGCTCACGGCCGCCCAGGCGGCGATGGCCAAGGGAAACCATGACCGGGCGATCCGCGACGCGGAGCAAGCGGCGCTCGACGGCGAATACGCGCGTGCGTTGGCCGCCAACCAGCGCGCCAACACGATTGCGGACGAGATGGGCCAGTACATCAAGGTGTTGCGTCAGGAGCTCGAGCGCCTGCCGAAGTGACGGGAGCGGCGCGGAGGTGGTGTTCGATGAGTCAGCGTACCGTTCAACTCACGCGGGTGGTTGCGGTCACGGGTGTCTTGAGTGTCGTCGTGGGCTGCGCCGCGTCGAGCCAGCAACGAGCGGCCAAGGCTCAGCTCGAGCGGGCGCAAGCGGCGTACCAGCAGGCTCAGGCCGATCCCAACGTGCAGGCGTACGCCCAGCTGCGGCTCGGAGACGCGCAGAAGGCGCTGCGCGCCGCCGAGCAGGCGGAGGACAGCCAGGAGAAGATTCATCTGGGCTATCTGGCGGAGAAGAAGGCGCTGCTTGCCTCGGTGACGGGCGCCACCAGCAAAACCGAGCAGAACATGGAGCAGCTCCGCAAGGAGACGTCCGACGTGCTTCTCCAGAAGCGCGATCGCGAGCTGAAGGCGGCCCGCATCGAGACGGACGCGAAGGCTCGCGAGGCCGAGCAATGGCGTCGGGTGGCCGAGGCGCGCGCCCACGATGCCGAGGCGAAAGCGCGCGAAACCGATCAGGGCCGGCGGCAAACGGACGAGGCCGAGGCCAAGGCGCTCGCCGCCGAGCACGCCAAGGCGACGGCCCTCGCGAACGAGCTGGCGAGCCTCAAGGCGCAGCAGACGGATCGCGGCATGGTGCTCACGGTCGGCGACGTGCTGTTCGACCCCGGCAAGGCCCAGGTCGGGCCCGGCGCCCAACGAAGCATCGACAAGCTGGCGGATTTCCTCAAGACCTACCCGAAGCGCAACGTCGTGATCGAGGGCCACAGCGACAACATTGGCGACGAAGATTTCAACGTCAAGCTCTCCCAGCAGCGCGCCGACGCCGTGCGTGACTTGCTGGTGGCGCGAGGCGTCGCCGCCCAGCGCATCCGGACCAAAGGCTATGGCCCGAAGTTCCCGGTCGTGGACAACGATTCAGCGGCGGGCCGGCAGCAGAACCGGCGGGTCGAGGTGCTGGTCCTGAACGAAGGCCTGAGCGCCGAGGGCGCGACGCGCTAGAGGATGGCGGACGCGATGGACCCAATAGGACCGCGACCAGGGCGCCGGTGGCCGCTCTGCTGTTCATCGTGTCGCGCGATGAATCGAGGACCTACACGTACGTGAAGCGTGCACTGGCGAAGGAGCGCATCGACGTGATCATCGATCGCCGGAATGGCGATCGCCGCCGTCGCGACGTGGCGAAGGATCTCGAGACCTCAGGCTGGGCGCTCGTGCGCCGCTGAAGTCGGCGGTCTTCCTCGATCCAACCGGTTGCAGGGGGCGAAGTTGGAAACGCTCCGCCGCAAACGATCGTGCGGCGTGGACGAGCGTGCCGCGCAACCCTCCGTGAGAAAACGTGCCGGGCGCGAGGAACTGCTCCAATTCTTCAGCTTCGCGATACTGTCGTGGCTGGGAAGCGAGACAAGGCATGAAGCGGTGGTCCTGGCTCTTGGTCCCGATGGTCGCCGGCTGCGGCGTCACGGTCTACGACAAAGGCAGCGACATCTACACCACCGGCGGCATCAGCCTCGTTTACGCTGATTGGGTTGCGCCGAAAGAGAGCAACTGGCAGAAGGACTCGTACGAGTGCGACGCCGAGGCACGGGAGGCCATTCCCGCCCTTGTTCGTCGCCCTGGGCAGCGCCAATTGATTGCCGAGCGATGCCTCACCGCGAGGGGATACACCAAGCGCTGATACGATTCACGCTTGCGGCCATTCTCACCGGATTGGTCTTGCCGTTCGCCGCCGAAGCGCAGCCGACACCGCTCCCAGGGACGCGAGAACCGGTTGAGGCCACGATCATCGAGGTGGTCTCGACCACGCGGCAGCTCCTACAAGGAGAAGTGTCCGTTACGATGTGTGCGCTCGAGCTCCCACGCCGCGAAACATCTGGGGTGGAGATGGTATTTGTGCGATTCGGGGGCTTCGCCGTCGCTCCTGAACTCAGCCTCGAGCTCCATCTCAGTCCGCCGCAGTGTTTCGCCGCATAGCGCGCATGCCTCACCGCACCCGGGACCACCCATGATGCTGTCAGGGCTGCGCGTCGGCAGCTTCCCATTCTGGATCGCTTCGCGCGCCCACTCGCGGGGTCTGCTATCGTCCATCGTGCGAGGTATCCCCCGTCCCATCCGCATAGCTGAATGCCGCATATGCGAAAGGATAGTGTTTTTTCCCCATAGTCTGCATCAGGTCTTTACCTGACTGACCTATCAGCGGCGACGCGTTCCTCGTGCTTCACGCGCTCGAGCATGCGATTGGCGTGAGGGAAAGGACGAACGGTGGCTAGTTACCGCCGCTCCAAGGTCGCCCAGACTTGCAGTAGCGTCCCGAGCGCAATCGCGAGGAGTCCGATCCAACTGAGAACGCTGTTGAGGTCGTCGAGTTTCTTGACCTGGAGATCGACGTTCGACATGGTCCACGTCAGTGCCTTGCTGGCGGTCGCGATGCGGAAGGGCATCCCGAACAAGAACAGGAGTACGACACCGGGAAGGTTCAGGAGTAGACCGAAGATGTTCAGCGCCTTGCTCATGTCTTCCTCGCGCGCGCCTTCACCCACCGCGCCTGCGTCGCCTTGCGAGTCAGGCGACAAATGGACTGGACGATGAACCACGCCCCTGCGGGCATCGCCCTCTTGGCAGGAGAGGCCTTGATGCGTGGGTCCAGTCCGGGGTTAGTCTACTTCACAAACGTGCAATCGCAACAGGCCCCGCCCATCATCCTCGCGTCGAGCGCGCGCCGTGGCGGAGAACTTCGACAGGGCCTTCTCAGCGATCTGCGGTGTACGTGGACCTCCCGATCGAGCAACCAACAAAGTTCGAGCTCGTGATCAACCTGAAAACTGCGAAGGCGCTTGGTTTGACAATTCCTCAGTCGATCCTGGTACGGGCGGACGAGATCATCAGTGATTAGCCGGCGCACGGTCCGAACTGCTCTAGTTAAATCGCGAAGGGGATGGCTCCCGACGCCCCTGCGTTGGCGGGGTAGCCGTCGGGCTGGTCGGCGGTATTGCCAGCGCTCCGGACCCAGACCCCGACGGCGAAGTTCGGATTGTGTGTGCTCGGTGTCCAGGCGAAGGTGTTGCCGGTGGACCAGTCCTCCAGCACGGTCCAGGTCGCACCGTCCCAGAGCCACCACTTGAACTGATACGGCGCCGTGCCCCCGGCTGCGGTCGCCGTGAACGTGACGGTCGCGCCCGGCAGCTGCGGCCCCAAATCCGCCGTCAGTCCCGTCAGGGTCGAGACCGGCCCCTGAATCGCCACGGGGCTGCCTCCGTATGCCCCGATGTTGGCGATACTGCCGACCAGCCAGGCGGCCGACCCGCCAGCGCTCCGCGCGATGGCACTCGCCACGGGCGAACAGGCGCTCTCGTGGCCGCTCGAATCCACCGCTGTGATCGCGGCAAAATACCGGGCACCGGCTAAAAGTCCCGTCACCCCGTACGTTATGGTGTCGTTGATCTGCGGGCTGGCTGTCGGCGACGGGACCTGAAAAAAGGCCGATCCCGAACACGGTGTGCTCGCAGTGCCGAAGTAGAGACGATAGAACGCCAGATCGGTCAGGGGGCTTCCGTCGTCATTCGTGGTGGGCGCACCCCAGGACGCATCGAGGATTCCGGCGCTGCCAGAGGAACCGGCCGGCGGCGTGCCCGAAGACATGGCCGGGGGCGTGCCCGAGGACGTGGCCGACGACGACGCCTGGGCCGAGCTAGGCTCCGAGCGCGATGCGTCTTGACCGTCTGGATTGCACCCGCTCGCGATGAGGACAACGGCCAGTGCCAGACCGAGACTCCGTCGCCGCCGCATGATCGTGAATGACTGCACATGGGAAGCCAACAGCCATCGTTCAGGTCGGAACGCCTCTAAGTAGTTGGGAATCGTGGGGACTCGACCCTCTGCGCTGAACGCAACCTGAATACGCGTAGCGTGCAAGTGTCACGTGCTCGTCACTCGCGTCCATACGCCAGGCGAAGGCTGACGCTGTTCTGACATGTGGAACCCGGCGATTTGGTGGCGGAGGGCGGAGGGATGGAGGGCGCGTACCCTCGGCCCAGATTGTGCGAGCAGACCTTTTACCCTACCACGGCAAGATGTTGGAGACGGGTCGTAATGGCCACAGAAGTCCTTGAGTCAATGCAGGGACTTGTCGGCAACTGCGTTCGAGCGGGGATTATTGAAAGTTCTTTTGTACGCTGAGCAGCCTGATCTGTTCCGGGAGATTGCTCAACGCTACAGAGAACTGGTTCTGGCGAGCGACGATCGAGATTCTCTCGCGAGCCGCTTGATGCAGTTCGATCCCCGGGTCAATTCTAGCTATCAACTCTAGCTATCAACACGGTTTAGCATTTCAAACGCAGCGCTAGAGCGGTCAGGAGCTCGCAAATCAGCGGGCCGGGAGTCTAGCAGACGCTAGCAGACCTGAACTGCTGGTCGACCGCGTTGGCCGGGCACGGCGTGGAGCAAGATGAGGGCCATTCTGTTTTTTCAGGGGTTTTCTACAATCGGGATCCGCGATTCCCCCAAGCGACTTGTCCGCACTGTCACGTCAGTATTGACCCGAGACAAAGGAGGTTGAGGTGACGGGAAGGCCTGCACAAGGAGATCATCTGAACGATGCGAGACATAGCATTGAGGACCTGGATCGTGTCGGCGCTGTTCGGCTTGCTCGTCTTGGCATCCAGCCATCTCGCGAACGATCACGTCGCGCGTGCAAACTCGGCTCCTGATCAGGCGATCGCTATCGATCCGCGGCGATCGCTTGTTGTAACTGAACAGCCGATTCTCGCCAAGTTCACCTACCAGAAGGTGCTGGAGCAGATCGTGGCCAGCAGCGGAGTTCCCGGACTGACGGCGCTCGGCTTACATCAGCAGTGGTGGAACACGCAGAACCCCGGACCGGGCGATGGCCTTCACTGCGACGATTACCTCGACGATCTCGGCAACCCGGCACTGAACTCGTTCCCGTACACGTGCCGCCCCGCGCCGTCAGAGGGTGCTCAGGCCGTCGTCGATCCTTTCACCGACGTCGAGAACAACCCCGACGGCTATGTTCCGGTCGGGCTGTTCAACCGCTTCGACCTGGCTCCGTCCGACGGCGCACACTGTGGCGAGTACCGGATCGTCTTCGCCAAGCGCTCAGGGATCCTCAATGCCGCCCAACGGAACCTGGTGATCTTCGAGTCGCTGTTGCCCAATCGCCAGCCGCAGAAAGGACTGAAGGGATGCCAGAAGATCGCCCGGTTCTGGGCCGGGCTGAGTCGCGAGGACGACCTCGAACGCCGCGCGGCCATGCTCGAGCGCTTCTATTTCACCGGGCTCCACGGCAACGATCCAGTGATCCATGCGGATCACCTTGGCGCCGGACCGATGGGGACAGGTCAAATCCGGACTAACCAGTTCGTCAACGCGCCTTCGTTCGCGTGGTCACTTCGAGAGTTCAAGCTGCTGAAGCAATGCGACGCCCAGGGCTGTCGGGCGTTGACCGTCGTCCCCGCTACGAACAAGCTCAACCCCTTCGGGCCGCTATTCGCGGCCACGCCAGACCACCCGGCCGCGTCCGCGTTTCAGGATTTCTTTCCGAGTCAGGTTTC
The DNA here is from genome assembly GCA_003220495.1 of Candidatus Rokuibacteriota bacterium. GTDB lineage: Bacteria > Methylomirabilota > Methylomirabilia > Rokubacteriales > CSP1-6 > AR31. The sequence goes on along the minus strand of QHSP01000001.1, from coordinate 11,947 downwards.
GGCGCTGGCCGCCGCCGATCTGAACGACATCGACATGAAAGTACCGGACGTCTTCAACAGCGGGCAGGGTCAGGCGTCCGGCAGCAACGAGAGCCGCTACCTTGTGCAGTTCGGCGACGGAGGCAGCGCTCTGCGCCTGGCCATTCAGGAGACCCTTACCAACATCGGGAGCTCTCTCACCCCCGATCAGATCGTCCTGCGTGCTCAGGCTCTGTCCTGCGCCGGCTGCCATCGGCTGAACAACGGGGTTGCCGTGGGCGGCGGCCTCGTCTGGCCGACGTCACTAGGATTCACACACGTGAGCGAGCGGGCCACCGAAGTCGTCGACGGCGTGACACGGTTCGTGATCTCACCGGCTCTGCTGAACGCGTTCCTCCCACGACGTCTGAAGATCCTCGAAGAGTTTCTAGCCAAGGAAGAGAAAAGCAAGGCCCACGATAACCACCATCCTCACTGAATGACCCTTTCGAGACGAGCTACCTCCTCGAGAAACGTCGCCGCCAATCGGCTATAGGCTTCCACCGAGCGAGCCGCCTCCAGTTCCGCGACCAACATGTCGAATCGCGACGCGGCCGTGCGACCGCCACGAGTCATGACGCGCGGCCGCAGGGCATCCCACGTGCGACGTACGGAGCGAGCGACCTCGGGCAACCTCCGGGTGTCGCCTCCGGCGCTCGAATCGATCTGTGGGAGCGTCCATAGTAGTCGAGCCGCGCCACATCAGCAGGAACCGAAGGTTGATAGGGCTCGGTCAGGTCAGCGGCCTACAGCTCGCCATGTGGAACTGCGCGGCCGCAGTAACGCAGCCGGCCCGCATTTGCCCGTCTGGAGCCGCGGATCGACGGTAGCCCGCTCGGCCACGGTTCGTGGAGTCACCCGCTGCGTCAATTCTGACAACCGCTCGCAGATGACTGCGGCTCGCGGTGCGTCAACCCCGTAATTTCACGGATTGGAGTTGCTTGGCACTGAAGCTGCTGCAGCGTCTGCGATGAGTGTCGCTGCGACGCAAAATCCACATGGCGAAACCCAGCTAAGTGCCCAGCGCGGGGTCTTCCTCTCCCCCCTGCCTCCGGGGCGAGGCGAGCGCAGCTCGCCTCGGGCGTCGTGCTCGTGTCCGTCGCGGTCTCTCTTGCCCTGGTGCCGTTTGCGAAGCGCCCGCTCGGGCGGTGGAGCACGGAAGCCCGGCTCGCGGTCTTCGAGTTCCCCGAAGGCCGGTATAACCCACGGCGCCGCTATTCCGCGCTCGATTATCGGTCGCCCCTGATTTCGAGCGGTCCGAGGAGCGAGACGATCGCCCAGTGAGCTCATGAGCCACGATCGGCCAGCGGGTGCTACCTTACTATCCCCTCGGGGGGCGGCACAGTATCCCGACGCGCCGATGCGCGTCCCGCTCGTCGGTTAGACGATTGAGATCCTCGAGCGGCTCCGAACTGGAGAGCCCGTGGACTAGCACGGCAGCTTCTATCCGCGCCGCGCGGCTCCGCAACGCAGGTTGCTCTCCTCGTTCGGACGCGCATCGAGTGTGCTCAGTGCGGTCTTCACACGCGGTCAGTGTGGGATTCGTGACGAACCGTCGAATTCGCCCATGGAGGATTCGAATGACAATCCTGCGAGCCCCGGTTCTTGCGCTCCTCCTCGTCTCGAGCCTGCCCGCGGTCGCGTTCGCGCAGGCTCCCGTCCCGCCGGCGGAGAGAGCGGTCGGGCGCGTCCTCACGATCGACGAGTGCATCGCGATCGCGCTCGAGGCCCAGCCGTCGATCCAGGCCACGCTGTACGACTATGCCGCCGCCCGCGCGCGAGTGCGCGAGGCGTTCGCGCCGCTTCTTCCCCAGCTCTCGGGCTCGGCGTCGGCGACCAGGAGCAGCAGCACCGTGCCCTCGACGTCGACGACCACGGGCCGAACCGTCACGGTGGCCGTCAGCCGCCAGCCGGCCGATACCTTTCTGGCGCAGGTCCAGCTGTCGCAGCTGCTGTTCGACTTCGGCAAGACCCTCGCGGCCACGCAGGTGGCTCGCAAGCTCGCGGAGGTGTCGGCCGAGGGCGTCGAGCTCCAGCGCCAGCTGATCGCGCTTACGGTGAAGGAGGCGTACGCGAACATCCTCCTGGCCCAGCGCCTGATCAGGGTGCAGGAACAGGCGCTGGAGCGCGCCGAGCTCAACCTCTCGTCGGCGAAGGGCTTCTTCGACGTCGGCACCCAGCCCCAGTCCACGGTCGTCCGCGCCGAGGTCGACGTGGCCAACGCCAAGGTCGACCTGATCAACGCGCGCAACGCGCTCCGCACCGCACGGGTCGCGCTCAACACGGCGATGGCGGTGGACGCGAGCACGCAGACAGACATCAAGGACAATCTCGAATACGAGCCGACCACGATCGACCGGGCCGCGCTGCGAGCCGAGGCGCTTCGACAGAGCCCGGAGTACCGTCAGGCGAGGCTGCAGAGCTCGGCCGCGGAGGCGCGGGTTCAGGTGGCATCGCGCAACTTCCTGCCCAACGTCAGCGGAACGGGCGCCTACGGCGGGTCCCAGCTCGAGCTGAACCCCAACTGGTCGCTCGGGCTCGTGTTCAGCTGGAACATCTTCGACGGAGGCAACTTGATCGCGGCTTACGAGGAAGCGAAGGCGAACCTGGGCGCGGCGAGCGCTCGGGTCAGGGTCGCGGAGCTGACGCTCATCCAGAATCTCGAGCAGGCGCAGATCGCTGTCGAGGCGGCCCAGGAGCGGATCCAGGCGGCCCGCGTCCTCATCGCCTCCGCCCAGGAAAACTTCCGGCTGGCCCAGGGGCGCTTCGACGTCGGCGTCGGCACGATCCTAGAGCTGACGGACGCCCAGCTGGCTCTGACCCAGGCTTCGAACACGGAGGCGCAGGCGCTCGCCGACTACCGAATCGCGCTCGCCCAGCTGGATCGAGCCGCCGGGCGACGGTAGCGGATCACAAATATGGGTCTCGGAAACCCTGGCGACATATCCGTCCCGGGTCCGTTCAGAAGGCCTGGCAATCTGTCGTTCGCAACCAATCACGCAGTGCCCGCTCATACCAGCTCATATCGGTCATGTACCACTCCACCGTGTGCGCATGGAAACCTTCATTCGTCCATGCAAGGGCGACGATCAATCGGAAGGCTTTCCCCAACTCGGCCAGTCGTCGCAGGTCCGGTAAGCCGACGCTCGGCCACCAAGGCTGCACGACCGTCCAATACGCCTCAAGATCGAGGCTCAATGAGATGTACTGACTTCGCTCAAGTGGGAATTGCGCGAGATCGGCGGCCGGAATCCCCCAGCCTGCAGTTTCCCAATCCATGACCAGGAGGCTCTGTCCGGTCTGCTCGGCTCGAATACGTACGTTTTTCGACACGAGATCGCCATGGACGAGAGTCCGTGGTAGGCGCTCACAGAACCGCTCGATAGAAGGCCAAAGCGTTCCCAGTCGATCGCAGTGGCCGACAAGTTCTTCGAGGATCCGTCGCCGGTCGTCAGCACGAGCCGCTGGATGGCCGAGGATTTTGATGATCATGGCACGTGCCCGGCGCAGTCCCTCGAGATAGAAAGCCGCACCTCGGTCGGGGAGGTCTTCCCCGACGGCAAGGGGCTGGGCCGATGTGTTCATGGCGCCGAGCCAGCGTCCTGCAAGCGCGCGATGCTCTCCGATCTCCGATGCATAGCTCTCGTCGCCAGCATCTTCCAGGAACAGCCAGCGGCAGTCGCTGTCGTCGTCGACTAAGCCGTAATAGTGAAGAGCGCTAATAGGCAGTCGCGGAAGAACCCGTTCGTAGATGATGTGTTCGGTCGCCGCGGACTCACTGTGCTTGTGGTAGCATCGCTTCGCGATTACCGCGCTGCCCCCGGGTCCGGCACCGACCAGGCGGTAGACCGCCGAACGACTGTGGGGCAGTTCCAAGACGCTGTAGCCGCGCGTCCCCTCCGATTGGAACGAGTCTACGTCGCACCGTTTGTCGCGCACCTCTTTCAAGATCTCGATGCTGTCGGGTTCGGTTTGACCCCCTCCAAGCCTCCGCCAAGCTCTCACGGCAGGATGGTCCGCGAGATTCACACGAATGACCTCAATCGGCATTTGTCCAGGGTGGTCCGCTGCACGTGAGTCCGCGCGCCTCGATTGAAAGCTGCTTCGGTCTTATAGCGCACGCCACCGAGGCCATGCGCTATTCCACAACGACTTCCCCGTACATCCAGGGGTGGGGCGTACAGAGATAGTAATAGACACCCGGCTGCGTGAAGGTGATGGCCTTGGACTCCCCGGTGGCCAGATCGCCGGTATCCCACTCGCGCCTCGCGTATGCGGTGGCATCGTGATTGAGCTTGCCGAGATTAGTAAACGTTATCGTGGTTCCCGCCCTGATCCGGACGCGGGCTGGCGAGTAATTGAATTCCTCGTTGTTGTCGCCGATCTTGATCGTCACGACGCCTGTCGCGATTGGTTTCGATGCCATCAAGACCGCCGGCCATCGTTGTGGCAACCCGGAGGGCCCACCAATGGTCGATGGTAAAGGAGGCGGCCAGAGGGCACTCAATTGCCCCTTCAAGGAGAAGGCCCACACCGCGTCGCCGTATGCGCTGCCCTGGAGTCTGTTGCCACCTGTGGCGATCGCGACGTATTGCTCGCCGTCTACCTCATAGACAACGGGCGGCGCGTCAGCCCCAAAGCCGGTCTGGAACCGCCATAGCTCCTGACCCGTCTTGGCATCGAGCGCGAGGAAGTTGCCATCCGGCTCGCCCCGAAAGACGAGCCCACCGGCCGTTACGGTCGCCCCTCCCCCGAGGCGATACGGCGTCTTGTGCTGCCAGACGATTTTGTTCGTCGTGCTGTCGATCGCGGTGAAGGTACCGCTCATGCTTGAGCCAACCGGCGTCACCTGACTCCCGCGGCCATAGCTCTTCCCCTGCACGAACTCCCGTTTGCCGCTCCGCACATAAGCGCTGGTGCGCACTGTGCCGGACACGTAGAAATATCCCGTGTCGGGGCTGTACGGCACCGGCGACCAGTTCGTGCCACCGTCCCCCGACGGCTGTATCAGCACCGGGGTTTCCCAGAAGGGCGCGAAGATACACCCGGCATTCTCGAAGCCCGGGAGTAGGTCGGCGCACTGGGGCACGGTCGCATCCCCGAGTGGGAATGGTTGCGTCTTGGCAGTCTTCTGGCGTGGCTCTTGGGGCACCGGGCGCTCCTCAATGCCAATCAACGGCTTGCCATTCGTGCGGTCGAGGATATACACCCACCCGGTGTGGCCGGCTTCGGCAACGCCCTTGCGCGGCTGGCCGTTGATCACGGTGTCGAAGAGGACCATCGGGCTCGAGGCATCATAGTTCCAGATGTCGTGGTGCACCTGTTGGAAGTGCCAAACGTATTCGCCAGTCTTCGCCTTCAAGGCCACCATCGAGGCACAGAACAGGTTGTCACCCTCACGCATCGATCCGTCATGATTCGGTCCACAGTTGCCCGTCACGAAGTAGAGAAGCCCGAGGTCCGGATCGAGGGCCGGCGTGTTCCATACGGTCGCCCCACCGCGCATCGCATGATCGGTGCCGGGCGGCCAGGTGTCACTGCCGAACTCGCCAGGGGCCGGGAGTGTATACCATCGCCACAGAATGGCACCGGTCTTCGCGTCCAGGGCGGTGAGGCGACCCCGCACCCCGTACTCGCCGCCGGAAATGCCGGTGTAGACAAGGCCGTCGTAATAGAGCGGAGCGCTGGTGATGGTGTAGCCGTTCTCCCACTTGTCGATAGGCGTCTTCCACACCACCTTGCCCGTCTTCATGTCCAGGGCGACGACGGTGGCGTCGAGCTGACCGGAAAAGAGCAATCCCTCGCCCATGGCCAGCCCCCGATTGACCCAGCCGCAGCAGAGGGCCGAGATCTTCTTGTCAATATCGGACCAGTACTCCCAGAGAATTGCTCCGGTTTTGGCATCGAGGGCGAAGACATCGTTGTTGCCCGTGATGACGTACATGACGCCATTCTTGACCAACGGCGATGCCTCCAAGGAGTGCTTGGCACTGAACCCAGAGCCTTTGAGGCGGGTCATCCAAGCCCCTTTGAGTTGCATAACGTTTGAAGCGTCGATCTGCTTCAGGGTGGAATAGCGCTGATTGGTCAGATTGCCGCCGTTGGTCACCCAGTCCTTGCCTATAGGGCTCCGGAGTAGACGGTTGATCTCCTGATCGGCAGCCAAGACCGGCAAGATCACCAGGGATAAGACGATCAGAGTCATCATCAACAGTGCCAGCGCTCGCTGGCCAAAGAAGCCCATAAGCTGCATCCTCACTCTCTCCCTTGCGCAGGTGTCATTTCCCACAACGTTACCCAGCCCGAATTCATTTCCGCTCCAGCACCGCTTGAAGGTTGGTGGCGGGCCCGATGGCGAGGCGGGCTAAACGATACGGATTGGCAACCGGCAAGCGATTCGGACCACCGCCGTACAGGCACGCCGCCCGGTAGCCGGTGCGCTCGAGCGCTCTGTCGACTGCCTGCTGGTTAACGCCGCCATCACCAAATGGATAGGCGATCACTTCAACGGGCTTCCCCAGTCCGGCCTCGAGCGTGGCTTTGGAGCGGCGCAGCTCTTCCTCAAGCTCGGCCGAAGCAAGTTCGGAAAACCTCCGGTGCGACGCCCCGTGTGACTGGACCGAAACGCCCTGACGCTCCAGTTCTCGCAGATCGTCCCAAGCACAAATGGCTTCCGGCGGCTCAACGCCAGCATCAAACTCGTTGCTCTTCCCGATGAAGTCGGTCGGCACGAAGAGCACGCCCGGATAACCAAATCGGTGCAGCCACGGAAGGACGACGTGCCGCATCGACTGGTAGCCGTCATCAAAGGTCAGTAGCGCCGATCGCCTGGGCAAACTCGCGGGCGCTGCAAGGCCCACGAGAAAGGTCTGCAGGTCGATCACGTGCCAGGCGTTGTCCTGGAGCCGGCTCAGTAAGCCGCTGAACATCGCTTCCGAGACATAGAACCAGGTGTCCACACAGCCGGGCGGTGGCCCTCCAATCTTGTGGAAGCCGAGAATCGCGAGTACCTGCTCTCCTGGTTGAGCATCTGCAAAGCCCCCCATCGCCGCTATCTCCGATTCATTGAGGTCTCATCCCAACGCCCGCTCAAGGAGACGTCCAACCACCTTTCGCGCATCAAAGTGCTCTTCCGCGAGCGCGCGAGCCAGACGGCACTGTCGCTCGTAGTCGGCCGCCACTTGTTCGAGGCAACGCGCGGCTTCCCGGAGGTTGCGAAAGCGAAAGATCCCGGCGGCCTCGGGAAGGAATCGGCTCGGGCCTGTATGCTGGACCACGACCGGCTTCGCGCTAGCCAGATAGCAGAGCGTCCGGTCGCTGACCCAGGCATTCTGCAGTCGAACGCAGGCTGGCTTCACGCAGCTGAATTCGCCGCTGGAGTCCTGGATGTAGCGCTGGTAGTCCCATGGCGTGGACGCGACGGCATGGGCATCGCGTACGTGCCATCCTCGTTCTAGCAGCGCCGCCCCTTCTTCGCCATCCGATCCAATGTCGAGCGCCAATTCCAACGGCCACCGCGTGTGCCGCGGCAATTCGAGGAATGGGAGGAAGCCAGACCGCTTGTCATCAAAGTCCCCTTCCTCTCCTGTCCAGGCGGCAGCGAACCAGTGAGCGACCGTCGTGAATGGAGCATTTCCCGCCGCTGGGTGCGGTTGCCACCAATCGAGCGCCACACACGGCGGCGTGTACTGCCACTTCAGCCCCAAGTCCGGAAACGGCGCCCCAGGCTGGCCTACTGTCTCGCCGATGCTGAAGTAGACGTCGTGTGGCGCGAGTGACACCTTTCCTTTGCTCACCCAGATCTGGAGCAGAGCGGGATCGATGTCCAACAAGGCCGACCGTCGGAAGCGCTTCACCACCTCCGGCGGCATCTTGTGACCGAGATCGAGGAGTAGATCTGCATCGGTGGCCAGCTCGAGGTCGAGGCAGCCCACCGTGGCCTCAGGGGACAGCAGCTCCTCGGTCTGGGAACAAAGCGAAAGACTGTCTCCGAGACCGTAGCGGTTTAAACGACTCCTCAGGGCAGCAACATATGTCTGAATTTCCTGTGCGGGTGTATGTGGGTCGACAAGCTCCAGCCAGATCACATGGCAACCGTGCGCCCGCAGTCCTAACGCCCAGTTGAGATAGACCCACTGATGGCCACCGCCCTCGGGATAGTAGAGCGTATCCGCGCACACGCACACCCTGATGCTCATCGCGGGGAAGCTCGAGGTCCGCTGGAAAATGGTCTGGACGCGGTCGCGTCGACCGTGACATCGAATCGATCGACGACTTGCCCGTTGACGTTCTTGAAGTACCCCTGCGCCCTGGTGGGATCGCCGTTGACGTTGAAAACGATAAAGAGTGCGCCGAACCTGGCCCCCTGGCGGGCGGTATAGATTTTGGCCCATTCCCCTTTGCAGCCGTATGGAAACGTCGCAGGAAGGCAACGCTGCTGGCCCCTGATGCCGTGTCCTCCCAGGCCCGAGACGAAGACGAAGGATTTCCCGGGACTCCCCTTGGCGATGCAGATCGTGTCGGGGTCGGGGCACGAAGCATCCACGATTTGCTCTTTCGTGCTGGTCAGCGTCCTGGTTCGGTGATAGCTGTGCTCATGGGCCGTGGCGATGATCGCGCCAAGATCCTTGCAGGTTTCGTAGACTTGCCATCCCATCTCGTCGTCCTTGTCGCCGACCTGCATGGCTCGCTGATTCTTGTGCCAGCTGCAGATCTTCCAGATGTGATCGTCGGTCGCGAGCCGGTCCTGAATGTAGCTTGCGTAGACGTCGTCACCGGTGCCGGCCCCAGCTTCACCAACGAAGACCAGCTTCAGCCCGCGGTAGCTCACGGAATACATCTGGTCGTCGAGGTCAGGATGGTCCGGGGTGACGCCGATGCGGGCCATGCGGGCCTTCAAAAACCCGGTATAGCATCCGTTTGGATCTCGGCAATTCTGCCGCCAGCTGGCTGCATCATGGTTCCCTATCGACGCGAAGTATGGGAAGTCGGATCCGAGAACGCTGTCGATCGTCCCGAAGAACCGCCGCGCATTCTCGGCGTAGTCAAAGTCGCCCTGGTGCAGGACCATGTGGGCCCCCTCCGACTTGATCAGCTCGAGAACGCGTCTGAACGCCGCGCCATTATCGCTATCGCCGATGAAGGCGACTTTCAGGTCAGGGTCCGTGGGGATCAGGCCCGCCGCTCTCGGTGCATGCCCCCGCACGGGTCCAAGGACAAATAACCCGAGGGCGAATACGAGGAACGCTGCCAGAGCTCCACTGGCGATGAGGCGTGAGACTCGATGGGCGCGCCACACGTCGAAGCGAATGGTGCGGCCTACTCGTAGCGGAGCGCTTCGATCGGATCGAGGCGCGCCGCTTTCCTCGCGGGATAGAACCCGAAAAAGATGCCGATGGCAGCCGCGAAACCGAAGGCCAGCACGATCGTGTCCGGCGCTACCAGCGTCCGCCACTCGGCGAAATGGCTGATCGCGCGTGAGCCCGTGAGGCCGGCCGCGATGCCGAGGACGCCGCCGATCACCGAGAGCGTGACGGCCTCGACGAGAAACTGCAGGAGAATGTCCCGCCCTTGCGCCCCCACCGCCATCCGGAGCCCGATTTCGCGCGTCCGCTCGGTCACCGACACCAGCATGATGTTCATGATCCCGATGCCACCTACGAGGAGCGACACCGACGCGATGGCGGCGAGGAGGTAGGTCATGATCTGTGCGGCCTGCTCCTTCGTCTCGAGCACATCCGTGAGATTGCCCAGCTTGAAGTCGTCGTCATCGCCCGGCTGAAGCCGGTGGCGCTGCCTGAGCAGCGCGCGGATCTGCGCCTCGGCTTCGTCCATGTCATCACCGGGCAAAATCTTGATCTCGACCTTCCTGACCGAACGAGGGTTGGGTTGGGTCGTACCCAGCACCTTCTTCTTCGCCGTCGAGAGTGGAATCAGTACGACGTCGTCCTGATCCCAACCATAGGCGCTCTCGCCCTTCCCGGCGAGCAGCCCGATTACCGTGAAGGGGACCTTCTGGATCCGGATGATCTGGCCGAGCGGATCGGAGTCACCGAAGAGTTTCTGGACGGTGGTCTGCCCGAGGACCGCGACCTTGGTGGCGCCATCGACGTCATGGGCGTCGAGCGGTCGACCCGCGTCGAGCGGCCAATCGCGGGCCTCCAGGTAATCCTCGGTCACACCGTAGACGTCCGTGGACCAATTGAGATTGCCGTAGACTACCTGGCCTTTTCCTTTCATGGAGGGCGCCGCCACTTGCACGGCCGAGATCTCGCGCGCGATGGCAGCCGCGTCGTCTTCCGTGAGCGTGTACTGGGTGCCCAGGCCGAGGCGGACACCGGTCGAGGTCACGCTGCCGGACGTAGCGACTATGAGGTTGGAGCCGAGGCTCTCGATCCGCTCGGTCACGCTCGCCTGCGCTCCAGCGCCCACGCCCACCATGGCGATCACGGCGCCCACGCCGATGATGATGCCCAGCATCGTCAGTACGCTGCGGAGCTTGTTCACGCGCAGCGCGCGGACGGCGATCCGGGCGCTCTCCCAGATGTTCACGCCACCGCCTCCTCCTCGAGCTGCGCCTGCGCGACCGAAGCGTCGCGCGGCGAGAGGACCGGCTCATCGCGCTGCAAACGGCCGTCGCGAAGCGTCAGCACGCGGCTCGCAAAGGCGGCGATATCCAGCTCGTGCGTGACGAGGACGATCGTGATGCCCTGGCGGTTCAGCTGCTGCAAGAGCACGAGGATCTCGACACTGGTCCGCGTGTCGAGGTTCCCCGTCGGCTCGTCGGCGAGCAGAACGGCGGGGTCGTTGACGAGCGCGCGGGCGATGGCGACACGCTGCTGCTGTCCTCCCGAGAGCTGGCTCGGATGGTGGTGAGCGCGATCGGCGAGCCCGACGGCGGCCAGCACCTCACGCGCGCGGGCACGCCGCACGCGGGCCGGCCGACCCGCGTAGATCAGTGGAAGCTCGACGTTCTCCACGGCGCTCGTCCGGGCTAGGAGGTTGAACGTCTGGAAGACGAACCCGATTTTGCCGTTGCGGATCCGCGCGAGCTCGCCCGGCGACAGGCCAGCGACATCTTCGCCGTCCAGGAGGTAGCGGCCGCCGGTGGGGGAGTCGAGACAACCAAGAATGTTCATGAAGGTGGACTTCCCCGAGCCGGAGGGACCCATGATCGCGACGAGCTCGCCACGCGCGACCCGGAGCGTCAGGCCGCGGACCGCGTGAACTGTGTGTGAGCCAAGTCGATAATCCTTCGTGAGCTCCTCGATGACGATCAGCGCCATGCTCAGGACCCGAGTCTCGGCGAGCTGCTCTTGTCCGACTTCTTCTTCCCGCCGCCGCTACCCGTGAGACCGACGACGACTTCCTCGCCCTCCTTAAGGTCGCCTCGGAGCACTTCGGTCGCACTCCCGTCGGTAATGCCGAGGGTGAGCTCGACCGATCGGAGCTCACCGTCCGGACCCAGAGCCCACACTCGGCCTGGAATACCAGCCCGCCCGTCGACGCGCCCGCTCTCGTGCCGGCTCCGCCGAACGCGCGGCTCGCGGCTGCTCGCCACCGATTGCGAACCGTCCCTCAACTCGACCTTGCCTTTCGTGGACTTGCCTTCCTTGGGCTCGACTGCCTTGTGTTCGCCGTCCTTGCGCTCGCTCGTCTTGGCCTTGCCTTCCCTGGCTTTGCCGTCCGCACCGGGCGGCCGGAACCGCAGGGCCACGTTCGGTATCTTGAGGACGCTCGGTTTCTCGGCGACGATCAGCTTCAAGTTCGCCGTCATCCCCGGCAGGAGTATCCCGTCGGGATTATCGACGGAGACGACCACGACGTAGGTGACGACGCTCTGCACGATCTGGGCGGCCTTGCGGATCTGTACGATCCGGCCCTTGAAGGTCTCACCCGCAAACGCATCCACCGTGAACTTCGAGGGGGC
>QHSP01000115.1 GCA_003220495.1 Candidatus Rokuibacteriota bacterium | reverse complement strand
AGCGTCGATCGCCGGATGGAGGGCGCGGGCGTCCTCAAATTTCACCTTCACGGCAGGAAATTGACGGAACTTGGCCAAGCCGTGAGCACCCTTAGAGAACTACAGCCAACTCAGAAATGGCGGGTGCCGCAGCACCCGCTTGTAGCTATTAAGGTCATTCCTGGACGGCTGGGGTATGTTGCCCGTGCTCCACGAAGGGAGATCCAGGATGACAGCGAGGGAAGCGGAGCAAATCCGGCGGACGAAAGCGCGGCTGCGGATCATCCAGCACTACCAGCAGGTGACGCGTAACGTTAGCCTCACCTGTCGGTTCTTTGGTATCTCCCGCAGCAAGTTCTACTTCTGGATGACCCGGTACCGAAAGCTCGGGGCCCCAGGCCTGCGCGAATACCGGCGCGGGCCCCGCGTCAGCCCTCATCGCATCCCGCCCCAGCTCGAGGCATTGATTCTGCGGTTGCGAGAGGAACGGCAGTACGGCGTCACGCGGCTCTCGATGTTCTTGGCCCGCTATCACCAGGTGTACGTGTCGCCGCCGACGATCTACCGTGTCCTCAAGGAGCACCACGTGCCGCGGGTCTCCCTCAAGCGGTATCGCCCAGGCCCTCGGCGCCGGCGTGACATCCGGGTCCCCGGCCAATCGGTGCAGGTCGACGTCAAGCACTTGAAGCTCGGCTCGGGTCGGCTCTATCAGTTCACGGCCATCGATGAGGCGACGCGTTTCCGCGTCCTGAAGATCTACGACCACAACTCGATCAAGTCCGCGATCACTTTCATTGACGAGGTGCGGCGGCGCCTGCCGATGGCGATCCAGCGGATTCAAACCGACCACGGGTCCGAGTTCGGCACCGACTTCACCTGGCACCTCCAGGATGTCGGCATTCTGCACCGCCGAATTCCACGAGGTTGCCCGGAGAGCAACGGGAAGGTCGAGCGAAGTCATCGAACCGACGCCGACGAGTTCTATCGGCGGGCGCAGTTCAAGAGTACCGAGGAGCTCGCCAAGCAGCTCGCCCGCTGGGAGCACGAGTACAACCACCGGCGCCTCCACTTAGCGCTCGGCGGTCGCACGCCGGCCGAGCGCCTCTGCGAGCTCCGCATCTCCACGCCGCTGGCGGCGCGACGCTCAGCATGACGCGGCTCGTGAAAAGCGAGGGCCGCATTTGCCCCAGGATCGAAAGTTCGGCGGCGAGCCATACCGTGGCATCCCTCGAAAGAGGCCTCTCCGATCGGAACCTTTCATCTCCGGATCGGGCCGCTCCGGGTGTTCAACAAACCGCTTGACCATCACAACGCTCGCATCACGCCCCAACACACCACCGACACCAGCGGACCCGCCTTTTAACTCAAGCGGCTGCTGACGTGCTCGCTCAACGAGCCGGGCATACTGGCCGAACGTCACTTCCAGCGCACGGTCGGGAAGCCGAGAGCTCGGTCGGCCGGACTAGTATGGGCGTCCTGAGGTCGCCCGCCAGATAGAACGCCGCGTGCTTACGGTCGCTCCGCACGTGTCGGCCGTGGGTGTCGATCGCGAACGGCATCCGGAACGTGCCGTTGAACGGCAGCACGACTGGCTGCGGAATCGGGCCGAGCATCCCGGTGGTCGGGTCGGCCATCCGGGAACTATTGCCGGGCGCGTTGATGACGACGTCGAAGGTGCCGCTCACAGGACCCAATCCGGTCACGGTCGACGCGCTATCCGTTCCCGTGGCGATGATCGTGCAACTCTGGATACGAAGGACCGAGACTAGGAGTTCCGCCGGACACAGGGGCGTCCCGACTTCCGCGAATCCCTGGAGCGGCGAGGTGGCGTTGCGCCGGATCATTCCGGGAGAACTGGGATCGGGATCGAAGGTGACCCGCTCGCTGATCTCGTACAGCGTGACGCCTGTCGCGCCGAGCGAATCGAAATCGCCTGCACGACTCACGCCCGCAAGCCCCAGCAGCGACACCGCAAGCCCGCGAGTATCCAGAAATACTTCACCATGCCGGGCTCCTCCTGGAAGAGCATTCAGTCCGGTCTCCGCCGGAAAATGAATGTGCAGAGGCCATACCAATGCCGCGAATATTCGGGTGTCCTGCGAGAACAGACGCTTGGCTTCATGGCCCGCACCGTTCGGACGATCAGCGATCAGTTTCTCGCCGGACATTCCGTTCATCCGATCACTCTTGGTCGTTCCTCAGACGTCGCGAGGCGCGTAGAGTGATAGTGATATAGCGACCTTTAGCAGAGGAGTCTCAGTGATGTTTGGACTCGGGTCTCAAGAGCTGCTCGTCATCCTGGTCATCGTTTTGGTGCTCTTCGGCGCGAACCGACTCCCGCAACTCGCTCGATCGCTGGGTCGAGTCTCCAAGAGTTCAAGAAAGGCATCGACGAGGGCCAGACGAAGGAGGCCAGCGTCAACCCGCCGAGTGCTGAGCGCGGGGCATCGCCTTCTGGCGAGCGAATCTGCGGGCAGTGCAAGAGCCTGCTCGCCCCCGACTGGACCCATTGCCCACGGTGCGGGACCGTGGCGACCCAGGAGATTGGTCGGGGCGCGTTCATGAGCAACCCTTATCAGCTGCGCCGCCACGGGTTCGCAAGGGGGCGCAGCGTAGACATGAATGGGCTCCTCGCGGCATGCGCCGTCGCGATCGTCATGCTCACGAGCGTCGTTCCCGTCGGCGCCGCCGCCGACGGGGCACCGACACTGCTCGCTCAGCACTCCCGCCGACGCGGGTCCGGCAGCACTGAGGCCGATGCTCGGTCGCTCGTACGGGGCCGCGTCGTGTCGGTTGACACGGCGACCGGCCGGGTCGCCCTCGATGTCGCTGGCACGATCTTAGAGTCAACGCTCCCACCCGCGCGCGTGAGCGAGATGAAGCCCGGCAACGTTGTCTTCATTACCGTGAATCTCATCGACACCCGTCTCGCGGTGGTGATGGGGTCGGTGACGACGGTCGACCCTCAGAAGGGCACGCTCACCGTGGCGACTCCCGGAGGGAGCCTCACGTTGAACTCAACTGTCACCACGATCCAGCCGGGCGACAAGGTCATCCTGAAGCTTGATGTCGTGGACATCGGTCCGCCGCTCGAGCCGTCGGCGCCTCCCGCTGGTGGCACGCCGAGGTCAGACCCCGTGCGTTGATAGGGGGGAGATCGCGAGCCGAGGACTTCTCTGGATAGCCTGAAACATTTTTTGTCAGATTTTTGGGCCTCAGATACTTCCACGATTCTCGAAATGAGCCTCGCGTCAGACTACACGTCGAACTTTGAGACTCCTGCGCGTTCGCAGCGAAATACCCTCGTGGCCGATTCCGTTCTCAGGCGAGTCGCCCTGCGAGAGCAGACGGAGCAAGCGATACGGATTGTCTCGCGCCTGGAGCGTCGCACCTGTCCTCTGCGGTCGGGTATTTGGCGTCCGCGACACCGATCCTGAGCGGCGCATCGGAGTAGCCTATCCGCTGCCCCAATCCGTATCGGGGAGGAAGGAAGTACCTAGTTGGAGTTGACGTGTCGTCGTTGTGGGACGGTGATCTTGCCCGAGGAGCAAATGGTGATGGTGTCGCTCGGCCGGCCGTACATCTGGAGCACCCCCTCTCGCAAAGGGCGCTGGCACTACCGCTGTGCGCCGAAGTCGATTCTCAAGTACGTGAGCGCCGTCTCGACGTAGACAACAAAATCCCGGGGAGTGGGCGCGGCCCATGACCTCGAACGCCCGCTCGGTTACGGGAGTTCCAGGACATCTGCACTGACGCAGCAAGTTGCCTTTCGACAACCGAAAACTTGCTCACTCGACCCCCTATTGGCGCGGACTTTGGCAGGGCATTGACGACCAGGTTTTGTGCCGGTCGGGGCCGGGCCGGCACCCCAGACCCGGAGCGATGAGTTAGACGCGGGAGACCTCATGTGGAGATCTGGCATGAACTTCGCTGTTCTGGGTGGCGGGCATGGAGCCCAACGCAGACAGCCACCGTCCCGGAAATTGGGGGGCGAAAGAATTACATGTACGCGGGCATTTCGCCGGGCTCTATTCAGCGAATCCCGCTATTTGCTTGCGCATCGCGATGCCGTTCCACGTTGAATCCGCGCGGCGGGTCTCGCTGTCAATGATGACATCGTTTGTCATGCCGGCACGTTATCGCGCGGTCCCACTCGTCCTTCTCCTCGCGCCTGGCAGCCTACCTGGCACCCGGGTTCTCCCAAACCGCTTCGGTGATGCAACGAGGCTCCGCCCGCGATCGTCGCCGGTAAGTGGGGCGCTCGAGATCCTGCAGAGAAGGAACTACAGGAAATGAACGCTCTAGTAGCACTAATGAAGCTGTTCTTACTATGCCTACTACTATCGTTGATAATACATCTTTTAATGACTACGCCTCTGTTGAACTAGTTTTTGGTCCAAACGCTTGCAAACTGCTTGTGCATTAGACCGATGAGTCTCGATCTCCCACAGAGCTTCCCTGATGCAACGAGGCTCCGCCCGCGATCGTCGCCAGTGAGTCGGGCGCTCGAGGTCCTGGTCGTCGCGATCCTCTACTACGCAGCGGCGCGGCTGGGTTTGCTGATGGCGTTTGACAAGACAAACGCGTCGCCGGTGTGGCCGCCGTCAGGGATCGCCTTCGCCGCCGTGCTGCTGCGGGGGTATCGCGTCTGGCCGGGGATCATGCTTGGAGCATTCCTGGCGAACGTCGTGGTCTTCATCGGCAACCATGCGGCCGACGTCTTCACGATTGTCGCGGTCTCCTCGGTGATCGGGCTCGGCAACACCCTGGAGGCGATCGTGGGGAGGGCTCTGCTTGACCGGTTGATCGGCCCGTTTACCCGGGCGGAAGACGTCTTCACGTTTACGACCATTGCGCTCGTCGCCTGCTCCGTGGGCTCCAGCATCGGCCCGGCGGCGATCGCGTTGGCGGGGATCGCGCCGTCGGCTGGCTACGAGACCATCTGGTTCACGTGGTGGCTGGGCGACGCCGCCGGCGTCTTGCTCGTGGCCCCGTTGCTGGTCACATGGAGCGCACAACCGCAGCTCGGTTGGACTCTCGGCCAGCGGATCGAGGCCGCGCTGCTGTTTCTTTCGCTCCTCATCGGCGTGCACATCGGGTTCGGGGGGTGGCTGCTCGACCGGGCCGCCCACTATCCGCTGACGTTCGTCCCGCTGCCGTGGCTCGTGTGGGCGGCGTTTCGATTCGGTCCACGTGAAGCCGCGACCGCGGCCGCCCTCACGTCGGGGATCGCGGTCTGGGATACGGTGAACGGGCTCGGCCCGTTTGCGAGGGAGACGGTGAATGAATCCCTGCTGCTGGTGCAGGCGTTCGTTGCCGTCGTGACCGTGACGATCCTGACGATGGCGGCGCTCGTCGGCGAACGCCGAGACGCCCAAGCGAGCCTTCGCAAGGACCACGACACCCTGGAAACAGCGGTGGACAAGCGCACCAGGGTGCTCTGGCAGGTCAACGAACGGCTGCGCGAAAGCGAGTCGCGGTATCAGTTGCTCGCCGAGAACGTGACGGATGTCATCTTCGTCTACGACCTGGACCTGCGACCTATCTACGTCAGCCCCTCGGTGACGCGACTCCGTGGCTACAGTGTCGAGGAGGCCATGGCGCAGAGGTTCGAGGACCACTTGGCGCCCGCGTCCGCCGCGCTCGCCCGGAAGACTCTCGCCGAAGTCCTGGCCACACCCCGCGACGGACGAGAATCCCGAACGCTCGAACTCGAGGTGACGCGCGGGGACGGCTCGATAGTCTGGACGGAGACACACGTGAGCTTACTTCGCGATGCCCACGGTCGACCCAACGGCATCATCGGCGTGGCCCGGGACATCACCGAGCGCAAGCTGGCCGAGGCGAAGCGCACGCAGCTCGAAGGGCAGCTTCGCCAAGCCCAGAAGATGGAGGCGCTCGGCCGCCTGACCGCCGGGAAAAGACCTGAGGCGTAGGATATAGCTCGGTCGATCTCCTGCCCCAGCCGCGCGCGTACGGCATCACGATCCAGGACGACGTCAATGACATACAGGTTCCGTCCTGAGAACTGGCCCGCCTTCCAAGCCGAGTTACTGAAGCGGGGTATTATAGCGGCCGACATCGAGAAAGTAGAGATGAGTTCGTCCACTCCCGCCGTCCGTTGACACAAGAGGTACCTGCGGGTTTACTCTCCTTAAGCGATGTTGGCATTGAGACGGGCCATTACGGTATCCCTCGCGGCGCTTTCGATCATGAGCACCCAGCACACGGTCGCTGTGTTGCTCTTCCTAGCGCTCACCGCCGGATGCACTACCACGTCGTCCCGGCCTACTAGAAGCGAGTTCGAAGACATCCCGGTGGCGAACGGGCTCACGTACCTGCCCAACAAGTCCACGATCATCGAGTCGCCGACCGTAAAGGCCGCGCGGCTCGTGTATCGGGGTAGGGTGGAGGTCGACAGCCTCTCGGTCGGGATGCGAACCGCTCTGGAGGCGAACGGCTGGCGCCATATCAGCAGCACCTCGACCGCAGACCATGGCATCACCCAGCTCTACGAGAAGGCTGGTAACCCGCTCGAGGTTCGTTTGATCGACGGCTGGTGGTTCACTTACGTCGAGCTTACGGCCAGCCGCACTCGGCAATAAGCACCGCATCCAACCTGCGACATTGACTCTGCTGCTGCTCCGCATCCGTCGCGAAGGAAGAGAGAGCTGGTTGGGGGGCTGCCCGCCTCGTGCAATGCCATGAGACCGGGCGAGGGTTCCATATCGGAGATTCCGGCGACTTCGACTTCGACTTCCCCGCATTCAATGAATCGCAAACAGGTCCGATGCCCGATCTTGTGATCCGTCCCGCTGTCCAGGATGACCTCGAGGTACTGTGGGATTTTCTCGCGATGGCGGCCTATGAACCCGATGCAGAGGCGGCGAAGGCGGTTCCGCGCGTAGCCAAATATCTCGTCGGCTGGCAGCGACCGGGGGATTTCGGGTTCATCGCCGAACAGAACGGCGAAAACATCCGTGCGGCCTGGGCACGGCGCTTTTCCGCCGAAGAGCTCAAGTTCCCCTACGGGGACGAAGAGGCTCCGAAGGTGTCGATCGGCGTGAAACCGAATGCGCGCGGCCAAGGCGTTGGCGAGAAGCTCATGCGCGCGTTGATCGGCGAGGCCGCGTGCGATCCGAAAATCCCGCCCGTCGCCTCTACGAGCGCCTCGGCTTTTGCGACATCCCCGGTTCCGCTACCACGAACCGCGCTGGCGGCATGTCGATCGGCATGGCACTGAGGCGCCATTAAACCCTTCTCGCTCAGGAACTCCCCCATGCGCTTACACAGGCGATCGCAAATGCACCCGTAGAGCGCTTCGCCGCAGACGAGGATCATCGGAGACGATCCGAAGATGCGGCCGACCCGCGTCAGTCGTGCTCGCCTACTCGGGGGCGACCTCCGGGCGAGATGGCGGATGCGGCTCGCCGTGCGATGCAAGCCGGGGCCGCCGGCTCCGCAGTCGCTCGCTCATCCCCTCGAGGGCCACGTAGAAAACCGGCACGAACGGGATGGCCAGCAGCGTCGAGGCCATCATCCCGCCGAACACCACGGTGCCGATGGCCTGCTGGCTGGCTGCGCCCGCTCCGGTGGCAACCATCAAGGGCACGACGCCCAGGATGAAGGCGAACGAGGTCATCACGATGGGCCGGAACCGGCGCCGGGTCGCTTCGACGGCGGCCTCGGTGATGGAGAGGCCGTCACGGTGGTTGAGGTCGCGGGCGAACTCGACGATCAGGATCGCGTTCTTGCTCGCGAGCGCGATCATCAGGACCAGGCCGACCTGCGTGTAGAGGTTGTTGTCGTAGCCGCGGCTCAGCTGTGCCAGGAGGACTCCCACGAGGGCGATGGGAACGACGAGGACGACCGCGGCGGGCGACGTCCAGCTCTCGTAGAGCGCGGCCAGCACCAGGTAGACCAGGACGATGGAGAGC
>QHSP01000035.1 GCA_003220495.1 Candidatus Rokuibacteriota bacterium | reverse complement strand
GCCGGCCATCGTGTCGAGGACTCGCCCGCTCGGAATCGCACGGATGTCCGCCTCGCTCAACGACAGCAGCAGGCTACGGATCGCCGGCAGACTCAGCCCCCGCTGGTTTCGAAGGAATACGACCGCGCGCAGTCGATCGAGGTGAACCGCCCCGTAGCGGGCGTTGCGTCCCCGCTGGTCGGGCCCCGGGATCACCGCTTGCTGGATATAGCTGCGGATCGTCCGGGGTTCGATGCCCACGAGCTTCGCCACCTCGCGGAGGCGGTAGCGGCGCGGCGGCTGCACGGACCGGACTCTACGTGTACTATAGCCATCATGTCAATTAGCGACATGTCATATTACTGATATTATTCGGGGAGGAGGTAAGGACATGAGTTCTTGCAACGATTCGGTGGACCGGGACTCGCTCGGAGGTTGGCCGACCCCGCTCGTCTATCAGATTCCGTTTCAGCGTCGGCCTAACTACATGGAGCTCCACTGGCACTGGTTCTGGTCTTCGGCCGATCGGCTCCAGGTGATCCGGCCTCCGGCGCCGGGCGCGGAGGCGAGCGTCTGCGTCGGTCCCGCCGTGATCGACGCGCTCGCCCAGGCCCTGGTGGCGGACCTGCTGTCGGAGACGACCGTGGGAGAGAACAGGGAGGAACTTCGGTGATGGACACGCGCCCGGTGATCGCCGCGATTCTCGCCCGGAAGTCGACCGACCAACCGGGGGTCCCTGACGAGGAGAAGTCCGTCACCCGCCAGGTCGACCAGGCCCGAGCCTACGCCGCTCGCAAGGGCTGGCTCGTCGACGAGCGCTACATCTTCGTCGACGATGGCGTCAGCGGCGCTGAATTCGTCAAACGCCCCGGCTTCATCCGGCTGATGAATGCCCTCTCACCCCGCCCGCCGTTCCAGGTGCTCATCATGTCCGAGGAATCGCGCCTCGGCCGCGAGCAGATCGCGACGGCCTACGCGCTCCAGCAGATCATCGACGCCGGCGTGCGGGTCTTCTTCTACCTCGAGGACCGCGAGCGCACCCTCGACAGTGCGATGGACAAGGCCATGTTCTCGCTGACCAACTTCGCCGCCGAGGTGGAGCGGGAGAAGGCCAGCCAACGCACCTATGACGCCCTGCTCCGGAAGGCCCAGGCACTCCACGTGACGGGCGGCCGCGTCTACGGCTACGACAATGTCGACGTCCTGGCGCCCGACCCGGGACCGGACGGTCGGCCCAGACGCCTCTGTGTCAGACGTCAGATCAACGACGCGCAGGCCGACGTCGTCCGCCGGATCTTCCAGCTCTGTGCCGACGGGTGCGGCCTCACCAGAATCGCTAAGGCTTTGAACGCCGAGGGCATCGCCCCGCCGCGTTCTCATGGTCGGGGCTGGGCGCCGACAGCTATCCGTGAAATTCTCCACCGCGACCTCTACCGCGGCACCATCGTCTGGAACCGAAGCCAGAAGATCGTCCGCCGAGGCACCAAGGCCCAGCGAAAGCGCCCCGCCTCCGAATGGCTGCGGCTCCCGGCCGAGGAGCTGCGAATTGTCTCGGCCGAACTCTGGGAAGGCGCGCACCGCCGCCTGGCGGGCACGCGCAATACCTTCAGGCCGCGGGCCGGACAACCGCGGGCCCGTCTCGATCTCGCCTCGCGCTATCTTCTGAGCGGGCTCGGCCGCTGCGCGCTGTGCGGCGGCTCCCTGATCGCCATGAGCCGCCACCACGGCCGCCGGCGCGGCTTCTTCTACGGCTGCGCCTACAACAGCAAGCGCGGGCCCACCGTGTGCCGAAACCACCTGCACATGCCCCAGGAAACCCTTGAACGCGCGGTCCGCGACGCCGTCGCCACTGCGCTCGATCCCTCCGTCCTGGAAGCGGCCATCGACCGGGCCATGGAGCTCGTGGAGGAGCGGCGGGAAGCGACGCGGCAACGGCGCATCGCACGTGAGGACGCGCTCCGAGCCATCCGTATTGAGGAAGACCGATTGATCGAGGCCGTCAAACAGGGGCACGGACTGAACGCGCTCGTCACCGCGCTGCACGCCACCCAAGAGCGCCGCCAGGCGCTGGAGCACGAGCTCACCACGCTCGACTCACCCCACCGCGAATTCGCCGACCGCCAACACCTTCGCGCCGCACTCACGCGTCGCGCGGCCGACCTCCGTGGCATTCTGATTCGTCGCGAGCCTGAAGCGCGCCGGGTGCTGCAGGCGCTCTTCGCCGAGCGGTTGGCGTTTGCGCCCTTCAACGAAGGGCCGACGCGCGGCTATCAGTTTTCCGGGACGGGAAACTACGGCGGACTACTGGTCGGCGATACCTGTCCCACCAGCCATGGTGGCCCCAACGGGATTCGAACCCGTGTTTCAGCCTTGAGAGGGCCGTGTCCTGGGCCTCTAGACGATGGGGCCGGCCAAGCGCAACGAGCGCAACGCCGAACACGACGAACGCGACCGCAACTTACACGAGATTTGTTGGCTGGGGGAGGAGGATTCGAACCCCCGCTACGTGGTCCAGAGCCACGCGTCCTACCACTAGACGATCCCCCACCAACGCACCCAACCTTACCATACCTCCAATGAACGACCGTCCCGCGCAGGAGAACACCTCAGATGAAGATGAAGCTGAAGCTCCGGAAACGCGACACCACCAGAGTCAGCGAATCGCGGACTTGAGCGTGCGGCTCGGGCGGAAGCGCGGGACCTTGGCCGTCGGAATCTGAATCTCCTTGCCGGTGCGCGGGTTGCGGCCGTTGCGCGCGGCGCGGCGCGCGACGACGAAGGTGCCGAAGCCGGAGATCGTCACGCGACGGCCGCGGCGGAGCGACTCGACGATGCCGCCGACGAACGCGTTCATGGCGCGCTCGGCGGAGGTCTTCGAGCCGCCCGCACTCTTCGCCATGATTGCTACGATCTCGGCCTTGGTCATCGCGGCCCAGCCTCTCTACTAGCCTGACGGAGAGACCGTGTCAATCACGACGTGAAGCCGAACGAGTCACGTCGCGCGACCGAAGCGCCAACGACCTAGTTCAGGGCCGAGCTCCTCACGACGTGACGCGACGGACGGCGTCGAGGAAGTACGTGGGCTGGAACGGTTTTTCCAGAATCAGCACGCCCGCGTCCTTCAAGAACGCGAATGCGTCGCGGTTGGCCGTGTCGCCCGTGATGAAGATGAAGCGCTGGCCGAGCGCGGGATCGTCCTGGACCGCGGCGCGATAGAACGACTCTCCGTCGCCGTCGGGCATCCGGATGTCGGACACGATCAGGTGGTAGCGCTGGCGGCGCACGCGCTCGAGCCCTTCGCGGCCGCCGGTGGCGACGTCCACGCGCCAGCCGGTCTGGCTCAGGATCGTCACGATCAGATCGAGCACGCTCGCCTCGTCCTCGACGACGAGTGCGATGCGGCCTTCGCCCGTGACGATCATGGGCGAGCCTGCCGGCACCGCGCGCTGGGCGGCCGCTGTCTGCGCCACTGGCAGCTCCAATCGGAAGATCGTGCGGCCGGGGCGGCTCTCGACGACCAGGTGGCCGCCGTGCTCCTCGACGATGCCGTACGAGACCGAGAGCCCGAGGCCGGTACCGCTGCCGACGGGCTTGGTGCTGAAGAAGGGCTCGAAGACGTGGGGGAGCGCGTCATGTGGAATCCCGGGACCGTCATCGATCACCTCGGCGTGCACCATGCGCCCGTCACGGCTCACGGTCGTGTTCAGGACGATGCGGCCGCCGGTCTTGCCCTCGAGCATCGCCTGCTCGGCGTTCAGCAGCAGATTCAGGAAGACCTGCTCGAGCTGATGCGGGTCCGCCATGACCGACGGCAGGCCGCGGGCGAACTTCTTCTCGACGGCGACGCCCGAGACCGTGAGCTGGTTGATCCGGAGCGCCAGGGTCTGTTCGAGCACTTCGTTGATGTTGACGGTCGTGCGCTCGGCCGGACGCTGGCGGGCGAAGAGCAAGAGGTTCCGGACGATCTTCGCCATGCGGTCGGCCTGGCTCACCATCAGCTCGATCGGCCGCAGCACCGCCGCCGGCACCTCGCGTGCGAGCAGGAGCTGGCCGTAGCCCACGATAACGCTGAGCGGGTTGTTCAGCTCGTGGGCGACGCCGGAGACGAGCTGGCCGAGCGCCGACATCTTCGCCGCCTGCACGAGCTGCACCTGCTTCTCGCCCAGCCGCACCAGGCTGTCGCGCGCGCTGGCATACAGACGCGCGTTCTCGAACGCGAGCGATGCCTGGTCGGCAAGCGCCTCGAGCGTTTGCAGCTCCTCGCGCGAAAACATGCTGCCGGGATCGGCGCCGAGGCCGAGGGCGCCGATGACGCGCTCGTGGGTCAAGAGCGGCACGCCCACCACCACGCGGTAGCCGCTCGCCCGGATGCGCTCGCGGACCCACGCCGCGAGCTGGATCGCCGGATCGGACAGGACGTCGGCGGTGATGACGATCCGCCGATCGACGATGGCGCGGCCCACGGCGCCCTCGCCCGACTTGAAGATCAGCTCGCGCATGATGTCGGCGTCGGCGCCGTAGGTCGACGTCGCGCGCAGCGAGCCATCCTCGGGCTCGATCAGGAAGACGCCGGCGGCGCGCGCGTTGACCAGCTCCGCGGCGCCCCGCGCCAGCAGCTTGGCGATCGGCTCCACCTCGAGGGTCGAGGTCAGCTCGCGGGCCAGACGCGCGAGCACCTCGGCCACGTCGCGGCGCCGCTTGGCCTCGCGAAAGAGTCGCGCGTTCTGGATGGCGATGGCCGCCTGGGCCAGGAAGAGATCGATGAGGTCGAGCTTGTCCTTGCCGAAGCGCAGCGGCTCGGTGTGGCCGAGCGCCATGACCGCGAGCAGCTCGTCGCCCGCGAGGACCGGGTAGCCCGCATAACTGCGAATGCCCCAGCGCTCCGTCCAGGGGCGATTCACGAGTCGCTCGTCGGCGAGCATGTCGTCGATGATCAGCGGCTCGCGGTGACGGGCGACCCAGCCCGTTCCGCCCTGCTCGTAGGTCATGATGGTCGGCGAGTAGGACTCCATCATCTCGGGCACGGTGCTGCTGGTGAACGACAGCGTGCGGCGCTGCTCGTCGGCCAGCCAGAAGGTCACCAGGCGCGCGCCGGTGAGCCCGGCGGCCGAGTCGGAAATCGTTCGCAGCAAAGCGTCCAGCTCGAGCGCGCTCGAGATGCGGCGGTTGACGTTGGTCAGCGCGCGGATGCGCGTCGCCTCGGCGTGCTCGGCCTCGTAGAGCGAGGCGTTGCGGATCGCGATGGCGGCCTGCTTGGCCAGGAACTCGAGCGCGGCCGTCTCCTCGCTGCCGAAGGTGCGCTCGGTCCAGTAGTGAACGACCAGCGCGCCGAGGATCCGGTCTTTCACCGCGAGCGGCGCCGCCGCGGTGGCCTTGAAGCCCTCGCGCTCGATGTCGCTGCGGCGGGTAGGCGCGAGCCAGAGCCGCGTGTCGGTCAGGACGTTGCGCGTGGTCACGGTGCGCCCTTCGCGCACCGCCACGCTGACGGGCCCACCGCCGACGGGGATGCTGCCGACGTGCGTGTACTGCGCGCTCAGGCGACCTGTCGCGCGCATCACACGGAACTCGGGCACGGTCGCATCGCCCAGCACGACCATCGCCGACTCGGCGCCCATGACCTCGAGCGCTTTGTTGACGATCGTGTCGAGCACCTCGTTGAGATCGAGCGACGAGGTGAGCGAGTGGCCGATGGCCTCCATCGCCAGCAGCAGCAGCGCGTGCCGCTGCTGGTCGCTGACGTCGCTGAACAGCGCGACGGCGCCGGTGATCGCCCCCTCGCCGTCGCGCCACGGCACGCAGCGCGCTTTGAGCCACAGGACCCGATCGTCGCCGGCGGCCGTGTGCGGGAGCTCGACCGCATCGGGCGTCTCGCCGGCGAGCGCACGGCGGATCAGCGGGACCAGGGTCGTGTCACGGAACAGCGGCAAGATCGCGGCGGCGCTGTGTCCGATGGCGTCGGTCGACTTCACCCCCGTGAGGGACTCCATGGCCGGGTTCCACTCGACGACTTCGAGGGCGGGATCGAGGATGACGAGCGCTTCGTTGAGGTTGTCGAGGAGGCCCTTGACGCCCTCATGCTTCTTCGTGACGCGCGCCATCCTCCGAGTATGAACGGACCCCCTATCCCTATGCAATAATGACGCGATGCGGTCGCCGCTGGACACCTCGACACTCGTGCTTGCCGGCGTCGCAGTAGTCCTCGCCGGCGTCGCATACCTGAAGGATCCTGCGTTGCCGATGGTTGTCGCCCTCCTGTTGGCAGGCCTGATGCAGGCCGGCGTGGTCACGCCCGGCGGCCCCGTCTTCAATCACGAGTGAGCTTCACCGACCTCCGCGAGTTCGTCGACCATCTCGAGAAGCACGGGCGGCTCAAGCGGGTGACGGCGTCCGTCTCGCGCGATCTGGAGATCGCCGAGATCACCGACCGCGTCTCGAAGAGCCCGCCCGACCGCAACGTGGCGCTGCTGTTCGAGCGCGTCGAGGGCTTCGACATGCCTGTGCTCGTGAATGCCTTCGGCGCCCAGGACCGGATGGCCGCCGCCCTCGGGGTGAGCCACCTCGACGAGCTCGGCGAGAGAGTCGCCAAGCTCCTGGA
Source organism: Candidatus Rokuibacteriota bacterium (assembly GCA_003220495.1). GTDB lineage: Bacteria > Methylomirabilota > Methylomirabilia > Rokubacteriales > CSP1-6 > AR31. The sequence continues at coordinate 59,720 of QHSP01000035.1, read as the reverse complement.
TTTGAAGCTGCCCGGCACCTTCGCCGAGCGTCTCGGCAAGCTTCACACACTCTTCGACCTCGTGAAGGCCGGGCCCAAGCGCGTGACCGCCGGCCCCTGCCAGGAGCTCGTCGAGACGGCGCGCCCGTCGCTCGCAGGGCTGCCGGCGCTCCAGTGCTGGCCCGCCGACGGCGGCCGCTACATCACCTTGCCGGCTGTCTTCACCCGCGACCCGCGCTCGGGCCAGCGCAACGTGGGGATGTATCGACTCCAAGTATTCGACGACCGCACGCTCGGCATGCACTGGCAGACCCACAAGGGTGGCGCCGAGCATCACCGGGTCGCCGAAGAGCAGGCCGCGACGCGGGACCGTATGCCCGTCGCGATCGCGCTCGGCGGCGATCCGGCGGTGATCTACGCGGCGTCCGCGCCACTGCCGCCCGGCGTCGACGAGGTCGTGTTCGCCGGCTGGCTCCGCGGCCACGGCGTCGAGCTGGTGCGCTGCGTGACGAACGATCTCGAGGTGCCGGCGCACGCCGAGATCGTGCTCGAGGGCTACGTCGACCCGCGCGAGCGCCGGCGCGAGGGGCCGTTCGGCGATCACACCGGCTACTACTCGCTGGCACGCGACTACCCGGTGTTCCATCTCACGGCCGTCACGCGCCGCGCGCGGCCGATCTATCCGACGACCATCGTGGGGCGCCCGCCGCAGGAGGATTACTGGCTCGGCAAGGCGACCGAGCGGCTCTTCCTGCCGATCATCCGGCTGATGCTGCCGGAAGTCGTCGACATGAACATGCCGGCTGAGGGTGTGTTCCACAACCTCGTGATCGTCTCGATCAAGAAGCGCTACCCCGGCCAGGCGCGCAAGGTCATGAGCGGCCTCTGGGGCATGGGACTCATGATGCTGGCGAAGACCATCGTCGTCGTCAGCGAGCACGTGAACGTCCACGATCTCTCGGAAGTCGCCTGGCGGGCGACCGGCAACATCGATCCACGCCGCGACCTCATGATCGTCGAGGGGCCGATGGACGATCTGGACCACGCGGCGCTGCGCCACCGCTACGGCGGCAAGCTCGGCGTGGACGCGACCGAGAAAAGCGCGCTCGACGACGTCGCCCAGCCCTGGCCGGACGAGATCGTGATGACCGACGAGATGCGCGAGCGGGTGACGCGGCGCTGGAAGGAGTACGGGCTCTGAGCAAGCTACGGCGCGTGCTCGAGGCGATCAAGTTCGAGCACACGATCTTCGCCCTCCCCTTCGCCTACATCGCCATGGTGCTGGCCGCGGGCGGCTGGCCCGGCTGGTGGACGGTCGGCTGGGTGACGGCCGCGATGGTCGGCGGCCGCACGTGCGCGATGGCCGCCAACCGGGTCATCGATCGCTTCATCGACGCGCAGAATCCGCGGACGGCGAGCCGGCACCTGCCGCGAGGCTTGCTGGGCGTCGGCGAGATGCGCGCGCTCGCGGTCGCAGGCGCCGTGCTCATGTTCGAGGCGGCGTGGATGCTGAACCCGCTCTGCTTCGTGCTGGCGCCGCTCGCCCTCGTCTTCCTGGTCGGCTACCATTATATGAAGCGCTTCACGTGGCTCTCGCACTGGGTGCTCGGCTTCACGGACGGCATCGCGGGCGCCGGCGGCTGGATCGCGGTCCGGGGCGCGTTCGAGGCGCCCGCCTTCGTGATCTGGTTCGCGCTCACGACGTGGATCGGCGGCTTCGACCTGATCTACGCCTGCCAGGACGTGGCGGTCGACCGCGCGCAGGGGCTCCACTCTTTCGCCGCCCGCTTCGGCGTGCGGGCCGCGCTGATCGCGGCCCGCGTGAACCACGCGCTCACCGCGCTAGCGCTCGCTGCGCTCGGCTGGCAGCTCGCCCTGGGTCCGCTCTACTGGGTCGGCTGGCTCGCCGTCGTGGCGCTCTTCGCCTACGAGCACTCGCTCGTAAGCCCGCGCGATCTCTCGCGGCTCGACGTCGCCTTCTTCAACGTGAACGGCTACATCGCGCTGATCGTGCTCGCCGCGGTGGTGCTCGGCCTGCGGTAGTGCCGGCCTCGCCGACGTTCTCTGCGTCCAAGGCCGAGGCCGTGCGGACGATGTTCACGCGCATCGCCCGCCGGTACGACCTCATGAACTCGCTCATGACCGGTGGCCGGCATCATGCCTGGCGCCGCCGGGTCGCCGACACCGCCGCCGGCGCTCCGAGCGGGCCCGTCCTCGATCTCGCCACCGGCACGGCCGACCTCGCCATCGCCGTAGGCGCCCGCACGCCCGGCCGGTTCGTCGCCGGCGCAGACTTCTCCGAAGGGATGCTCCGGGTCGGGCAGGCCAAGCTTCGAGCGCGCGGGGTAACCCGCCTGCAGCTCCTCGTCGCCGACGCGCAGGCGCTCCCGTTTCGCGACGGCGCCTTTGCGTGCGTGATGTCGGCGTTCCTCCTGCGGAATCTCGAAGATCTCGAGCGCGGTCTTGCGGAGATGCGCCGCGTGACGGTCCGGGGGGGCCGCGTCGTCACCCTCGATATCGTGCGCCCGGCGCAGCCTCTCTGGGGCAAGGCGTTCGGCGCCTACTTCAATCACGTGGTCCCGGCCATCGGCGCCTTCGTGGCCGGCGATCGGCAGGCGTACACCTACCTGCCGCAGTCGGTGGATCGCTTCGTCACGCCGGACGAGCTGTCCGAGCTGATGGAGAAGGTCGGGCTGCGCGACGTCACCTATCGGAGATTCGGCCTGGGAACGATCGCGCTCCACGTCGGCACCGCGTAGCGACCACGGGGACGCAGACCGCCCGGCGTTGGTTGCCTGCGACGGCGAGGCGGCCTATGCTTGGCCGACATGAGCGCTCGATGATCAGGAGGCATAGATGGCACGTGCGACCTGGCTGGCCGGTCTCCTCGCTCTGGCTCTGTCTGCCTGCGCTGAAACGGGCCCGATTCACAGCAACGGCAACGGCGGCACCGCGAATCCGCCGGACTCGCTGGAGCGCGTGTTGAGCCGGACCTTCACGGTGCCCGCGTTCAAGCTCGAGAGCGGCCAGGTGCTGCCCGAGCTGACGCTCGCCTACGAGACGTACGGACGGCTCGCGCCCGGGGGTCGCAATGCGATCCTCGTGACCCACGGCTTCACGAGCAACCACCACGCCGCCGGCAAGTACGCCGTCACCGACGCGACCGTCGGCTGGTGGGACGGGCTCATCGGCCCGGGCAAGGCGCTCGACACCGACCGCTACTACGTCGTGTCGTCCAACATGCTCGGCTCCTCGTTCGGCTCCACGGCGCCCGCGAGCAAGAATCCCAAGACCGGCAAGCCGTACGGTCCCGACTTCCCGGACATCACCCTGCGCGACATCGTCGGCGCCCAGAAGACCCTGCTGGAAGCGCTCGACGTCCAGCACCTCGTCGCCGTCGCGGGGCCGTCGTACGGCGGCTACCAGACGTTCCAGTGGGCGGTGACCTATCCCACGTTCATGAGCGGCGCCGTCGCGGTCGTGTCCGCCCCCAAGGGCTCTGGTGGGGACGCCGCCGTGAAGAGTCTGCTCGATCGCTTCGCCACCGACCCGAACTGGAACGGCGGCTGGCACTACGAGCGTGGCGGGATCTTCCCCACGCTGCTCAAGCTCCGCATCGAGACGCTCGAGCGCTACGGGCAGAACGAGGTGCTCGCGCGCACGATCGCCGACCCCGATCAGCGTGCGGCGCGCCTCCGGCAGCTCGCGGAAGGCTGGGCCCGTCAATTCGACCCCAACTCGATGATCGCCTTGCGCAAGGCCGCGGTGAAGTTCGACGCCGAGCGCGACTTCACCAGGGTGCGCGCGAAGGTGCTCTACGTCCTGTCGCGGACCGACAAGATCTTCCCGCCGTCCATCGCGCCCGGCGTGATGGACAAGCTCACCCGGGCCGGTGTGGACGCCAAGTATTTCGAGATCGACACCGAGCTCGGACACTCCGCCAGCGGCCCGGAGTGGGCGAAGTGGGGACCCACCTTGAAGGACTTCATCGCCGGGCTCGAGCAGTAGCCGTGAAGATCACCGAGCTCGAAACGATCCCGCTGCGCCTGCCCTTCGCCCAGCCGTTCAAGATCTCCCAGGGCGCCCGCGAGACGCTCGAGACCCTGATCGTGCGCGTGCACACCGACGAGGGCATCATCGGCATTGGCGAGACCCAGGCGTGGCGCCGTCAGGGTAGCGCGGAGCTGCTCTGGAGCCTCGTCCGCACCATCAAGGACCACTTCGAGCCGCTGATCGCCGGACGCTCACCCTTCGATATCGGCGGAATCCTGAACACGCTGAACGAGGCGCTCTACAACACGCTCTACGCGCAGGCGGCCGTCGCCGACGCGCTCTACGACATCGCCGGCAAGGCGGTCGGCCTGCCGGTTCACAAGCTCTTCGCCGGTGAGTGTCGCGACCGGGTCCGGGTGGGTGGTCTCCTGGCGATGAAGCCCACCGTCGGCGAGCTCATGGAATCGGCCCAGAGCTTCTATGAGCGTGGCTTTCGCCACTTCGGGCTGAAGATCGGGATCGATCCGAAACAAGATCTCGCCAACGTCGTCGCGCTTCGGGAGCGCTTCGGGGACCGGGTCGTGCTGAGGGTCGACGCCAACGGCGCCCTCACCTACGACGCGGCGCTCGCCCTTCTCAAGAAGCTGGAGCCCTACGAGATCGACGTGGCCGAGCAGCCGATCGCGATCTGGGATCTCGAGGGCCTGGCCTCACTGTGCCGCGCGACCAGCATTCCGATCATGGCCGACGAGTCGGTCTCGACCGACCATTCGCTCCTCGAGGTGATTCGCCGGCGCGCCGCCACGGTCGTGCAGACCAAGATCGCGAAGAACGGCGGCATGTATCGCGTCTGGCGCCTCTGGACGCTCGCGTCGGCGGCCGGAATGCGCATCTACCCCGGCAACCATCCGAGCACGAGCGTCGCGACGGCCGCGGTCGCGCAGCTCTGCGCGGCCTGGCCCGGCGCGCTCATGGAGGGCGTGTTCGCGGTCGGGGTCAGCGGAGCGCTCGGGGCCGACATCGTGACCGAGCCCATCGTCCCTGTGAACGGGGAGATCCGCGTGCCGTCGGGGCCGGGGCTCGGCGTCGAGCTCGACCCGGACGCGATCGCGCGCTACCGCATCGACCGCTAGCAGGCTGCGGAAAGCCTGCCCCCGCGGCGACGCTCGCCGTATGGACTGGAGTCGAGGCGCGGGCGCGCGCTGACTACATCAGCGGCGACGCCGCGAGGAACGCGTCCAGCTCTTGAACGAATCCGCCGGGGTTGTCGAGTACTAGATGATGGTAGCTCGCCGGAATTTCCACCAATGACGCGCCCCGGATCGCCCCCCGCAACTTGTCGGCCATGGTGCGCGGGAGAACGGGGCTCAGCTCGCCGCGCGCGATCAGGGTCGGCGCCGTGATCCGATCGAGCAGCGTCCACGCGTCGACCGGATGGCGCTCGGCGTTGCTGGCCGGATCGAAGCGGTAGACCCACGCCCCGTCTCGCTCGACCACGCCCGCGGTGCCCAGGTGCGCGAGCAGGGCCGGGTCGGCGTTCGTCTCGCGCGGCAACAGACGAAAGGACTGCGCCGCGGCCTCACGCGTCGGATACGGCCTCAGCGTGCGCTCACCGCGCCGGCGCAGCCGGTCGAGCCGGTCGGTCGGGATGGTCGGCCGTGAGTCGACGATCACGAGCGCGCTCACTCGGTCCGGGTGCCAGGCCGCGAACGACATGGCGTTGTGGCCGCCCATCGAGTGACCGATCATCGCGACTCGCGCCAGGCCGAGCGCGTCGATGAAGCCGAGCAGGTCCGCCGCGAAGTTCTCGGTCGCGTAGGCCGGAGGCTTCGCCCACTGGCTCTCGCCGTGACCGCGCTGATCGAGCGCGATCACGTGAAATCGATCCGTGAACGCAGGTGTGACGAGGTCGAACCAGTGGGCATGGGCGGAGCCGCCGTGGAGGAAACAGAGGACCGGGTGCCCGGCGATTCCCCACTCGAGGAAGCTCAAGCGAAGTCCGCCGACCACGACCGAACGTTTGCGCGCGGTCTCACATCCCAAGCGTGTGATGAGTGGCATGCGCCGAATTGTATCCGCAAAATTTTTGCTTTGTGCGCCTTCACGCGCCGGGTATTGTCGAAAGTACCGATGAGTGACGAGCGCACGTCGCAGAATCGTCGTCGCAACGTCCTGGATGGAGCGTATACAGCCGGGCTTCTCATCGTTGCGATTGTTGCCGGCTACGCGGTGCTGGCTCCGTCGAGCCTCGCCCGCGCGACGACGCTGGCTCGACCTCAGCCAGCGCCAACTCCTGGTCCAGTCTCCGAGTATCTCGGCAAGCCGGTCGAGCGCGCTCCCGAGCCGGCGCGTCTGACCTGGCCAAAGATGGTCAGTGGTCAGATCCTTGACGACAGCCGTGCTCCGCTCGAGGGCGCGTCGGTCGTCATCGGTGGCGTCGAGCACCGGACAGACGCCGAGGGACGGTTCACCGTCGAGGGCCACCCACCGGACGCTCTGCTCCTCGTCAAGCGCCCGGGCTTCGCGAGGGTGACCGTGCCCCCCACCCGGGCCGCGCTCGAGGTCGTCCTGAAGCCGCAAATGATCAAGGCGGCGTACCTCACGTACTTCGGCATCGGTCACAAGGAAATCCGCGGCCGCGTCCTCGAGCTGGCCGCGCGCACCGAGCTCAATGCCGTCGTCATCGATGTGAAGGGTGACCGCGGTTGGATCGTCTACCGTACCGAGGTGCCGGAGGCGCTGGCGGTGGGCGCCCAGGGACCAGCCACGCTCAAGGAGTTCGATGGGCTCATGGCCGATCTGAAGGCGCGGGGCATCTATACGATCGCGCGCATCGTGACCTTCAAGGACAACATCCTCGCCAACCGCCGTCCCGACCTCGCCATCATCGACACGCGCACCGGGAAGCCGTGGATCGACAACGAAAAGCTCGCCTGGGTCGACCCCTTCCGCGAGGAGGTCTGGAAGTACAACGTCGCGATCGCACGCGAGGCCGCCGCCAAGGGGTTCGACGAGATCCAGTTCGACTACGTCCGCTTCCCGACCGACGGCAAGCTGGGCGCCGCGAAGTATTCGGCACCCAACAACAAGGTGACGAGGCTCCCCGCCATCGCCGGCTTCCTCGGCCTGGCTCGGCGCGAGCTCGGCCCGCTGGGCGTCTACGTCGCCGCCGACGTCTTCGGCTACACCGCCTTCAACGAAAACGACACGGACATCGGCCAGCGCATCGAGGAGCTGGCGCCGCACCTCGACTACTTCTGCCCCATGGTCTACCCCTCGGGTTACCACGTGGGCATCCCTGGATTCCGCAACCCCGTCCAGCACCCCTATGAGATAGTCCGCGAGAGCGTGCGGCTCATTCGCCAGCGCGCCGCGAACCAGAAGGTGCGGGTACGGCCGTGGCTCCAGGATTTCAAGGACTATGCATTCGACAGGCGGATCTTCGGCGTGACCGAGATCCGCGCCCAGATTAAGGGAGCCGACGATGCCGGGGCGGTCGGCTGGATGCTCTGGAACCCCCGGAACGACTATACGGCCGGCGCGCTGCGGCAGAAAGAGGCCTCAGGGACTAAGTGAAACTTTTGCTCGTACTCTCACTGATCCTCACGGCGGCTTTGCTGTTTGTATCGTTCGCCGGCGCCGGTGAGCTCACCCCCAACGAGCTCGGGCGCGTCATGATTCTCGAGTATCACAAGATCGACTACCCCGAAGAGCGCTGGACTCGGACGCCTGAGAACTTCCGTCGCGACCTCGAGACGCTCTACGCCAAGGGCTATCGGCTGATCAACCTGGGAGACCTCCTCGACCGGCGCATCACCCTGCCGGCCGGGACGACTCCGGTCGTTCTCACGTTCGACGACTCCTCCCCCGGTCAGTTCCGCTACCTCGAGCACAACGGCACCCTCGAGATCGATCCCAAGTCGGGCATCGGTGTCCTCGAGGCGTTCAGGCGCGAGCACCCGGACTTCGGCCGCGGAGGCACGTTCTACGTGCTCCCGGGCGCAAGCCCGCCGAACCGGCTCTTCAATCAGCCCGCCCTGGAAGGCAAGAAGCTCCAGTACCTGGTGAGCCAGGGCTACGAGATCGGTAACCACACGCTCTGGCACGCCAACCTCGCCAAGTATCCTGAGGCAACGGTCCGGGCGCAGGTGGCCGAGGCGCAGGTGTGGATCCAGCGCCACGTCCCCGACTACAAGACCCGTACGCTGGCGTTGCCGCACGGCTCCTATCCGGCCGATGTGAGCTGGGTGCTGAAAGGCTCCGCCAAGGGCATGAATTACAACCACGACGCCGTGCTGATGGTCGCCGGCGGCGCAGCGCCGTCGCCATATTCGCGTTCGTTCGATGCGGTGCGCCTGCCCCGCATTCAGGCGACCGAGCGTGAGCTCGCGTACTGGCTGACTTACTTCGACAAGAACCCGACCGAGCGATTCGTGAGCGACGGCGACCCGAACTCGGTTACCGTGCCGACGGCGCGCCGCGATCGCCTACGTGACGAGTACCGAACCCAGCGAGTCGTCGAACGCTGACACGACTCCGCTCCCGTCAGACCCTCGACCGGCGAGCCGGGCTCACACGGAGCCCGGCCGCCGCGTGACTCCCTCCCCCGCCCGTCCCCCCCACCCCGCAAGAAGCACCGACACGAAATTGACTGGGCCGAGCAGGGCAGGTGGATGCGATCCGGCACCGAATCCGCTCCTGCCGGTTCTCCCATGTCTCGTCCTAGGCAAGAACAACCGCCCCGCGCAGCCCGCGCCGCGGGACGCAGAGCGTTGGCGATTAGCGTTGGCGATTAGTGATACATGAGGTACGACGCGCGGCGATTCAAGAAGCTGCTGCGGTCAACCTCGGCCCAGGCGACGAGCCGGTCGAGAACTTCGCCCCTGAGGAAGGCCCACATCGTCGACCGGTTTACCAGAAGGTTCTGGATGCTCTCCGGCCTGAACTGGTCCCGGTGACGCTCGCGTAGAGTCCGCGCCAGCGCGAAGGCAACCGTCACCGGTCGGATCGCCTCGCGGTCGGTGACCACCACCCTGACCCCGCCACAGGAGATGTTGGTGTAGACGTCTGCCGTCGGGGTGAACCAGATCGGGTCGAATCTCACACCGCGGAGTCCCTGCCGATTGAGCGCCTCGGCGAGACCTCGGGGCTCGATCCAGGGCGCGCCGATGACCTCGAAGGGCATGTCCGTCCCGCGGCCCACCGAGAGGTTCGTCGCCTCGAGGAGCCCCACGCCCGAGTAGAGCAACGCCTGGGTGACCGATCGAATGTTCGGCGACGGGTTCACCCAGGGCAGTCCGGTCTCGTCGAACCAGCGGTCACGATCCCAGCCCACCAGCGGCACCACCGTGAGCGAGACCGGGATCTTCCGCTCGGCGGCAGCCAGCCTCGCAAACTCACCGATCGTGAGCCCGGTCCGCACCGGGATCGGGTGGGGCGCGGTGAACGATTGCAGATCGGGGTCCATCAACGGTCCCTCGACCACCCGGCCGTTGATGGGATTCGGTCTGTCGAGCACCAGAACGGGGATCCGCTGCTTCGCGGCCTCCTCCATGACGTAGACGAGGGTCGTGAGGTAGGTGTAGTAGCGGACGCCGACGTCCTGGATGTCGAAGACCAGGAGCGTGACGTCCTTGAGCATCGCCGAGGTCGGCCGGCGGGTGGTGCCGTAGAGACTCCAGATCGGCAGGCCGGTCACGACGTCGCGACTGTGTGGCACGTCCGTGTTGGCCACGCCCATGAGCCCGTGCTCGGGCGAAAAGATCGCCTGCAGCCGGACGCCCGGCGCTCGGGCGAGAAGGTCGATCGCCCGGCGACTGTGCAGATCGATGCCGGTCTGGTTGGTTATCAGGCCGACCGAGTGTCCTGACAGCAGCGCGAACTTCTGGTCGGTAAGCACGTCGAGCCCGGTCAGGACGCGCTCCTGCGGCAGCACGGGCTCGCCCGGCATCAGTCGAATCTCGGGCGCCGACCCATCGGCCGCCGGGCCACTGATCGGTCCTGGATCGGCGACGACGGGCGGCTGGAAGAGCTGGGCGCCGGCGGCGGCCGCGACACGAATCCTGAGATCCCGGATGCGTGAGGCACCTCCCCCATACGGGTGGACACGGTTGGACAACAGGATCACGTAGCTTCTGGTTGCCGGGTCGATCCAGACCGCGGTACCGGTGAAACCGAGGTGGCCGACGGAGCCCTCCGGAAAGAACGGCGACATCGTTTTCGAGAACGACGAGCTGACGTCCCAGCCCAGCGCCCGACCCATGTTTTTGTCGGGTCCCGGCTCCCACATCTCTTTCACCGTAGCCGGCCCGAGGATATGCTGGCCGTCGAGCGTGCCCCGATTCAGCAGCATCCGCACGATGCGCGCAAGATCGGCGCTGGTCGAAAACATCCCAGCGTGGCCGGCGACCCCGCCGAGGAGGCGTGCGCGCTGATCGTGGACCTCGCCCCGAAGGAGGATGCCGTTGACGAATTCTGTCGGCGCCACGCGGGGCAGCGCGCTCACCTTCGGATGGAAGCTCGTGTCCGCCAGCCCGAGCGGTCGAAACACCGTTCGCTCCAGGTACTTGTCGAGGGGAGCCCCGCTGACCCTGCGGACGACCTCGGCGAGCAGGATGAAGCCGGTATCGCTGTACTGGAACGAAGAGCCGGGGGGATAATCGAGGGGCATCTTGACAATCGCGCCCGCCGCGCTCGGAAAGCCGGCCGAGACCATGGAGTTCGCGGGATAGGCGGCGAGGCCGGCGCTGTGGGTCAGGAGCCTCCTGATCGTGATCTCATCGAGCTGCTTGTCGCGGAACTCCTTGAGGTATCGTCCGAGCGGGGCATCGAGCTTGATGGCTCCCCGCTCGACCAGGCTCATGACCGCCAAGGTGGTCCCAAAGGGCTTCGTGAGGGACGCGAGGTCGAAGATGGTGTCGAGCGTCATCGGGGCGGGCTGCGGGAGCAGGCGCCGCGATCCGTACGCTCGGTGGAGCAAGACGTCGTCGCCGCGACCGACCAGCACCACCACGCCGGGGACCTCGCCGCTGGCGACGGCCTCGTTGGCAGCTTCGTCGATTCCAGAAAAATCGAGCGCTCCGGAAACCTCTCTCGGGGGAGCGAAGGCGGACGCGGGAAGCGCGAGCATGGCGAGCGTCACAACGACGATGCGAGCGACGAGCACCTTAGGATCTTAGCATTGTGAGCCCGAGACTATGACACCGAGCTCGTTCTTCGGGACTTCGCTGCGGCGCGACCCGAATCAGCCCGCCGATCTCAACGCGCGCATCGAAGCGCAGCTCCGCGAGCGCCTCGAGGAAGCGGTGGACTTCGTGTGTCTCGAGGCGCTCGTGAAACGGCGGCAAGCTCTCTCGCTGCCGCCGCCGAGCGCGGACAACACGCGCGACCGACAAGAGTTCACGCAGAGCGTCCACACCTTCCTCGCCGAGCTCTGGCAGGCGATCGCTCCGACGCTCAGCGAGGAGCAACGCCAGAAAGTCGCCGCCGCCGAGCGCGCGCCCGGCGACGAGACGCAACGGCTGCTCGGCGTGCACGTCGTGCTGGCGCGCGAGCTGCCCGACTACTGGCAGCGCTTCGAGACAGGCCGCATCGTCTACGCCAAGCACCTCGAATCAGGCGGCGAGAGCCGCGGACTGCTCGGTCGACTCTTCGGCCGCGGCTGACCGCCAGGCGCCCAGCGCCCAGAGATTCTCGAGATCCTCCAGTGCCCGACGCCACCGCCCGTAGTCGTCGAGCAGGGACTCACGCACGGCCGCCAGTTTCGCGTCCGCGTCGTCCAATCTCGCTTTCAACGTCGGGTTGGCCGCGCGAATGCTCTCGAAGCCTCCTTCGGATACCGACGTCGCGAGGCGATCGAGAAGTCCCGTAAGCTCCTGGTGCAACACACGTTCTACCGGGTTCATCGGAGACACCTCCCCTACCTGTCAAATACTAAACACGTGTTGACCTGATGTCAAGACCTCGCGAATCCCGCACGCTGTGTGTGATGGCTCTCGCGCCCGCGGTATTCGCGCTCGTCGCGATGCGCTTCAGATCAACTCCATGATCGCGCGTGACACCGGCCGCCAACCTTGTCTTCGGACGCCAGCGAGCGCACTATTCCCGCCACGGAGGTGGTCGTGAGTGATTTCTGGCGGCTTGACGCAACGGCGCAGGCCGCGCTCGTGCGAGAAAAATCCGTCAAGCCCATCGAGCTGGTCGAGGCGGCGATCGCGCGCATCGCCAGTCTGAACCCCAAGCTCAACGCCGTCGTGACGCCGATGTTCGACCGCGCGCGTGCCGAGGCGGCCGTGACGCCAGCCGACGGCCCGTTCACGGGTGTGCCTTTCTTGCTCAAGGACCTGCTCGCCGAATACGCGGGCGTCCGGTTGACCGAAGGCTCCGCCTTCCTGGACGGGCGCTACACGCCCGAGGCCGACAGTGAGCTGACCCGGCGCCTGCGGCGCGCGGGCCTCATCGTGCTCGGCAAGACGAACACGCCCGAGTTCGGGATTCTCCCGACGACCGAGCCCCGGCTGTTCGGGCCCACGCGCAATCCGTGGAGCCTCGACCGCACGCCGGGCGGCTCGAGCGGTGGGTCGGCCGCCGCCGTGGCAGCAGGTCTGGTCGCGATGGCCCACGCGAACGACGGCGGCGGGTCGATCCGCATTCCCGCCTCGTGCTGCGGGCTCTTCGGCCTCAAGCCCACGCGCGGCCGCAACCCGCTCGGTCCGTTCTACGGCGACATCTTCGGCGGCCTCGTGGTGGAGCACGCCGTGACACGCTCGGTGCGCGACAGCGCCGCCCTGCTGGACGCGACCGCAGGCCCCGATCTGGGCGACCCCTACACCGCGCCCCCGCCCGCTCGCCCGTTTCTCGAGGAGATCAACCGGCCACCCGAGTGCCTGCGCGTGGCCTTCACCTCGCGTGCCGCGACCGGAGTGCCCGTGCACGCCGACTGCGCGCGCGCCGTGGAGGACGCCGCGAAGCTCTGCGAAGATCTCGGCCACGACGTGACCGAGGCGCTCCCCGACCTCGAGGGTGACGTGATCAGCCAGGCGTTCATCACCGTGTGGTCGGCGGGCACCGCGTGGGGTATCGACGACTGGGCGCGGCGCAGCCGACAGACGCCGAGCGCGGACCGGTTCGAGCCCCTCACCTGGGCTCTCTACGAGATGGGGAACCGGCGCCGCGCCGCGGACTACCTGCTCGCCGTTCAGGATCTCCAGCGCGTCTCGCGGCAGGTCGCGCACTTCTTCGTCGAGTACGACGTGTGGCTCTCGCCCACGCTCGCCGAGCCCCCGCTGCCGCTCGGGAGTTTCGACCCGACACCCGACAACCCGATGCAGGGGATCTTCCGGGCCGCGCAGTTCGTGCCATTCACGCCCATCTTCAACGCGACCGGCCAGCCGGCGATGTCCGTGCCGCTCTTCTGGAACCAGGAGAATCTACCGATCGGCGTGCAGTTCGCTGGCCGCTACGGGGACGAGGCGACGCTGTTCCGGCTCGCCGCGCAGCTCGAGCAGGCGCGTCCGTGGGCCGGCCGATGGCCGACGCTCTAGAGACCCGCGGCCATGATTGATGGGGCCGAGGCCCGCGGGCCGGCTGCGCCGCGCCCGTACGACGTGACGACCTACGGCGAGCGCATCGCCGACGTGTACGACCACTTGCCGCGCCTGCCCGCCAGCACCGAGCGCGCCGTGGAGTTTCTCGCGGCCGCGGCCCGGCGCGGCCCGATCCTGGAGCTCGGCATCGGGACCGGTCGCCTCGCCCTGCCGCTTGTCCAGCGGGGCTTCGCGGTTCACGGCATCGACGCGTCGCCCGCGATGGTGGCCAAGCTCCGCGCGAAACCGGGTGCCGACCGCGTCACGATCGCGATGGGCGACTTCGCCGATATGGCGATCGCCGGCCGGTTCTCGCTGGTCTTCGTCGCGTTCAACACGTTCTTCGGCTTGCTCACGCAGGAGGATCAGGTCCGCTGCTTCAGAGGGGTCGCGGAGCACCTCACCGACGACGGCGTCTTCGTGATCGAGGCATTCGTGCCAGATCTGGCTCGATTCACGCACGGCCAGCGTGTGGGCGTGACCAGCGTCGGCACCGACGCGGTCCATCTCGAAACCAGCGTCCACGATCCGGTCGCCCAGCGCGTACGCTCCCAGCAGGTCGTCATCAACGAACGTGGCGTCCGGATGTACCCGGTCGAGATCCGTTACGCCTGGCCGTCCGAGCTCGACCTGATGGCACGCTTGGCCGGCCTCCGCCTGCGCGAACGGTGGGGCGGCTGGGGTCGTGAGGCTTTCGACGCGTCGAGCGGCGCCCACGTGTCGGTCTACGAGCGCGCCAGATAGGAAAGGAAGCTATGACATCCGTCGCCGACCTCGACACGCCGGTCGTCACCGTCGATCTCGACATCATGCGGGACAACATCCGCCGCGTTCAGGCCCATCTCGCGCGGCACTCGATCGGCAATCGGCCGCACATCAAGACGCACAAGATCCCCGCGATCGGACGGATGCAGATGGAGGCGGGCGCCATCGGCATCACGTGCCAGAAGCTCGGCGAGGTCGAGGTGTTCGTGAACGCCGGCGTCACCGACGACGTCCTCCTGACCTACAACATCCTCGGCCGGCAGAAGACCGACCGGCTCATGGCGCTGATCAAGCGCGTGCGCCGCCTCACGGTGGTCCTCGACAACGATGTCGTCGGGCGCGAGCTGTCCGAGGCCGCGGGGCACGCCGGCGCCGACGTGCGCTTCCTGGTCGAGTGCGACACCGGCTTCGGTCGGACGGGGGTCCAGACGCCCGACGAGGCGTTCGATCTCGCGCGGAGAGTCATGCGGCTCCCCCGGATGCACTTCGAGGGGCTGATGACCTTCCCCAACCGCGACCCGAACACGCGCGATTTCTTCGAGCGCGCGCTGGCGCTCTTCAAGCAGGCCGGCATCCCGGTGCCGGTCGTCTCCGGCGGCGGCACGCCCGCGCTCTTCACCGCGCAGAACTTTCCGATGCTCACCGAGCATCGGGCTGGCACCTGCGTCTACAACGACGCGATGGTCGTCTCCACCGGCACCGCCACCTGGGACAACTGCGCCATGCGCGTGCGGGCGACGGTGGTGAGCCGTCCGACGCCGACGCGCGCGATCCTCGACGCCGGCTCCAAGGTGCTCACGTCGGATCTTTACTTCATGAAGGGCTACGGACACGTGATGGAGTATCCGGAGGCGGCCGTGACGGGCCTCTCGGAGGAGCACGGCACCGTCGACCTATCCGCCTGCGCCGAGCGCCCCAAGGTGGGAGATATCGTCCACGTGGTGCCGAATCACTGCTGCGTCGTCACCAACATGGTGGACGAGGTCTACGGCGTCAGGAACGGAGCGGTCGAGGTCACCTGGCCGGTCGCGGCGCGCGGCAAGGTCCGATAGGCGCCCGCGGAGGAGAGCGATGCCCGAGAAAGCGGCGATGGACAAGGACCGGAGCGAGCGCGCGGACGCGCTCATCGCGCGCATGAAGAAGGCGCGCGGCTACATCTATCCGGAGTGGGAGTTCGCGGCCCGCCAGGATCCGGACTTCGTCGAGGCCTACAACCGGATCTACGAGCTCGGCCTGGGCGAGGGCCAGCACGTCTCGGCCAAGGTGCGCGAGTTCATCGCCATCGCACTCCTCGCGTTCCGCGGCTCCGAGAAGGCGGCCCTCGTCGCGCACATGGAGCGCGCGATGCGCTTGGGCGCGACGCGCGAGGAGCTGTTCGAGGTGCTGGAGACGTGCATGGTCCCGGGCGGCGCCCCCACGTTTCATCGCGGGCTCAGCGCGCTCCTGGACATCAAGTAGACGGCGCGAGGCCTTCGACGAGGATGAGGCTCGACTCCGCTGCTTGCTGACGCAACGGAATCGTCTTCGCGTACTCCGGCGAGGTATCAGGTCAGCGCGTAGGCGCTGACGACGAGCGCGACGCAGGCGATCACGAGGGCCGTCGAGAAATTGCCTCCGGCGCCGACGACGAGGCTCACGCTGACCGGTCCGGCGATCTGGCCGAGGGCGAAGGCCGAAGTCAGCGCCGCCATCAGTCCCGTGGCGCGCACGCCGCCGACGCTGCGTGCCTCCTGCATCCCGACCATGGTGATCACCATGAACGTGCCGCCGACGAACAACGCGGCGAGCATGATCGGGGCGATGCCGGACCAGACGATCGGCAGCGCGACGCCGAACGCCATGACGAGATGGCTCGCGACCCAGAGGCGGCGGTTGGTGACGGCGCTGCGCAGCATCGCGGTCGCGAGCGTGGATCCCATCGCCGCCGCGCCGAAGACCGGCCAGGACCAGCCGAACACCGCCGGGTCGCGGATGACCTGCTTGGCCATGATCGGCAAGAAGGTCGCGGGAATGATGTACCCGAAGCCGAACGCGCCGTAGCAAAGCACGAGCCGGAGCGATTCGCGGTCCCAGGCCATTCCGCGAGGGGACGCTCGCTCCGCGCTCGCCCGAGGCGAGTCGGCGGCCCGAGATCTGAACACGGCCCAGACCCCGGCGGAGAGCACGATCGAGAGAAGACCGAGCACGATCCAGGCGCGGGCCGAGCCGGCGCCGACGTGCATGAGCGTGAGACAGAGCCCGCCGGCCAGCGCGATCCCCGCGCCCACTCCCGCGTACACCGTGTTGCTCAGCGCGGGCCGTCCAAGCGACGCGAGCCGCTCGAGACACCACGCCGACACGTAGATGAGCACCCACGCGCTCGCGACGCCGGCGAGCGCGCGAAGAACGAGCCACACGGCCAGGTGATGCTCGAGACCCATCGCGAGCGTCGCGAGCCCGATCGTGACGAGCCCCGCGCGGATCCCCGTCGTCGCGTTGATGCGCCACCAGATCACCGACAGCGCCCCGGCCAGGTAGCCGATGTAGTTCGCCGACGCGAGCCAGCCTCCCATCGCGATCGACACGCCGGCGTCCTCCTGCATCATCGGCAAGATCGGCGTGAACGCGAAGCGGCCGATCCCCATGGCTACGGCGAGCGCGATGAGACCGGCGAGCGCGATGGTGAGCGCGGCGCGGCGGCCCGGAGCGTCCGCGGTCACGGGCGAGCCTGGCCGGGAGGGTCGGCGAAGAGCTCGACCGGCCAGAGCTGACGGCCGGGAGCGTCGGCTTTGAGGAACCGGAAGCCGGCGCCCGTCGCATAGTAGTCGTCGACGTCGGTGTCGCCGATGTGGTAGTAGGCCGCGGCCGCGAAGCGCGCCTTGACGGTCGCGAGCTCGTGCTTGAGCACCGTGAAGTCGACGGTGATCCGGAGCCGCTCCCACAGACTCTTCTGATGGCTGATCGGCCGGTCCGAGCAGCTGCCGACGAGATAGCCCAGGCGCTTGGCCGTCTGCACGAGCGCGATGGACACGATGCCCGGAGGGTCGCCCACCTCCAGGGTGCCGTCGATGTCGAAGCTCACCAGAGTCACCATGGTCTGAATCCCGATCACCTGTAGCCTCGAGCTCGTCTCGCGTCAAGTGTCAAGCGTCGGCCATCGCCCGCGTCGGGCCAATGATTTTCTCGATTTCCCCCGATTGGCCGTTTACCGAGTCTAGTCGGCCCCCTACACTGACGACTCGATGAGCACGAAGGCAACGACGCCTCGCACGCCGACGAGCCGCGCCGGGAAACTGATGACGACGCTGTTCGCGGCGCAGGTGTGCGGGAGCACCGGACACTCGATCGGAATGGCGATCGGCGGCATCATGGCCGCCGGCATCACCGGCACGAACACGTGGTCGGGCATGCCGGTCGCCGTCGGCGCGCTCGGCACCGCGCTCGCGAGCTGGCCGCTCTCGCGGCTGATGGCGCGCTCCGGGCGGCGGCCCGGGCTGGCGCTCGGCTACGGGCTCGCCGTGGTCGGCGCGCTCGTGGCCATGGTGGCCGTCACGACCCGCAGCTTCGCGCTGCTGCTCGGCGGCATGGCGCTCTTCGGGGTCTCCCAGACCTCGAACTTGCTGGCCCGTTACGCCGCCGCCGACGTGAGCTCCGGCGCCCAGCGCGGTCGGGCGATGGGGCTCATCGTCTGGGGCTCGAGCGCCGGGTCGATCCTCGGGCCCAACTTGATGGAGCCGGCGCTGGGGCTCGGCCGCTCGTTCGGCATGGCGCCCGAGGCGAGCGCGTTCCTGATCAGCGTCGCCGGCTACGCCGTGGCGGCCCTCCTCGTCGAGCTCTTCCTGCGCCCCGACCCGCTGGCCGTCGCGCGCCAGCTTCACGAGAGCGTCGCGAGCGGACGCCCGGCCGAGCCCGCGCGCGGCCTCGGCGAGATCCTCGGCGACGTCCGCGTGCAGCTCGCGCTGGCGACGCTCACGATCAGTCAGTTCGTCATGATCAGCACGACCTCGACGTCACCGGTGCACCTGCACGACCACGGTCACACCGTGCAGACGATCGGGCTGGCGGTGTCCCTCCACCTCGGCGGCATGTACGTGGCCTCGCCCCTCTCGGGCTGGCTATGCGATCGACTCGGCCGGCTTCCGATGATCGGGGTCGGCGCGCTCGTGCTGACCGGCGCCGTGATGCTCGCGGGGCTCGCGCCGGGTAGCGATCGCGCGCTGGTGATCCTCGGTCTGTTTCTCAACGGCGTCGGCTGGAACTTCGCGTTCGTCGCCGGCAGCGCGCTCCTGACCGATGCGCTCTCGCCCAGCGAGCGCGCGTCGACCCAGGGCCTCGCGGATCTGTTCATGGGGCTGATGGGCGCATTCGGCTCCGCGGCCGGCGGCATGATTCTGGGCATGTGGGGCTTCACGATCCTCAATACGGTTGGTGCGGTGCTTGTCCTCGGGCCGCTCGGCGCCACGTTGCTGCGCCGGCCGGCGCTGGCCTCGGCCTCGACTCCACGCGGCTAGGGCTGCTCAAACAGGTTCGTCGTCCTCGTTGTCGTCGCGGCCGCTGCCGTGACCATCGTCGTGTCCGTGCTCGTCGCGGTCAGGCGCGGCGATGTCGGGGCCGATGAACAGCGCCAGGAGCTGAGCGTCGTCGAGGCTCTTGTCGCAGGACTAGATGATGGGAATGTGACGAGACGTCGATGAATGTGTGACGAACTGCGGAAGGCTGTGCGACGACGACTGCGCGCGCGGCGCCGGCAGCGCGGCTAGACGACGCAGCCGGCGCGCAGCTCGGCGATCTCGTCGCCGCTCATGCCGAGCAGCTGCGAGAGGACCTCGTCGGTGTGGCTTCCGAGGGCCCCGCCGGCGTGCGTGACGCGTCCGGGGGTCAGCGAGAGCTTCGGCACGACGCCGGGTTGTGGCAGCGCGCCGAGCCCGTCTGCGGGCACGTCGATGATCATCTGGCGCGCGCGGTAGTGCGGGTCGGCGAAGATGTCGGCCATGCTCATGACCGGCGAGTGCGGGATGTCGGCGCCCTTGAGCTCGGCGAGCGCTTTCTCGAAGGGCCGCGCCGCGAACCACTTCGTCATTAGGTCGAGGATGACGGGAATGTGCTGCGGCCGCTCGGCGGCGGAGGCGAAGCGCGGATCGCGCGGAAGCTCGGGCTGCCCGATCATGACGCAGAGACGCTCGAAGAGATGCTGCGCCGGAGCGGTGAAGACGATCCACTTCCCGTCCTGCGTCTCGAACGCGCCGCCGGGCCAGCCCGCGTGCTGCAGGCCGCCGCGCTCGCGGACGATGCCCTGCCGGCCGTAGAGCGTGGCCGTGAATTCCATGACGCGAAAGGCCGACTCGTAGAGCGCCGCATCGATCCACTGCCCCTGGCCGGTCGCGTCGCGGTGGCGGAGCGCGGCCATCACGCCGAAGGCCGTGAAGAGCCCGGTCATGTAGTCGGGATAGACGGGCGTGGGGCGCGCGGGCGGCCGGTCGGCCGGCCCGTTCACGTACCACGTGCCGCCGAACGCCGAGCCGATCGCGGCGTAGCCGGGCCCCTGGTTGAGCGGGCCGGTCTGGCCGAAGGCGGTGATCCGCGCCATCACCAGGCGCGGATTGATCGCGTGCAGCGCCTCCCAGCCGAGCCCCCAGCGCTCCAGCACGCCCGGGCGGAAGTTCTCGAGGACGACATCGCAGTGCGCGACCAGCCGCCGGACGATGTCCTGTCCCTTTGGCAGATGCAGATCGAGCGTCATGAGCTTCTTGTTGCGATTGTCGACGGCGAACCAGTACGTGCAGCCGTCCTCGGTCGGGCCGAGACGCCGGAGGTCGTCACCGCGGCCGGGCATCTCGGTCTTGATCACCTCGGCGCCGAACTCGGCCATCAGCGCGCCGCAGAACGGGCCGGCGACCACCTGGGCGAGCTCGAGCACCCGGATTCCCTCCAGCGGTCGTCGGGGCTCTGTCATGGAGCGGCAGTCTACCCGGTCGAGGCGGCATCCGCCATCGGCGCGCGAGCCTCTTCGGACGGACCCACCAGCCTCGGTAGCAGGCTATCGCGGGGGCGCGTCTTGACCTACCATGATTCTGCGCCGGCCGGAGGGCCGCGCGGTGTCCACGGACGGAGCTCGAGGAGGACGAGCATGGCCAGTCCAGAGCCGGGAGCCTTGAAGAGCCTGGTCGACGTCGAGCGCGGGATCATCAGTCGCGAGATCTTCGTGAGCGACGAGATCTATCGGCAGGAGCTCGAGCGGGTCTTCGCCCGCGCCTGGCTCTTCATCGGCCACGAGAGCCAGATCCCGAAGCCGGGTGACTATCTCACGTCGTCCATGGGCGAAGAGTCGGTCATCCTGTGCCGCGACCGCGCGGGACGGATCCGCGTCTTTCTCAACTCGTGCCGCCATCGCGGGATGAAAGTGTGCCGGTACGACGAGGGCAACACGGTCGAGTTCCAGTGTCCGTACCACGGCTGGAGCTACGGAACCGATGGCGCGCTGGTGGGCGTGCCGTTCGCCAGGGACGCCTACGGCGCGCAGCTCGATCGGAGCCAGTGGGGCCTCGTCGAGGTTGCCCGGATGGAGAACTACAAGGGCACGATCTGGGCGACATGGGACCAGTCGGCGCCGTCCTTCTCCGAGTACGTCGGCGGCTACAAGCTCTATCTCGATCTCCTCCTCGACTCGTGGGACGGGCGCGAGGGCGGGACCGAGGCGATCGGCGGCATCCACAAGTGGCTCATCCCCTGCAACTGGAAGTTTCCGGCCGAGAACTTCTCGGGAGACCGCTATCACGGCGTGAGCCACCGCTCGGTGGACATGGTGGGCATCGGTCCGAGCGGCAAGGGGCGCCGCGACATGCAGGAGCGCAACGAGGCGCGGTGGCTCGACGTCTCGTTCCCGGAGCTCGGTCACTCGATGATCGCATTCCTCCGGAAGCACGACTCGCCGCTCGCGCCGGCCTACCAGGACGCCCCGATCGTCGCGGACTATTTCCGGCGCTGCGAGGAAGAGCGCCGGCGCCGGCGCGGGGAGTACTGGCGGCTCTTCGGCGGCCCCGGCACGATGTTCCCCAACGTCTCGCCGCTGGCGCGGCAGCCGCGCACGCTCGCGGTGTGGCACCCGCGCGGGCCGCACCAGACCGAGGTCTGGCGCTGGTATTTCGTCGACGCCGACGCGCCGACGGAGGTGAAGGACTTCCTGCGCCACTACTACATCCGCTATTCGGGCCCGTCCGGGATGACCGAGCAGGACGACATGGAGAACTGGAACTACGCGCACAAGGCGAGTCGCGGCACCATCGCGCGCCAGTATCCCTATAACTACGAGATGGGCCTCGGCCGCGCCACGCGCGCCTTCGAGGACCACGGCCTCAAGCTCCCCGGCGCGATCAGCGATGTGACCCAGGCCAACGCCAGCGAGCACAACCAGCGCGGGTTCTACACCCGCTGGCGCCAGTTCATGGAGGCCGAGAGCTGGACCGGGCTGATGCCCTCGTGAGCGCCGACACGGCCGCCCTCGCGCGGCTCCTGCTCCAGCGGGAGGTCGAGGAGTTTCTGTACAACGAGGCCGAGCTGCTGGACAAGCGCCGCTTCGACGAATGGCTCGCGCTCTTCACCGACGACGCGCGCTACTGGATGCCGATGCGCCGCAACGTGCCCCCCGACGACCGCGAGCGGGAGTTCACGCGCGACGGCGCCGACGTGAACTGGTTCGACGAGGGCAAGGACACGCTCGGGCGGCGCGTGGCGCAGATCCAGACCGGCATCCACTGGGCCGAAGAGCCCCCTTCACGCATCTGCCACATGGTCTCGAACGTCCAGGTGCTGCGCGCGTCGCCTTCGGGGTCGGCGGCGCCGTCGGAGGTCGCCGTCCGCTGTCGCTTTCTCGTCTACCGCAATCGCGTCGAGACGGAGACCGACGTGCTGGTCGGCAAGCGCGAGGACGTGCTGCGTCGCGTGGACGGCGCCTGGAAGATCGCCCGGCGCATGGTCGTTCTCGACCAGAGTGTCCTGCTCGCCAAGAATCTGACGTTCTTCATCTGACGGGACGGCAGTGCCGTCAGATTCCATCCGTCAGGGAGCGGGGCGCAGGTGCTCGAGCAGGAATCCAACAACCTCGGAGGCGTAGGCGGTCGGGCCGCGAACCAAGCAGCCATGAGGTCGTTGCGCCTGCCACGAGCACACCCAGAGCCAGCGCGATGAGCGCCCGCGTTCGCACCCCTCGCAACGTCATCCCGGTCGGTGAATGCGATCGAGCCCCGTCAAAACGGCGGCGGCGTGCCCTCCGGTAGCGGCGAGTCGAACGCGAAGAGCACGCCCGCGATCAAGCGATACTGCCCGGCCAGGGTCACCAGCTCGATGAGCCCGGGCATGCCGAGCTCGTTCTTGACCTGATCTTGTAGATCCTGCGGGATCGATTCGTAGGCGAGCACGTGCTGGACCAGGCGCGCCGCGCGCGCGTAGCGCGGGGGAATCGTCGAGAGATCGCCGCCCGTCCGGATCCGCTCGATGACGTCGTCGGGCAGCTTCTCGGTGCGCGCGATGCGGGCGTGGGCCACCCATTCGTAGGCCTGATTGACCGAGCGTGCGGTGATCAGGATGGCCATCTCACGAATGTCGCCGGGGAGCGTGCTGCTGAACCGGAGGTATTCGCCGAGGTCACCGACCTTTTCGGCGAGCGCCGGGTGGTGCATGAGCGAGGCGAACGGGCCGCCCTTCATCTGGCCGCGCTTGGCGGTGATCTTGTCGTAGACGCGCCTGGAGTCGGGTGTCAGGGTGGTGAGGGGATCGGGCAGTCTGGCCATGCTCTCTCCTTGATCAGAACTTCTCGCGAGCTAGCCCGTGACCCAGCCGTACCAGCGGTGGCTCGGGGTGGCTCCCTCGTCGAGATACGCCATCTTCATGCGAGTCAGGTAGTCCTTGGGGATCTCGTTGCGCTTGGCGGTCACGTCGATACCGAAGACGCGGGCGGCGTTCAGTCCGAAGATTTGCTCCTTCTCGCCGCGCGTCAGGGGCGCGTAGTGGTGCTTCTCGACGAGCGCCGCGGGCATCTCGAACCGGCGGAACGCCTCGATCTGCCACTGGGGCGTCCCGTACCAGATCGAGTCGGTACCCCACAGCACGTGGTCCGCCCCGAACGCGCCGATGATCTGACCCAGCAGATGGGCGCACGTGGTGGGATTGGTCGTGACGAGCTGCCCAAAGGTCGAGCCGAGCTCCATGTAGATGTTCTTGAGTCCGGCCGGCTTCGCCATCTGGCAGAACTCGGTCGTCCACGGGACTTCGCCGGTCGGCTTGCCCGCCGACACGTTGAGCAGCCCCGCGTGATAGACGAGGAAATCGATGTCGGGAAAGTCCTTGGCCGCCTTGATCAGGTCGCGCGGGTGGTTGTAGTCCGCGACCGGCCCCAGCGGCAGCCCCTTGTGGACGCAGAAGCGACGCACGCCGGTCTTGCGCGCCTTCTCGAGCATCGGATAGGCGATCTTCTCGTCGTCGAGGAACCAGCCGTGCTCGAATCCTTTGGCGGCGGCGCCGGTGTACGCCTTCCAGGCGTCGACCTTGAGCGCGGCGGCCTGCTGATCCATGAAATCGAGGTCGGCCTGGCCGAGCTGCGGCGAGACAAGGCCGTGGGCGAGCATCCGCCGCGATTGCGTGACGCGGTTGATCTCGTCGCGGATATGCGTCATCTCCCTCGGTGGGACGACCGCTTCTTGAGGATACGGCCCGGGCGGCGTCGAGATGAGCCCGATCGAGGTCTCGCTGTCCAAGAACACTTCCTTGATCATGTTCTCCCAGGACAGATCGGCCATCGTGCCGCGATCGGACTCGAGCTTGGGGTTCAACCGGCGCGAGCTCCGGCGGAGCCCGAGAAGCGCCTGCTTCGAGACCGCGCCCTTGCGGCTCCCCTCGGCATTCGTCGGGTCGTAGCCCGCGCTGACGTAGTGGAGCTGGACGTCGAAGATGAAGACCGGCGGGCCGCTGCGCTCCTGGAACGCCGCCGGATCGGCCGCTTCCACCGGCAGCACGTCGAAGAACCGGCCGAAGACCGCGTTCAGCGCGAGCAGCGAGGCCGCCATGCCGGTGCCCCGGCTCAGGAACTCCCTCCGGCTCAGCCCGAGTCGCGGCGCCATCCGCGCCGCCTCGGCGAGAATCCGATCCTCCACCCGGCGCTGCTCGGCCGTTTGCGGGATCGGCGGAAACTCTTCGTTGGACACCAGTCGCGTCGGGATCGGCACGGCGCTGCGCAGCCCCTGGCGCATCCCGGGTCCCACGCGAAAGCCGTAGTGATTCTGAGCCGTCATGCTGGCCTCCTTGCCCGGCACCGGTGCGGCACCATCGTCACAGTCGCTTCTTCGAGCCTTGCTTCATGCGCTCGCCGAGCGTGAGCCCGAAGCCGCCGCCGCGTCTGGGACTCTGTTGCATGTACGCCTGCGTCTCGGCCTGCTCCTCACGCGCGAGCGCCTGGGCGTGCGAGAGGCGGATGCGCCGGCCGCCCTCCTCGATCGCGAGCACCAGCACCTTGATCTCGCTGTCCACGGCGAACGTCTTGCGCGGATCGGCGCCGCGGCTCATCGCGAGCTCTCCGGTGGGCACGAGCCCGGTCTGGCCGGGGCCGAGGCGCACGAAGACGCCGAACGATTCGTGGCGCTCGACCGTCCCGGCGAGCACTGCGCCCACCTCGACGCGCGACTCCATCTGCTGCCCGAGCTCGGCGCCCTCGGGCGCCAGGGCGAGCGCGACGCGGCGCTTCTCCCGGTCGATGCTGACGATCAGCACGGTGACTTCCGCTCCGTTGGCCGCGGACTCCCGCAGTGCGCCCTGACGGCTCCGCGGAATCTCGGTGGCGTGCAGGAGGCCGTCGACACCGGGCAGGAGCTCGACGAAGATGCCGAACTCGGTCGAGCGAACCGCGCGCCCGCGCACGACCTGCCGCTCGCGCAGCCGTCCCGCCACCGCGGTCCACGGATCGCCCTCGAGAGCCTTCAAGCTGAGCGAGATCCGCCCCTTCTCCTGATCGACCCTCAGCACTTTGACGGACACCGCGTCGCCGACGCGCAGGAGATCGGCGGGACGGCTCACGCGCGAATGCGAGAGCTCGGACAGGGGCACGAGGCCCTGCACGCCGCCCAGGTCGACGAACACGCCGAAGTCCGCGAGCGAGGCGACGGTCCCCGCCAGCACCGCGCCCGGAAGGAGCTTCTTCCGCGTCTCCTCGGCCGCCTCGGCGGCGCGCTCCTCCAGCAGGCGCCGGCGGGAGACGACCAGATTGCGTCCGTTCTCGCTGAAGGTCGTCACGCGGAACTCGAGCACGCGGCCCACGTAGTCGTCCGTGGTCTCGACGCGTCGCAGGTCCATCTGCGAGAACGGGCAGAACCCGCGCAGCCCGCCGACCGTGACCTCGTAGCCGCCCTTGATGACAGCCGCCACCTTGCCCTCGACCGGGATGCCGGTCTGAGCGGCCATGGCCAGCGCCTGCCGGGCTTGAGCGCCCTGGCGAAGCTTGTGTGAGAGCCGGATCTCGTCGCCGGTCGACACGACCGTCGCCTCGACCTCGTCGCCGACGGCCACGCGGAGCTTGCCCTCCCCGTCGGTCAGCTCGGCGCGCTCGATCCACGCCTCGCCCTTGCCGCCGACGTCGACGAACACGCTCTCGGCCGAGATCTGGATCACGCGCCCTTTGACGACCTGTCCGATCTCCAGCACCGCTCGAGCGGATTCACGGGCGAACAGGGTCGCGAAGTCTTCGGCGTCACTCATGATCACACCCTAGGCGGGCGTTCTCGAGAGGTCAAGACGGATCGAGGCGCGCTTCTTCGCGGAGGGTCTCGTCGATGGCCGCCAGGAGCGCCGGAACGTCCAGCGGCTTCGTCAGATACGCCCGGACCCCTCCGTCCAGGAACTGCCGCATCCGCGACGACATCGCGTCGGCGCTCAGCACGATCACCGGGATGTCGCGCGTCCGCTCGTCGGCGCGCAGCAGCCGGAACACCTCCTCGCCCGGAATGTCCGGTAGGTGCCGGTCCAGCAGAATCAGGGCCGGTTGATGGTCCCGCGCCAGATTCACGCCGACGCGCCCCTGCATGGCCGACAGCACCGTCGTCCCCGGCCGCCGCGCCAGGATTCCCTCGACCAGGGCCAGGTTCGACAGGTTGTCCTCGATGTACAGGATCTTCTGCGGCTCCCGCGGCCGCATCTCCGTCACCTCCGGTGGGCGCGCCGCCGCCGGCGGCACGCGTTCCGAGGGCCCGGGCACCAGCGCCAGGTCGAGCGAAAACGTGCACCCGACTCCCACCTCGCTCTGCACGTGCAAGGTGCCGCCCATGGCCTCGAGCAGCGATTTCGAAAGCGCCAGACCCAGCCCCGTCCCCTCCACCGCGCTCGACTCGGCGCCCAGCCGGTCGAACGGCGTGAACAGCCGCTCGAGCTTGTCCGCCGCGATGCCCTGCCCCGTGTCCGTCACGTCGATCCGCAGCCGGCCCCCTGCCACCTCGACGCACAACACGGTCACCGCACCGCTCTCACGGTTGTACTTCACGCCGTTCGACAGCAGGTTCAGGAGCACCTGCTGCAGGCGCTGCCGATCGGCCAGCACGTGCAGGCGCGCGTCGATCGCGTCCGACCGCACGGTCACGTGCGCGTCGACCGCCGACGGCTGGACCAGGTCGATCGCCTGCCGGATTGTCTCGTGCACCGGCACCGGCTCGAGCGAGAGCTGGAGGCGGCCGGCCTCGATCCGGCTGATGTCGAGGATCTCGTTGATCAGCCCGAGCAGGTGGCGGCCGGCGCGCAGAATCTGTCCCACACTCTCCTGCTGCTCGCTCGACTCCGCGTCCAGCTCCAGGAGCTGCGCGAATCCTAGAATCGCGTTCAACGGCGTCCGCAGCTCGTGGCTCATCCGCGACAGGAACTCGCTCTTGGCCTGGTTCGCCCGATCCGCCTCCGCGGTCGCCGCGCTGAGCTCGCGTGTGCGCTCCGCCACTCGCTGCTCGAGCTCCGCCGCCTGCCGTTTCACGCGCTCGAGCAGCCGCGCCTGCGTGATCGCGATCGCCAGCTGCGCGGCGGCTTCGCGGGCGATTCCGACCTGCTCGGGCGGAAACGGCTCCGCCGCCGCGCCGAGGCTGATCGAGCCGATGAGCTCGCCGCCGGCGATCATCGGCACCACCATGTAGACGCGCACGCCGGAAGCCAGCAGCGCCTCGGCCTCCGCGCTCGGGGGGAGCGCGCCGACGTCGATGATTTGCGGCTCGCCCCGGCTCAGGGCGTCCACGTTGCCGGCGAGCTGCAACGAATAGCGGATGTCGGGGCCCGCATAGACCCGATGACGACCGGCCGCGGCCAGCCACTGGACCTGGCCGGCCGTGATATCGAAGATGTTCACGATCACGCGCGGGATGCCGAGCAGCTCTCGCAGCGGCCGCACCACCGCCTCCGCGATCGCTTCGGGCGCCTGCTGGGCGATCAGCGCCTGATCGATCTCGTGCAGGATGCGCAGGCGCTCGGCCTGAGTCGCGAGGACTTGCTGGGTCTGCGCGTTGTTGATGGCGACGGCCGCCTGGTCGGCGAACGACTGCAGCAGCGCGATCTCGGCCTCGGTGAACGCGCGGGGTGTCGGGCTGCCCACGGACAGGACGCCGATGACCCGCCCGGTGACGCGCAACGGCACCGCGAGCCCGGCGACGATCCCGACCGCGGCGTTTCGCTCGTGCATCTGCGGGGTCATCTGGAAGCGCGGGTCGGTCCGGATGTCCTCGGTCCACATCGGGCGGCCCTCGACGGCCGCTCGTCCGACGAGACCGACGCCGGCGGGAACGGTATCGCGGTTCGACGGATATTCCTTCGCCCGGCCTCCGAGCGCGATCGCGGTCAGCGAGGCGTCGGGCTGGAGCAGGCGAATGGCCGAGCTGTGGACCTCGAGCAGGCCGAGCACGCCCTCGGCGATTCGCTCGCTCACGGTGGCCAGGTCGTGACGCTCGTTGACGAGGCGGGCGACGCGGCTCAGCTCGTGCAGCTGGCGCTCGAGGTCGGCGACTGTCTCGCGCAACCGCGCGACGTCGTCGTCGCGACGGCGCGGCGGGGTCAGCGGAGCGCTCCGGCGAAGAACGCCAGGACGTCCTGAGCCCAGACGTGCATGCCGCGGGCGCCGCCGAAGCAGTGGCCCTGCTGATCTTCGGGCATGTCGGGCGGATAGACCTTCACGGCGTTCGGCTTGCCGCGCCGCTCGAGCTCGGCGCCGAGGACCCGGCTCGGCTCGAGGCTGGCGTCCTTCGGAGGCTGAATCAGAAGCGGGTTCCCGTTCCAGCTGAGGGCTCCAGGCGAGATCGCCGCGGCCGCGCGGTACCCCGCGCCGCGTTCGGCCGCGAGCAAGGTCTGGATCCCGCCGAACGAGCAACCCGCCACGACGAGGCGTTGCGGATCGACGTACGGCAGGCGCTTCGCGTACGCCTGTCCGGCGAGCTGGTCGTCCAGGTGCTCGCCCTCCATTAGGCGCACGGCGAGCGACGCGGCGACGTGATTGTCCTGTCCCCTCCGCAGCTGGTCCATGACGCAGGGCCCCTCCGAGTCGCCGTGCCCTCGCCGCATCGGGGCGAAGACCACGTAACCCGCCGGCACGAAGATCGCCGCGACGGCATCGAATTGCCGCATCGTCCCGGGACTCTTCTCGCTGCCGTGGTTCCAGATGAGCCCGGGGAACGGCCCGGAGCCGTCGGGCTTGAAAACGAAACCGACGAGCGTGAGGCCGTCGCTCTTGAAGGTGACGCGCTCTTTCGAGAACGCGGCGGACTGCGCCTGGGCCATCGCCGGAGCCGGATGCCACGACGCGACGACGATCATCGACGCCAGCGTCCATGCTCGCGCAAGGTTCACGCTTCATTCAGGGTATCGCATTCACGTCCGGCGCCATAACCGCCCGAGCTCCTGGCTCAGGAGCTGGAAGGAGTTCGTCGAGGTCCAGTAGAGGACCATGCTGGCCGGGAACGTGTAGAAGAGCAGGAAGAACAGGGCCGTGATGATCGTCAAGTTTCGCCGCTGGCGGTGGACCAGCGGCGGCGTGAGGACCGAGGAGCGGAAGCGCAGCAGGGTCGCGAGCGACACGCCGCTCATCAGGAACGGCAACAGGTTGAGGTCGCACCCGAAGAACGGCACGCACGCGGGCAGCCGCGCCAGCGCGTCCGGTCGCGCCAGGTCCCGGATCCAGAGGAACGACACGCGCTGGAGATCGAAGTCCTCCGCCAGCATGTCGAACACCGCGACGAACACCGGAAGCTGGATCATGAAGCCCGCGAGGCTCTTGAGCGTGTAGAGCGGATGGACGCCCTGCTCGCGGTAGAGCGCGATGGTGCGCCGGGTGCGCTCCTCACCGCGGTAGGCCGCCTTGATCGCGTCGATGCCGGGCTGCAGTCGCGCCTGCGTGACGTTCACCTGCTCCTGAAGACGCTCGGCCACGGTCGTCAGCGGCAGCAGGAGGATCTTGACCGACACGGCGAGAGCGATGATCGCGGCGCCGGGATGGCCGATGAGCTCGGTCAGCCCGCGCAGAAGAAACAGGAGCCCGAAGCTCAGCGGACGTAGCCAGAACCAGAGCCCGGAAAAGAGCAGCCGGCCGAGCTGCGGATCGGCGCGGGCCAGCGCACCGTGCTCCAGCGGGCCCGCATAGAACGTGTAGCGCCAGGCGAGCCGCCCTCGCTCGTCCGACAGCCCCAGCGGGGCCGGCGCGCCGGGTCGCGGCTCGAGGCCCGCGGCGCCGTCGGAGCGAACCAGCAGGGTCCAGAAGCGGCTGCGAAATCCGATCCAGTCGCCGGCGCGCAGCATCGTCGGCTCGCGGCGGTCGTCGCCGACCACGCGTACGGCGCCGCCGGCGACGATGACCCGGCTCATTCGCTCGAGCATCGCGGCGAATCCCGCCGCCGGCGGCGGGAGCAGACCACGGCCGGCGCTCAGCTCGAGCTCGAGGCGCCGCCCCGACATGAACGTGGCCGCGTTCGGCCCGACCATGCGCGCCGTCATCACGACTCCGTAGCCGTCGCGGGATACCGCGAACGACTTCACGAAGCGGACACCGGGCACCGGCAGGTCGGCCTCCAGGGTCGCGATCCGAGAGCGCTCGTCCTCGCCGAGCTCGGCGGAGAATCGCAGGCGTTGCAGATCGACCGGCGGCTCCAGGTCGCGGATGATCAGCCGGATCGCCGCCGGATCGTCGGCGGCGACGACACGCATGTCGGTGCCGGAGCCGCGGTCGGCGCCGGCACAGGACGGATGGCAGGCCCGCCACTCGACCGGCGTGGCGCCGTCGAGCGCGACCACGAGTTCCAGACCATCTCCTGCCACGCGGACGCTTCCACCTCGTCCTTCATCGGCAAAGACGGGTGGGGCGGCCGCGCACATGACGCAGAGGAGCGCCACACCGAGCGGCCGCCGTCTCATCGGTAGAACCGGCTCATCTCCAGCATCGCGGCGCGCAGGACGTCGCGGGGGGGCGCCTGGGTGCGCACAAGCCGATAGTCGGGACCGCGAACCTCGTAGGCGGCCGGGAACACCACCGTCACGCGCTCGGGCTCGACCACGGCATATTCGCGGTAGCTCGCGACGACGAGCCAGCTCCACTGAGCGTCCGAGAAGAGGCTGGATCCGCTCGCGTAGTCGGACGGCGGATTCGCGCACCCGAACAGCTCCGTGAGCAGCGTCGGCGCGATGTCGTTGTGAGACGTCCGCCGCGCGACCTTGCCCGGCGGGCGCCCGGGCCAGCGCACCACGAGCGGCGTGCGCATCTGGTAGTCGCTGTACGAGGTGCCGTGGCCCTTGAAGCCGAGGCCGTTCTCGTCGAACTCGATGCCGTGGTCGGAGGTGACGATCACCACCGTGCGATCGAGGAGCTTGCGGCGTTGCAGGTCGTCGAGCACTTGTCCCAGCAAGGAGTCGACGTAGTGCACAGCCTCGAGGTACCGCACGTTGCGCGACCGCAGCTGCGCCGAGGAGCGGGTAGGCGGTGGAATCGCCGGGTGATAGTCGGCGGGCGCCTCGATGGAGACCGCGGCGTTGTAGTAGAGGAAGCCGAAAAACGGACGCGACGGGTCCCGCCGGCCGAGCCATTCGAGCCACTCGCCTGTCAGCACGCGATCTCTCCCGCTGGAGTCGTCGCCCGAGGAGGTCTCCAGACGCAGATTGGGCACGTGGGCGAAGGCCGTGCGATCGAGGTCGACCAGGCGGTAGATCGGCGAGCTGGCGAATAGGCCGAGCTCGTAACCGTGCTGGCGGATCACGTCCATCAGCACCGGCGGCCGGGCGCGGCTGGCGAACTCGTCGAAGTACGTCGCGGGGATGGCGTAGAACAACGAGAACATCCCGGCGCGCGACGAGTTGCCGCCGCTGTAGTGCCGGTCGAACTCGATCGAGCTCCGCGCGAGTCCGGTGAGCCTTGGCGCGACTTCCGGGGTCAGGGCGTCGGCCCGCATGGCATCGATCACGACGAGCAACACGTTGAGCGCGGGCGTACGCGGCGCGCACTGGATCGGGGCCAGCGGATAGTGCAGGTCGCCGGTCGCCGGCCGCTGGAGCGCGGCGCCGACCCCGCGCTCGCGTGCGGCCGTCCGATCGATCAGGCCGAGCCGCGCCAGGAGACCGATGTTGCGGAGCGGGTAGTACAACGGCAGGTATCGGGTGAGCGCCATCACCGAGCCGTCGTAGTGGGCCTCGGCCCAGGCGTGGACGAGGTGCGCGGTGACGAAGCAACCGACGAGGCCGAGCGCGAGATACCGTCCGGCCCGGCGCGTCGGGCGCGCCGTCCGCTGCCAGACCCAGCTCGCCAGCATCGACTCGATCGCGAGGGCCACGAGGAAATAGAGCGCGAGGAACGCCCACGTCTGCGGCTCGAGTAGGGTGAAGGTCAGGACGTTCAGGTGGTACCGGTTCTCGGCGAAGACGAGGCTGTCGAGCACGAGGACGGCGACGCCGGCGCTCGCCAGCACGACACCGAGCGGCAGCACCAGGCGCGCGCGCGGGATCAGCGTCGCCACGGGAACGAGCAACACGAGCAGCGGAACGCAGGCGAGCGCGCTCAGGTGGCCGACGGAGGCGACGAGGGCGTAGCTCCAGGAGACCGTCCGGCCGAGCGCCGCGTAGAGCCAGAGGTAGCGAAGACCGATGATCCCCAGGAGCGCCGCGTTCACGACGGCGAACCAGCCCAGCCAGCGGAGCAGCCGCTTTCTCGGGCTCACGCCTGTCGGCCGCGCGCGCCGATACCGGCCCGCTCGTCGGCGATCCGCGCGATCTCGCGCGCGCCCACCTCGACGCTGCGGCCGAAGTTGAACACCCATTCCTCTCGCCGGGCCGCGTTGCGCTTGCGGAGGTCCGCGGTGCCGCTCAACAGCTCGGCGACGTGGCGCGGCGCGTCGGCCACGCGGTCGAGCGGCAGGACGGCCCCGAGCTCGCGCCGGATGCGCATCTCCATGGGCTCGAGGCCGAGCTCGGCGTAGTTCGGGTTCCGGACGCGGGGCGGCACGTCGACGAAGAGCACGGGCTTGCCGAGGCCGAGGGCGTACTCGATCGCCATGGCGGACCAATCGCAGATGAGGACGTCGGATTCGAGGAGCGAGTCGCTCTCTTCCATGCGCACGACGTGGCGGAAGCCCGGATCCGAGCCAAACCGGGCGACCAGGCGCTCGACGACCTGCGGCGCCAGACGCGTCGTCTGGTAGTGCGGGCGCAGGATCACGCGGATGCCGGCGCCCAGCAAGGCGGCGATCAAGGGCTCGCCGCAGACGTGCAGGATCGAGTGCTCACCCCACGTCGGCGCGAGCAAGGCGGTTGTTCGCGCCGCAGGCCGTCGCGGGGCGGGGGGCCCGCCGGCCGAGGCGCGACTCTCAACGGGTGTTCGCGCTGCAGGCCGTCGCGGGGCTGGGGCCGGCTCCCCATCGCCGGCCAGCGCGACGAGACGCTCGAGCCGCGGATAGCCGTGAGCGAAGAGATGCTTGGGCGGCAAGCGGTGCAGCTCCTCGCGCCGCCGGATCTCGGCGACGTGATGGGGGCCCACGCACAAAAGACTGTCGTAGTGATCGTACGAGCTCGCGTGGTCCACCATGTGCGTGCTGCCCATGCTGTGGAACACGTAGGCATAGTGAACGGGATGGACCGAGCGCTTGAGGTGGAAATTCTGCAGATCGAGCATGGTCAGCACCAACACGTCCGCCCTGATCGTCTGGAAGAACCAGGTGCAGAGCGCGCCGGGCCGGATGCGGAAGGTGTGGCTCGCGTCGGGCGCCGACGGTAGCGGCGCGGTGCGCTCCGAGGTGACGTGGCACACCGTCCGCGACAGTCGCTCGATCAGGAAGTCGATGAGCGGCTGCAGATGATGCCAATCTTGATGCGTCTCGGAATAGAAGACGATGCTGCGGTCGCGGGGCGGAAGCTTGTGGAAACGGCGAAAGCTCTTCCAGTCCTGCCACATGCTCATGATCGGCGCGACATTCGGTGCGACACCCGCCGTCGCGTGCGTGCGCTCGCGCTCGTCCGCGCTACTTGTCCGCTGCGGGCCTCTTGCCGCGGAAAAAACCGACCACGCGATACCAGAACATCTTGACCGCGAGCGCGACGGCCGCCGCCACCCCGAGCACCGCCGAGATGAGCATGCTGCCCGTGCCCGGATCGAGATAGGCGTAGGCCGGCGAGGCGATCGACAACCAGGCCACCAGGACGAGCGCGATGTGAAGGGCTCGACTCACGATCATGCGGTGGGTTCCTCGCGTCGTGACTCAGACACGAAACGTGTAGGTCCGGTTGGGATCTCGCTCGATGTCGGGCGGAAAGCTCTTCCGCTTGTCGGCGTAGTACCGCACGCGGTGGTCGCCGGCCGACCGGCGATTGTAGGTGATGTAGAGCACGCGCCGGCGCTCGGCGGTGAGATTCGGGGCCGAAGCGTGCGGCGTGTAGGAGTCGAAGAACACGGCGTCACCCGGCTGCGTCGGCACCGCGCGGCCCCCGAGGCGACGCATGTCGTCGTCGGTGAGCGGCTTCCACTCCTCGCCGATGAGCCCGCGCGTGTGGTGTCCGGCGCACAGCTCGAGGCACCCGTTCTCGGCCGTCGTGGAGTCGACGCTGACCATCGCGGTGACGAAGAGGTCGGCGTAGGCGCTCCAGCCGGCCTGCTGATCCTGATGTGGCTTGAAGCCGTCGCCGCCGGGCAGCTTGAAGTTGATCTTGTCCTTGAAGAGGACCGCGGGCTCGCCGAGGAGGCGCGACACCAAGCCGCGGAGCTTGTCCCCGTCGCACAGCTCGGCGAACCCGGCGTGGAACGGGCAGAAGTTCTCGATCCTCTGGAGCACCCGCTCGCCCGGACGCAAGAGGCTCGGCTCGAAGTACTTCATGGCTCGGCCGGGCACTTCGGCAGCACGCTCGAGCTCGTCGGTCCACGCCGAAATTCGCGCGATTTCCTGTTTGTCGAAGAGGCCCGGCACCACCACGAAGCCATCACGCTGGAACACGTCCCGCTGAGACGGCGCAGAATCGGGCGCCAGAGCCGTCTCCGACTGCCGGGTCGTCGTCTTGCTCAATTCTGCGTCAACCTCCCGTCATTGACCGCGGGCCACGAGAGCGCGCGTTGGTGCCGATCCTGCGCCATTTCGGTTACGCACAGGATACTATAGGCCCCGTGAACGCATGAACGAACCAGCGAGCCGAGACGCGGCGGGCCCCGGGGCGGC
Source organism: Candidatus Rokuibacteriota bacterium (assembly GCA_003220495.1). GTDB lineage: Bacteria > Methylomirabilota > Methylomirabilia > Rokubacteriales > CSP1-6 > AR31. The sequence goes on along the minus strand of QHSP01000035.1, from coordinate 24,745 downwards.
GCGCGAGCTGACGGCGATCATCCTGGCTGCCGGCGTTGCCCGGCGGCTGGCGCCCCTGACGGACCACACCCAGAAGTCGCTCCTTCCAGTCGGCGGCCGAGCGATCCTCGCGCGGATGCTCGACGCGCTCCACGCGGTCGGCGTGCGGCACGTCGTGATCGTGGTCGGACACTGCGCCGATCAGGTCCGAGCGCTCGCGGCGACGGCGCCCCTCGGGATGACGATCGAGTGCATCGACAACCCGGCCTACCAGAAGGGCTCGTCGCTGTCCCTCTACTGCGCGCGCGACGTGATCAGACGCCGGCCCACGCTCATCATGGACGCCGACGTCGTGTTTCCGCGGGAGTTCCTGCGACGGCTCGTCGCCTCGCCGGCAGCGCAGGCGTTCCTGATCGACGAAGGCTTTGCCGACACCGGCGAGGAAGTGAAGATCTACGTACAGGGCGGCCGGGTCATCGCGCTGGGTAAGAAGGTCGTGCCCCCTGCATGGGACCGCGTCGGCGAGGGCGTCGGTTTCTTCACGTGCGGGCCGGACGCTGGCCGCGAGCTGATCGGGCTGCTCGAGCAGGTCATCGAGGATAGCCAGGGGATCTGCGAGTACGAGGACGCGCTGCATCTGCTGGTGAGCCGGCAACGGGTCGAGGCCGTGGGCGTGACCGGGTTGCCGTGGACCGAGGTCGATTTCGCCGAGGATCTACACCGTGCGCACTCCGTGGTCTTCCCGGCGATTGCCAGGCTGGAGGGAACATGACCGCGCGTGGAATCCGAGCTGTCCGGGAGCACCTGGCGAAGCTTCCCCCGTCGAGCTCGCTCACCCTGGCGGAGCGCCGAGCCCAGTACGATCGCGCCGAGCGCGTCTTCCCGACACCCGCCGACGTGGCGGTGGAGATCGTAGAGACGCCGGAGCGGCCCGCCGAGTGGCTCACGCCGCCGGCAGCCAGAGCCGACGCGGTCGTGCTCTACTTCCACGGCGGAGGCTACGCAATCGGCTCGCCGCGCTCGCACCGCCACCTCGCCGCCGCGATCGCGCGAGCGGCCGGCATCCGGGCGCTGCTCCTCGACTACCGGCTGGCGCCGGAACACCCCTTCCCGGCCGCGCTGGACGATGCCGTCGAGGCCTACCAGTGGCTGCTCGCTCGCGGCCTCGCGCCCGGGCGGATCGTCCTCGGCGGCGACTCCGCCGGAGGCGGCCTCACCGTCGCGACGCTTATCGCGCTTCGCGACCGGGGGCTCCCTCGACCAGGCGGCGGCATCTGCATCTCGCCCTGGGTCGACCTGACGTGCAGTGGCGCCAGCTACGCGACCAAGGCTTCAGCAGATCCGATCGTCACGCGCGACGGCGTCGAGGCGATGGCGCAGGCGTACGTCGGGACCGGCGACCGCAAGGCCGCGCTCGTCTCTCCGCTCTACGCCGATCTGAAAGGTCTCTCGCCGCTGCTCGTCCAGGTGGGCAGTGACGAGGTTCTGCTCGATGACGCGCTCGGTCTCGGCGCTCGGGCCCGCGCGGCCGGTGTGGACGTCAAGGTCGAGGAATGGCCCGCGATGGTCCACGTCTGGCACTGGTTCCTGCCGATGCTGGACGAGGCCGAGAAGGCCATCGCGGGCATCGGCGACTTCGTGCGCGCACGCATCGGCTGAGCGACGGACTCGGCGGCCGCGGACGAGGGAGTTTCCGCGATGCGCGCCAGCGGTTCCGGCGAGCCGCCGCCCGATCTCTCCCAAGTAACCGGCCGCGAGCCCTTCGCGATGCTCGCCACGGTGCTCCTGTTCCTGCTTGCCGTCGCCGCGTGGGCCCGCGTCCTGGTTTCGCCGATGCAGGCCGCCGACATGGCGGGCATGGAGATGGCGATGACGCCGTCGGTGATCGACGCGGTGGCCTACGTGGCGGCGTGGGCCGTCATGATGACGGCGATGATGCTGCCGAGCGCTCTGCCCATGATCGACCTCTACGCCGCGACCCAGCGGAACGCGGGGAGCACACCGTTGAAGGCGATCCGGGTCGGGCTGTTCGCCCTCATGTACCTCGGGCTCTGGGCCCTGACGGGCGTTCCGATCTACTTCGCGAGCGTCGTCCTCAGCGCCGTGGGCGCCGGCGTGCTCGCCTACGTCGTGGCCGGCGTGCTCGTGTCGGCCGGGATCTTCCAGCTCTCGCCGCTCAAGCAGGTGTGTCTGCGTCACTGCCGGAGTCCCCTCGGATTCCTGTTCGGCCACTGGCGCGAGGGCTGGCAGGGCGGTCTGGCGATGGGCCGGGCCCACGCGCTCTACTGTCTGGGCTGCTGCTGGGCGCTCATGCTGGTGCTGGTCGTGGCCGGCGCGATGGGTCTGCTCTGGGTCCTGCTGATCGCCGCCGTCGTGGCGGCGGAAAAGCTTCTACCGCGGGGTGAGTGGATCGCGCGAACGATCGGCGTCGCGCTCGTGCTTCTCGGCGTGGCCGTCGCCGTCCGTCCAGGCCTCGCCCTGGTTCTGAGAGTCGGCGGCCACTCGATGTAGCGCAGGCCTGCTTGATCTGCAGGCCGCTCAGAAGGGTCCAGATGCGAGGCGGCGCCCGAAGGCTGCACGCGAGGCGTACTTGATGTACGTTGAGCGTGCAGCCGAGGGCGTCAACGAAGCAGACGGCCCTTATGGGCAGCCTGCGGCTGGAGGGTGACATGGCGAACGTTCAGTGGCAGATCAGCGGCGAATACTGCGAAGCCTGCAGCTGTGATTCCGTGTGTCCATGCCCGACGTCCGGGCTCGCGGCGCGGCCGACCAAGGGTTACTGCGACGCGGGGCTCGTCTTCCGCGTCGACCGAGGTCAGTACGGAGCCACCCGGCTCGACGGCTTGAGCTTCGCCGTCCTGCTCCATACGCCGGGCCCGATGATTCAGGGTAACTGGATAGTCGGACTCATCCTGGACGAGCGCGCTTCCAAGGAGCAGCGCGACGCGCTCACCACGATCGCGAGCGGCCAGGGTGGTGGTCCGATGGCGGCGGTCGCGCCGCTGATCAGCAAATTCGCAGGCGCCGAGGCGAAGCCCATCAAGTTCGAGATGAATGGCATGCGCCGCTCCGTGACGATCCCGGGCACGCTCGACATCGCGATCGAAGGCATCGCCGGCGCCAAGCCGGACGAGCCGATCTACTTCGACAACGTGGGCCATCCGGCGGCGCGTCGGCTCGCGCTCGCGAAGGCTTCCCGCGGCCACATGCACGGGTTCGGCATCAACTGGGACGACACCTCGGGCCGCAACAACGGCCACTTCGCGCCGTTCGCCTGGAGCTCGAGCTAGCCGACACCAGCGCTGATCACGTGCGGCGTACCAGCTCGCCGACCGCGCGGTGGGCCTGATCGATCGCCGCGTCCGTGTAGGCGTACGCCGCGGCATCCGCATTGGCGATGGCGATGCGGCCGAACGGCTGTCGCGCGGCCACGCACGGCAACGGCCCGCCGTCGATCCAGAACGGATCCCAGAGCGAGCTGTACTGGTAGGCGTAGCCATGCGGCCAGCGGTTCACGGTGAGGGCCAGGATGTCCCGCGTCGCGTCGAAGCCCCCCGCCCCCAGCATGCGCGTGAGCTGCCCGCGCACGTTGTGCTCGAAGGTGTCGAACGTCGTCGTGAACAGCTCCTGACGGCCGGCTCGGTGCTGCTCGCGCGCCGGGAGTCCAGGCCGGCACGGCGTGCGCATCATCTGCACGACGATCGGCTCTTCGGGCCGGCGCGGCGGCCGATAGCTTCCCACGCGCACAGGAAGATCCAGGCCGACCGACGTGTGGAAGCTGCCCGGACAGTGGGCCTGGCTGACCCGCAGCGCGTGAAAGCTCCTCCAGCTCCGCAACACCACGTTCGTGTAGACGATCGGGACTTTCGTCGCGTAGGCCAGCGCTTCGCGCTGGGCCTCGGGTAGCTCCGGACAGAGCAACGGGATCACGCTGCTCCAGCAAGCCAGCACACAGTTCCGGGCGCGCACACGTTGTAGCCGCCCGGAGCGGACGTAATCGACTTCCACTCGCGCCGCCTCGCTCGCCTGGCGGGCACGCACGACCGTGCTTTCCAGACGCAGCCGCGCCGGACCCGGCCGGTCGAGCCGCGCGTAGTCGACGCGCGCGACCGCCACGTCGTCGGCGCCGCGGCCCGGGACGGCGCGTGGGATGAGTCGCTGGACGAGAAGCCGGGCGATGGTCGCGTTGCCGTCGGGGAAATGCAGGAACGGCGAGCGCGGGCCCGGGCGCGCGTCGAGTCCCATGCCGGGTCCGGCCGTCGATTCGAGGTTCATCCCGATGAAGCCGGGGAGACCGAGGCCCCATGCATCGAGCGCAGAGACCGCATCGATACCCAGACCGTAGAGTGAATGGGGACGCGCCTGGAAGAGCGGGAGCACATCGGGATGGCAGCCGGCGCTCAACAGCAGGAAGTCGGCGTAGCTCATCCGCGCGAGCCGCGCCTTCTTCGTGCGGTCATCGAGTCCGGGAAGATAGTCGACCGGTGACTTGAACAGTCGACCGATGTCGCGCCCGGCCAACTCCGACAGCGGAGCACCGGCCAGAAACGCGGCGAGCGGATCGGGCTGGCCGGGCCCGGACGTCGCCCCGCCCGGCTCCGCGATTCCGGCAGGCGCCTGCACCAGCCGATCGACGCCGAACGTTTCGCGGTCGAAGAAGATCGCGGCGCTCATGCCGAGCCCGCGGTAGAGACCGCGCTCGAACATGCGTGGCCAGCGTGAGACCTCCACGCCCAGCGCGGCGACCAGGGCGCTCGCGGCCGCGCTGTACGGCGCCGGACTGTCGATGGCGAACGTGCCGCCGTAGCTGATCAGCGTGCGGCCGCCGACCCGGAACTCGTTGCGGCGCGCGTGGCCGCCGAAATCGTCGTGGTTGTCCAGGATGAGGATGCGCGCCGATGGGCCGGCGGCCTGGCGGAAGTACCAGGCCGCCGCCAGGCCGCTGATGCCGGCGCCAACGACGACCAGATCGTAACTCTCGCCCGTGTCGGACGGCGCGCCCGCCGTGGCCCAGAACGAGCCGTCGCGCAGCGCGTGCGCGACCTCGAAGGAGCCGGCGTGGCTGCCCCGGAGACCGGTGAGCGATGGAGGATAGGACGCCCGGCCACGTGCGGGATCGTCGAGGCCGAGCCCGAACGCGTCGCGCGGTGAGAGCAGCGCGCCGCCCACGGTGAGCGCGACGCCGTTCAGGAAGTCGCGTCGCGCAAGCTGGCTCAAGGGCCGTGCCGCGTCCGGCGCTACCGGACGCCGGTCAGCGTGTTCCCGGGCCGGAGTCCGAGTCGGACAGGACGCGACTCACCGCCGCGTGCGCCATGATCACGTCCGGCGAGTCTTGCAGCGCGAGATGGTATTTCTCCTGAAAGTCTCCGCCCGCTCCGGACTTCAGGAGCCGGTGCGCCTCGCGGAACGCGCTCTGCACGCTCTGCGGCGGGAGCGGCTCGTCCGCATCGATCACCTCGTCGATTTTGGCGATCATGCTCGAGAGCGAGCGGAGCCAGGAGAACTGCTGGTCGTGAAGCAAGAGGTGGAGGAGCTCGCGCGAGGCGACGGACCCGTGGCGGTCCTCGTACGCGCGGCGCTCCCGGTCGAGGAGAACTCCGTGAAGTCTCAGCAGCCGGCTGCTGAGAGCACGCATCCGGTCCCGGTCCTGATCCATGATCTCGCTCACGCCGCTCCTGTCCCGGGTCAGACGAGCTCGGCGTCGAGCTCGCCGATACTGGCCGCGACGACGTCCACGAGCTGGTCGACCTCTTCACGCGTGATGCAGAGCGGCGGTGCGAGCCTCACGACCTGGCCGCGCGCGTAGACGATGGCGCCCCGATCCCACGCTTTGCGGTCGAGCCGGGCGACCTTGCTCTTGTCGAGCGGACGGCCGGAGCCGTCCGGCTCCACGAGCTCGGCGCACACCAGGAGCCCGCGCCCGCGCACCTCGCCGACGATCCGCTTCTTGCCCACCGCCTGCTGCAGCCCATCGCGGAGCCGCACCCCCATCGCCTCGGCGTTCGCGATCAGGTTGTCCTTCTCCATGATCTGGATGTTGGCGAGCGCCGCCGCGCACGCGACCGGGTGCGCCGCGTACGTGCCGGGGTGCACGTTCTCCTCCGTGGCGTCGTCGGGGAACGCGTCCGCGAGCCGCCGCCGCGCGATGGCGGCCGAGAGCGGGATGTAGCCCGACGTGATGCCTTTGGCGACCGTCATGAGGTCGGGGACGACGCCGTCGTGCTCGACCGCGAACCACCGCCCGGTGCGACCGAACCCGGTGATGACCTCGTCGGCGATCATGAGCACCTCGAGCTCGTCGCAGATGGCGCGGACCGCGCGCAGCCAGCCGATCGGCGGCATGATGAAGCCGCCGGACGAGATCACCGGCTCCATGATCACCGCGGACACGGTCTCCGGCCCTTCCTTGACGATCGCCTCGCGCAGCTCACGCGCGCGGCGCCGGACCAGCTCGTCGTCGGTCCCGGTACCACGGTCGCGGTACGGGTACGGCGGCGTGACCTTCGCGAAGCCCGGCACGTGAAGATCGGCGTACGCCTCCGTCAGATGCGGCAGCCCGCAGACGGCGAAGGTGCCCGTCGTCCCGCCGTGGTAGCCACCCTGCAGCGAGATGACCTTGTGCTTTCCGGGCTTGCCGGAGGCGAGCCAGTAGTGGCGGGCCATCTGCATGGCGCGCTCGTTGGCCTCGGCGCCGCTGACGGCGAAGAACGAATAGTCGAGATCGCCCGGCGTGAGGGAGGCGAGCTTCGCGGCCAGCTCCGCAGCGGGTCGATTCGAGAACTGGCGAGTCGTCGGATAGTAGGCCAGGCGTACGGTCTGCTCGGCGATCGCCTCGGCAATCTCCCGACGGCCGTGCCCCACGTTGACGACCGCGAGGCCCGCGAAGCCGTCGATGAGCTTCTTGCCGCGCTCGGTCCAAACGTGCACGCCTTCGGCCCGCTCGATCACGAGTTCCTCGTCGGCGAGCCACGGATGATCCTGCGTCTTGTGGGTCCAGAGGTGCCTGATCGCCTCGCCGCTCGTCGCCATGGGGGGCCCCCCTCTCTGGCCCGATGCTATCATCTCGCGCGTGTTCATCGTCGGGATCGACGTCGGCGGCACCTTCACCGATCTGACGGCGGTCGACGACGCGACCGGCAAGGTCGTCGTCACCAAGGTCCCGTCGCAGCCGCGTAACGAAGCTGCCGCGGTCCTGGCCGGCCTTCAGGCCCTGGGCATCGCCGGCCGCGACGTACGGCGCCTCGTCCACGGCACCACCGTCGGGACCAACACGGTGCTCGAGAGACGCGGCGCGCGCGTGGCGATCCTCACGACGGCCGGCTTTCGCGACCTGATCGAGATCGGCCGCACCAAGCGCAACATTCCGGCGCTCTTCGTGCCGACCTTCGTGCGTCCCAAACCGGTCGTCGAGCGCAAGCACCGCTTCGAGGTCGTCGAGCGGCTGGCGGCCGACGGCGCCGTCCTGGTTGAGCTCGATCCGGCCAGCGTCGAGCGGGCGCTCGACGCCGCGGCGGCCTCGGGCGCCGAGGCGCTCGCCGTCTGTCTTCTCCACGCGTACCTGAATCCGGCTCACGAGCGCGCTGTGGCCGACGCGGCAAAGGGTCGGTATCCGCGGCTGCCCGTCTCGTGCTCTGCGGACGTCGTCGCCGAGTATCGCGAGTTCGAGCGCTTCTCGACCACCGTGCTCAATGCGTATCTTCAGCCGATCATGGACGGCTATCTGGCTGGGCTCGAGGAGCGTTTGCGCGCTACCGGCTACGCGCACGGGGTCCTCACCGTGGCCTCGAGCGGCGGCATGATGACGACGGACACGGCGCGGCGCCTGCCGATCAAGACGATCTTCTCGGGGCCGGCGGGCGGCGTGAGCCAGGCCTGCTTCGTGGGCGAGGTCGCGGGCGTGCGCGACTTCATCACGTACGACATGGGCGGCACCTCGACCGACGTCTGCCTGGTGCGCAATCTCGCGCCCCTGACCACGTCCGACGGCATGCTCGGCGCGTTTCCCGTCAAGGTCCCGCAGCTCGACATGCACAGCGTCGGCGCGGGCGGCGGCTCGATCGCGTGGCTCGACGTCGATGGAAGCCTCCAGGTGGGGCCGCGCAGCGCCGGCGCTTCGCCGGGCCCCGTCGCATATGGCCTCGGCGGGACCGAGCCGACGGTGACCGACGCCAACGTGGTGCTCGGCCGCATCGGGACGACGAAGCGCCTCGGCGGCAGTATCGCGATCGACGCGACGAGCGCGCGCCGGGCGCTCGCCGAGCTGGGCGCGCGCCTCGGGCGCTCGATGACGGTCGAGACGCTCGCGGAGGGTGTCATCACGATCGCCGTGGCGCGGATGAATTCGGCGATCCGCGAGATCTCGATCCAGCGCGGCCACGACCCGCGTGACTTCACCTTGATCGCCTTCGGGGGCGCTGGCCCGATGCACGCCCTCGCGCTGGCCCAGGAGATCGGGATTCCGCGTGTGCTCGTGCCCCGCCATCCCGGGAACTTCTCGGCGCTCGGCCTCCTCGCCTCACAGATCAAGCACGACGACGTCAGGACGCGGGTCGGCCCGCTGCGCGATCGCCTCGCCGTGGCACTCGAGCTCTTCGGCGAGATGCAGGACGCGGCACGCCACCAGCTGGGGCTCGAAGGCTTCGCCGCCCAGGAGCAGCGGCTCGTCCGCTCGCTCGATCTGCGCTACCACGGCCAGGCGTTCGAGCTGAACGTGGCGGTCGGCGAGGCGGGCGCGCACGGGCTCGCACCAAACGCGATCGAGGACGCGTTCCACCGCCAGCACCTCGCCGCCTACGGCCACTCGAGCCCGGGTGCAGCGATCGAGCTCGTCAACGCGCGGCTGGCAGCCTACGGCCTGGTCCCCAGGCCCTCCGGCGCGCCGTACCGAAGCGCGGCCGACTCGCTCGACGCCGCCCTGGTCGAGCGCCGAGCCGTATGGTTCGACGGCGCGCCGCACGACTGCCCGGTCTGGGAGCGCGAGCGGCTGCCCGAGCGGGCGGCGCTTGGTGGTCCTGCCGTCGTCGAGGAGTTCGGCGCGACGACGATCGTGCCGCCGGGCTGGCGCGGTGTGGTGGACGAGCACGGCAACCTGCGCTTCGAGCGGGAGGCCAGGACGTGATCGATCCCATCACCCTCGAGGTGCTGCGCGAAGCATTCGTGTCGATCGTGCGCGAGATGCGCGTGACCCTCGTGCGCACCGCGTACTCGTCCATCCTCTACGAAGGCGAAGACTTCTCCTGCGTGCTCATGGACGGCCAGGCGCAGATCGTCGCCATGTCCAGGGGCCAGGACCATCCGCTCCACATCGTGCCGGTCGGCTGGTCGATGAAGGCCGTGCGGGAGAAATTCGGCGACGACATCCATCCCGGCGACATCTTCCTGCACAACGAGCCCTACACCGGGGGGACTCACCTCAACGACGTCGCGATGATCTATCCCCTCTTCGCGCCGGACGGCGGCATGTTCGTCTTTCCCGTCGTGCGAGCGCACTGGGGCGACGTGGGCGGGATGAGCCCGGGCAGCCTCTCGGGCCGGGCGACCGAGATCTTTCAAGAGGGCGTTCGCATCCCGCCGATCCGGATCGTGGATCGCGGCCGGCCCAACGACGCCGCGCTCGATCTGATCTTCAGCAACATGCGCGGCCCGCGCGAGCGTCGCGGTGACTTCCAGGCGATGCTCGGCACCTGCCGGAAGGCCGCCGAGCGGATCGAGGAGCTGGTCGCGCGCTATGGCGCGGCGACGATCCGCGACGCCGTCGCCGAGCTGATGGATCGTGCCGAGGGTCGGATGCGCCGCGCCATCCGCGCGCTGCGCCCGGGCGAATACGTATACGAGGCGCACCTCGAGGCAGGCACCGAGCGGCTCGAGCCCCTCACGGTGCGCGCGAGGGTCACCGTCGCCGGCGACACGATCACGGTGGACCTGGCCGGCACCTCGCCGCAGACGCGCGGGCCGACCAACGTCGGCCCGGCGATGGCGCCGACCGGTGCCTTCACGATCATCAAGTCGTTCCTCGATCCGGGCGCCGACGTGAACTCGGGCGCGTTCCGTCCGCTCACCGTGATCACGCCGCCTGGCACGATCGTGAACGCCAACCCGCCCGCGCCGTGCGGCGGCATGGTCGAGGTGAAGTACTGCGTGGAGTCGGCCGTGATGGGCGCGCTCGCCCAGGCGCTCGACGGCAAGATCGCCGGCGACCTCAAGGGCGGCGGCAATCACTGCTACGTCGGAGGGCCTCATCCACGGACGAACGAGACGTTCATCTTCTACGAATATCCGGCCGGCGGCACCGGCGGCTTCGACGGCGGCGACGGCAGCAACACTGTGCGCGCGTGGACCGAGAGCGATATGACGACGCTCCAGCCGATCGAGGCGGTCGAGCAGCTCTATCCCGTGCGCATCGAGCGCACGGCGCTGCGCGAGGATTCCGGCGGGCCCGGGCGCTGGCGCGGCGGGCTCGGTCTCACGCGCGAGGTGCGCATCCTCACGTCGGGCACTCAGCTCTCGGTGCTCGCGGAAAAGGCGGTGCTGCCGCCCTTCGGCGTCTGCGGCGGCGGCCCCGGCGCGACGAATCGCTTCTGGGTGCGGCGCGATGGTGCCCGCATTCAGCCGTCTCCCCTGCCGGGCAAGGTGAGCGCGTTCCCGCTCGAGCTCGGTGACGTGCTGCTGATGGAGTCGAGCGGCGGCGGCGGGTTTGGCGATCCGCTCGCGCGCGATCCGGCGCGCGTCGTGGCCGACGTGGGCGAGGGCTACGTCACGCCGGCGGCCGCGGAGGCGATCTACGGTGTCGTGCTGCGCGCGGGCCAGCCCGACGAGGCGGCGACGACCGCGCGCCGCGCGGAGCTACGCGCCGCGCGAGTGCGCCTCCGCGCCGTCGCGGGCGCCGGGCTCGATGCCCAGAACGGACGTGCGGTGCGGCTCAGCGCTGAAGCCGCAGCCCGGCTCGGCGTGGGTTCGGGCGCGGTGGTCGAATTCGTGAACCCGCGCGGGGCGCCGCTGCGTGCGTGGGTCGCGGGTGTCTCCGCCGCACGTGGTGCCGGCGGCTCCATGGTGGCGGAGCTGGCGCCAATCGCGCTGGGCATGCTCGTTGAGGGCGACGGCGGCGTGGTCGAGGTGCGCGCCCTTCATACGGGTGTGCTGACGATGTAGATCGAGAACCGTCGCGCCGCGAGCGGCTAAAACCGGAGATCGACGGGCGGCAGGCCGAACTCGGAGCGGCCGAACACGGCCGCCGCCTTCTCGAGATTGTTGCCGGCGTGCGCGCGGATCGCGTGGACGTCGCGCCAGGCTCGCTGTATCGGATTGTTGAGATAGACGGCGCGGCCGCCGCTGGCCTCGAACAGGCGATCGACGGCCCGGACGGATCGATCCGTGGCCTTCGCGGTATCCCACCGATAGCGTGCCCGCTGGGCCAGCGGGATCTCCGACCCCTCGCGCGCGAGCTGCATCGCCTCGGCGAAATTCCCGAGCAGCCGGTCGCGCGCCGCGGTCACCTCGGCCGACGCTTCCGCAAGCGCGAGCTGTGCGAATGGATCCTCGGCGACCCGGCTCTGGTCACGCGGCGAGATGCGCGTGGTCGTCTGCTCGCGGAACGCCGCGACCGCCCCCAGAGCGACGCCGATTGCCGGCGAGCCGATGCACGCCGGAAAGACCAGGCCAAACGGCAAGCGGTAGAGGGGCGCGTCGTTGACCACCGCGCCAGGATTCGTCAGATAGAACGCGTCGCGGTACGAGTGGGTCCGATACTCCGGCACGAAGGCGCCGTCCACCATGAGGTCCTTGCTGCCGGTGCCACAGAGGCCGACCGCGTGCCACGTGTCGTCGATCACGTAATCAGAGCGCGGCACCAGAAAGGTCCGCACGTCCGGCGGCGCGTCCTTGGCGAGCGGCGGGACAACGCCGCCGAGCACGGCCCAGTGGCAGAAGTCGCACCCGCTCGAGAACGGCCACCGGCCCCGCAGACGGAATCCTCCGTCGACGCGCTCGACCGACCCAGTGGGCGCCAGCGACGTCGAGAGCTGGAGGCTCGTGTCCTTGCCCCAGACGTCGTCCTGCGCCTCGGGCGCGAAGAGCGCGAGGTGCCAGTTGTGGACGCCGATGACGCCGAGGATCCAGGCGCTCGAGCCGCACACAGTGCCGATTTCCATGACGGCCTGATAGAGCGTGCCCGGATCGAGCTCGTAGCCGCCATACCGCTTGGGCTGCAGGCAGCGAAAAAGCCCGGCGTCCTGGAACTCCGCGAAGGTCTCGTCGGGCAGCCGGCGGAGCCGCTCGGCCTGATCGGCGCGCTCGCGCAGCGCCGGGAGCAGCGAGCGAACCCGTTGCAGGTACGCGTCGGGGGTCATGCCGCGCCAATGATGTGACGGGCGTACGGCGAGGTCAAGACGCATGAACGCTCGAGCAGGCGATGCCGGTCCTCGATCCTCCCCTGTCCGAGACTGTCGCCCGGGATCGCGAAGATCGCTTCTAGAAGGCGTGCCCCAGCGTGGCTCGCTGAGCGACAGGCCGCCTATCGGGCGAGTCTGCCCGGACCTCTCTATTGCGACACCAGCGCCCTGCTGAAGCTGTACCTGCCCGAACCCGGAGGCGACGAGCTCAACGAAGTGCTAGAGGGACGACAAGATGTCCTCGTATCCGATCTGGCCGTAACCGAAGTCGGCTCGGCGGCTGCGCGGCGACTTCACCAGAAGTCGCTCACGCGGGAGACGGCGCGGCGACTTCAGCACGCGATCCTCACGCGCCTCGACGAGGGGGTCTACCACCGCGTCGAGCTGACACAGGACGTCCACCGCCGAGCGGAACATTTCCTGCTCTCGTTGCAGGCGGCTCCGTTGCGTGCCGCCGACGCGCTCCATCTGGCGCTAGCAGCGTCCGGGCGCGCGGCGTCGTTCGCGACCTTCGACACCAGGCTGGCCGCAGCAGCGCGAGCCAGCGGCTTCTCCGTTTACCCGGATTGAGTGCCCGAGCTCGCGGCGTTCCCCGCGAATTTCGACCGGCCAAACGCTTGACGGACCGCCTGCGCCGTCCTACCCTCTTGGGACCATGTCGGTCTCATTCCGGAAGCTCCACCCGGTTTTCGTCGGCGAAGCCAGTCCGATCGAGCTCCGCACCGTCCGTGACGAAGCAACGCTCGCGAAAATCCGCGCGGGCCTGGACGAATTCGCCGTGCTCGTCTTCCGCGATCAGCCGTTCGCCGACGCGGAACAGCTCGCGTTCGCTCAGCGCCTGGACGGGCAGCTCCACGAGGGCACCGGGAGTCGCGTGATCACGAAGAATCGGCTCGGCAACGAGGCCCTCGCCGACATCTCGAACCTCGACAGGGAAGGCGAGATCATGCAGGCCGATGATCGCCGGCGGCAGTACGGCCTGGGCAACCGGTTGTGGCATACCGACGCGTCGTTCCGCGATCCGGCGGGCCGCTACTCGATGCTGCACGCGAAGGTCGTGCCGCCGGTCTCGGCCGACACCGAGTACGCCGACATGCGCGCCGCGTACGACTCGCTGCCCGCCGAGACGAAGACGCTGATCGAGGGCCTGCGCACGCATCACTCCATCACGCACTCACGTCAGATCCTCGGCTTCGAGTACTCGCAAGACGAGCAGGACCAGCTGAAGGGCGCGATCCATCCGCTCGTGCGGATCATCCCGCGCTCCGGCCGGCGCTCGCTCTACCTGGCCTCGCACCAGTCGCGCGTCATCGACTGGCCGATCGCGGAGGGCCGGCTCCTGCTGCGCGACCTGACGGAGCACGCGACCCAGCGCGAGAACGTCTACCGTCACGCCTGGCGCGTCGGCGACCTCGTGATCTGGGACAACCGTGCGACCATGCACCGCGCGACGCCGTTCGACGACGCGAAATATCGTCGCGAGCTTCGCCGCGTGACCACCCTCGATATCGCCGAGCCCGCGCTCGTCTCGGCCGGCTCCTAGCCCGCGAGCTCCTGCCCTGGACACCGACGGCCGCTCGCCACTCGACGCCGCGCGCAAGCTCGTCCCGCAGATCCGCGCCGCCGCGGACGAGATCCACCAAAACCGCGAGCTGCCGCGCGCGCTCTTCGAGGCGATGGCCGACGCCGGGCTGTTCCACATGGCGATCCCGCGGGCCATCGGCGGCGGTGAGATCGACCTGCCCACGTACGTCCAGGTGATCGAGGAGATCGGCAAGGCCGACGCGAGCACGGGCTGGTGCTTGAACCAGGGCGCCATCTTCGGCACGTACGCCGCGCGCATGCCGCGCGCGGTCGCGCGCACGATCTGGGCCGACGTACCGCGCGCCGTCGTGGCGAACACCCCGGCGGCGACCGCCAGGGCGATCGTGGTGCCGGGCGGCTATCGCGTCACCAGCCCCCCGGGCGGCCAGGGATTCAGCACCGGCTGCCGACACGCATCGTGGGTCGCGGCGCACGCGCAGATCACCGAGAACGGCCAGATTCGCATGGAGGGCGCCGCGCCCGAGGCGCGCTACATGTTCGTGCCGGTCGCCGAGGCGGAGCTGCTCGACACCTGGCACACCCGCGGCATGCGCGGCACGGGCACGCACCACTTCGCGGTGAAGGACGTCTTCGTGCCGACCGAGCGCACCGTGCTCTCGCAGACGGCAACGCTCGTCGAGGACGCGCCGCTCTACCGGATCCCCCGCACCCTGCTGTTCGCCTCCGGCGACGCCGCGGTCGCGTTCGGCATGTCGCGCACGTGTCTGGAGACGTTCGGCGAGCTGGCCGGCGCCAAGACGCCCCGCGCGATGCCGACCTTGCTGCGCGAGCAGCCGATGGTCCAGATGACGGTCGGCCAGGCGGAGGCGGCGCTGCGCTCGGGGCGCGCGTTCCTCTACGAGGCGGTACGCGAGGCGTGGGCGGCGAGCGTGAACAACGTGCTCGCGCTCGAGCACCGCGCGAATCTCCGGCTGGCCACCACGCACGGCATTCGCCTGGCGGCCCAGATCATCGACAGCCTCTACAACGCCGCGGGCGCGACCGCCGCGTACGAAGACAACCTGATCCAGCGGCACTTCCAGGACATCCACGTGATCACGCAGCACCTGCAGGGACGCCTCGCCCACTACGAGCTGATCGGCCGCTACTGGCTCGGCCTGAAGATCGACGAAGCGCGGCTCTAGCCGCGACGGGCCGCTCGATCGGCTCCGCTCTCTAGCTTCGCCCGTTCGCGAGCACTGACCGTCCGGTCGCCCGCAGCAGCTTGCGGTCCGCCTCCGCGCTCGACGCCGGCGGCACGCGCAGCACGACGTCCTGCGTGAACGTCGGGATCACCTTGCCCTCGGGCCGCCGCGTTCCGTACGGATCGCGGCCGCGCGCCACCGCGCGGATGCCGTCTCGCACGATGCGGCGGAGCATGATCACGCCGCGGTCGGTCGATGCCAGGTTCTCGAGCGCGTGCACGGCGATCGTCCGCTGGCTCGACTGCGCGTCGAAGTCGGCCGGAAAGCGCTGCCGCTCGGCGTAGGGGCGGTCGTCGGACTGGCCGAAGCCCGGCCGGCCCACCTGCTCCGCCGTGAGCCCCCACGCCGGATCCACCTGCGCCAGCTCGAAGTTGGTCGTGTGCGTGTCGTCGTTGGGCACGGCCCAGCGAATGATTACGGGACGGCTCGCCGGCTTCGGCTCGCTCGCGTCTTCGATCTCGCGCGTGAACTGATGCACGTTCGGCGGCATGAAGTCGCACACGCGGACCCACACGCGATCACCCACGCGCCGCGTCGCGAGATAGACCATGCCGGCGTCGGTCAGCTTCCAGTCGAGCTCGGGGACGGCGCCGAACGCCTCCGTGAACTGGTAGCCGCTGCTGAGCGCGTGCAGGAACGCGGTGTGCACCGGGTCCATGCTGTTGTCCTTCACCTGGAGCCAGTTGCAGGACAGCATGAACTTCGCGGCGGGCATCAGCTGATGGCCAGGCACGTCGAAGCTATCGTAGATCGGGAACGCGGGGCGCCGGTCGGCCGGGCCCAGGTACGCGAACACGAGGCCCGCGAGCTCGTGCGTCGGATAGGCGCCCTGCCAGATGCGCTCTTTGAGACGACTACCCGCGGGTTCCCCCGGCGTCTCCAGGCACCGGCCATCGATGTCGTAGACCCAGCCGTGGTAGCAGCAGCGAAGGCCGCGCTCGAGCGGGATCCCGAACTCGAGCGACGTCCCGCGATGCGCGCAGTGCAAGTGCAGCACGCCGACGCGCCCGCCGCGGTCGCGGAAGACCACCAGGTCTTCACCGAGGATCCGGATCCTCAGCGGCGCCGATGTGAGATCGCGCGCGAACGCGACCGGCTGCCAGAAGCGGCGGAGATATTCACCGCACGGCGTTCCGGGACCGACCTGGGTCAGCTCGGGATCGGGCGGAGGGACCTCGCGGCGCCGATAGCCGTCGAACGGACCGGCTTTCGGCTTCGGGGCGCGCGATCGTAGTCGCTTCACGGCACCCTCTCCTTAGCGCCCACGAGTGAACGGAGTCAAGTCGTACGCGGTGTCCGAACGCACGCGCAGCCCCCTGGCGAACCAGGAGGCTGCGCGCGAAGGTGTTGCTACCAGCGATCGTGACGATGGTATCCACGGCCCGGGCCCACCGGCACCGGCACCAGAAGACATCCCGCGGTGCTGATCCCTACGACGCACGCAAGCAGAAACGTCGCACCCAATCGTCGAAGCACACTCGTTCTGGTCATGGTCTCAAGCCTCCTCAATTGGTTCGCGCTGCACGGCTACCCGGCCGCTGGAGGCGGCGGAGGCGGCGAGCCGGCCGGCGGCACGTCCGGAGCGGCCGGTACCGCGGGCGGCGGCGGCGCCGCGATGTATGCCTGGGCCGGCATCCACGCCCAGTAGTACGGGACCGTGATCCCGTCACCACGGAGCTGATATTGGCCGGTCGGATAGTTGACGACGGTGACGGTGGGCGCCGCGAGCATCACCACGCGTCCGCCAGTCCACCACCAGACGTAGTACGGGGACCAGAATCCGGGTCGATGCTCGAATCGCCAGCCCCGGCCCCTGTCGAAGCGCCAATCGTGCCGGACGAATGCGCGGTGGTCGAAGCGGGGGTGCTCGTCACGCCAGACGGGCCCGTGCCTCTCGTCGCGCCACTGGGCCTGAGCCGCGGTGGCGAGCATCAGCCCCGACAGCAAGCCCAGCACCGACAGCCGAACGATCTTGCTTTTGCCGAGCCTCATTTCCGTGACCTCCTGGCCTGTTAGACGGAGCGGCGCTCGGCGGCATTTCGTAAGACTTGCAAAGTAAGAGCCGCATAAGGATATTGAACCCCATCATGTCCACCGGGAATCTCTCACGGCTCGATCCCGAAGAGGTCGCGAGAGCCGTGACGGACTTCATCAACACGACCATCATGGCGCGGACCCGGCCGGTGCGACCCGACGACGATCTCGAGCTGGCCGGACTCGACTCGATGGCGCTCCTCAAAGTCTTGCTGTTCATCGAGGCTCACTACGGGTTCTGGATGCCTGACGAGGACCTCGTCACCGACAACATCAGAACCGCGCGCGCCTTCGCGGCTTACATCTGTCGACGGAGCGCGTGAGCACACCACGCGTCCGCCGGCTGCCCCTTCGCGGCGCCGATCTCGTTCTAGTAGCGATGCAGGCGCTCTGGAAGCGCGAGGGCATCAGCAACAACACGCTCATGGTCGTCCACTGCGACGGGCCGCTCGACCACGCGCGCATTGGGCGGGCTCTCGACCGATTTCTCGACTTCTGCCCGTGGCCGTCAGCCCGCCTCCGCCGCCGGCTCCCGTGGGGACCGCTCCACTGGGCCGCCGGGGCGCGCGCGGCGCTGGCCGCCCCGCCCGTGCGGCACAAGCGTCTCAGCTCACCTGGAGCGCTTCACGCCGAGCTCGAGGCCGAGCTCAACGCCGCGATCGATCCCCGCCGCGAGCCACCGCTGCGCTTCGCGATCCTCGACGGCGCGGCCGAAGCCGCGGGGCTGCAGAGCGCCCTCGTCGTGACCTGGTTTCACCCGCTCATGGACCCGCGCGGCGGACAGAACTTGCTCGCGCACCTCGCGCACCTCGACGAGAGCGACGGGCGCGCGCCGTGGGGGGGCGCGCCGTCGGTGTTCGTCACCGGGCCTGATCCGCGGCCGCTGAAGGAGCGCGGACGACTCGGGCGCAGCAGTCAGCGCTACATGCGGACGCTGGTTCCCGAGGCGCCGGTGTCGCCGGGCACCGGGTTGACGTCGCCGGGACGGGTCCGTTTCGAGCAGGCGAGCTTCGTCGGCGACGATCACGGCCTCGGCGGCGTGCGTTCGACCCGCGAGATCTGCTGGCGTCTCGCATTGGTCGGTAGCACCATGGCCGACCTCTGGCGACGGCGCGGCCTCCCCGACCTGCCGTTTCTGGTCCCGGTCTCCATCGACCTGCGACCCAAGGGGGAGCCGGGCGCGACGTTCGGCAACGTGCTCGCATTCCACTTCGCGCGGTTCAAGCCCTCGGAGACGGCCGACGTGGACCGCCTCACGCGGGCGCTGCGCCAGCAGATGACGGACGCGCTCCGCGACGGGCAAATCGACGCCAACGCCGTGGCGATGGAGTTCCTGAAGTACCGGCCGCTCGCGCTGATGCTGCGCGACCTGCCCGGCACGGCGACCCGCGAGACGTTTTCCTTCAACTGTGCGGATCTGGCGGATTTTCCACCCGCGCTCGAGAAGCTCTTCGGACGGCGGGTCACCAACGCATATCACGCTCCATCGGTGCTGCCGCGGCCTGGGGTCGGCGTATTCTTCAACCGTTGCGGGATCAAGAACAACCTGGTCGTATCCTGGATCGAGGGCGCGATGGAAACCCAGGAGGTGGCGCGCATCATCGAGGCGATCCGCGAGGGGATGGGATGGCGAGCGGCTCACTGAGCTACGACGTCGTCGTGGTGGGCGGCGGAGCCGCCGGAATGGCCGCCGCCGTGACGGCGGCGCGCACGGGCGCTCGCACCGCGCTCGTCGAGCGTTATGGCTTTCTCGGCGGCATGGCGACCGCGGGCATGGTGAGCACGGTCTGCGGCCTCTATCTGACCTCGTCGGCCGGACCGCCCGAGCCGCTCAACGAGGGCTTCGCAAACGACGTGGCCCGCCGCCTCGCGGCCATGCCCGGCTGCGGCGCGCCGATACGCCGGGGGCGAACGCACGTCCTGCCGTACACTCCGTTCGCGTTCGCCTGTCTCGCCGACGAGCTCACCATGTCGGCCTCCGGGCTCGACGTCTATCTCCACACGATCCTCACGGGGCTCGAGAGCCGCCCGGGTCGTGTCGAAGCGGTACGCGTCGCCACCTGGGAGCGCGTCGTCGAGCTGGCAGCGCGCGCCGTCGTGGACGCCAGCGGCGACGCCGCCCTGGCGCATCTCGCCGGCACCGCCACGGCAACGACGCCGCTGGCCGAGCGCCAGCTGCCGTCCCTCGTCTTCGTCCTGCAGCACGTCGACACCGCGGCGCTCGGATCGGGCCCGCGGGTGGCGCTCTTGCGGTCGCTCGTGACCGCCGAGCAAGAGGGCCGCCTGCCCAAGGGCGCGGCGAACCTCGCGCTGGGTCCGTCGCCCCAGCCCGGCGAGATCGTCTGCAAGCTCACCTTGAGCGGAATCACCGAGGAGCTGCCCCCGAGCCGCGACTTCCTGACGGTGGCCGAGCAGGAAGGCCGCAAGCGCGCCCTCGCCGTCACGGAGTTTCTGAAGACCTTGCCGGCGTTCTCCCGGGCGTTCGTCTCCCACGCCGCGCCGCAGGTCGGCGTCCGCGAGAGCCGCCGCGTGATCGGGCGCTATCAGCTCACGCGCGACGACGTGCTGACCGGCCGCAAGTTCGACGACGGCGTAGCCCGGGCGAGCTGGCCCATCGAGCTCTGGGAAGAGGGCCGCCTCGGCGCCACCTACGAGTGGCTCGACGACCGGGCTCACTACGACATACCGCTCCGTTGCCTCCAGGCCCGCGACGTCGAGAACCTCTTCGTCGCCGGGCGCTGCATGAGCGCCACGCACGAGGCGCTGGGCTCGGCGCGCGTGATCGGTACGTGCCTGGCGGCCGGCGAGGCCGTCGGCCGGGCGGCCGCGCGCTGCGCGGAGGGGCGATGAACCTCGCCGAGATTCTCTTCGCGACGGCCGAGCGCCATTCGCCGCGCCGCGCGGTCACCGACGTGCGGTCGGGGCGGTCCGTGAGCTATGGCCAGCTCGCCAGCGAAGCCGAGCGGCTGGCCGCATTCCTCAAGGCCGAGGGCGTCGAGCCCGGCCAGCGTATCGGGCTCCTGGCCCCGAACGATCTCACGTATCTGCCCGCCGCGTTCGGCTTGCTCGCCGCGGGCGCCTGCTTCGTGCCGCTCGCCAGCAACCTCACGCCGACCGAGATCGCGGAGATCGTCCGCGAGGTGCAGCTGAACGGCTGCCTCTCGTGGCCGAAGGCCGCGCCGCTCCCGAGCGCGCCCGGCCACGCCGACGCCTCCGCACGCCGCGCGGTCGTGAAGGGCGGCGAGTGCGAGGGCTATGCGTTCCAGTGGATCGATCGCCGCGCCGAGGCCCCGGTGGAGTTCACCAAGCTGAACGCCGCCTTCATCCGATTCACGTCGGGAACGACCGCGCGGAGCAAGGGCGTCGTGCTGTCCCACGAGGCGACCGCCGCGCGCGTGGAGGCCTCCGACCGTGTCCTCAAGTTCAGCGAGGAGGATCGCATCCTGTGGGTGCTTCCCCTCGCCTACCACTTCGCGGTCACGATCACGGCGTACGTCCGCGCCGGCTCCCACATCCTCCTGTGTCCGGACACGCTCCCGAAAGCGATCGTCGACGCCGCGCGCCGCCTCCGCGCGAGCGTGCTCTACGCGGCGCCGCTCCACTTCGAGCGCATGGGCAACCTTGGACCGAGCGATCCGCTCTCGAGCATTCGCGTGACGCTCTCGACCGCGGCGCCGATCGCGCCGGTGGTGATGGAGCGCTTCGAGTCGGTCTACGGCGTCCCGGTCGGTCAGGCCTACGGCATCATCGAAGCCGGGCTGCCGTGTATCAACCTGGGCACCGAGGGTCTGCCGGCAACCTCGGTCGGTCGTCCGGTGCCCGGCTATGCCGTGGCGATCTTCTCGGATGACGGAAAGCTTCTACCTCCGGAGACGTTGGGTGAAATCGGGGTGAGGGGTGACGGGCTCTTCTCGGCCTACTACTCGCCCTGGCGGCTTCGCGAACAGGTCGCGAGCGAGGGCTGGTTCCTCACCGGTGACTTTGGCTTCCTGGACCGGTCAGGCGCCCTCCACCTGAAAGGCAGAAAGAAGGCACTCATCCTGGTAGCCGGCTTGAAGTTCTTCCCCGAGGAAGTCGAGGACTGCATCAACCAGTTCCCGGGGATCAAGGAATCTCGCGTCTTCGGGCGCCCCCACGCTCGCATGGGCGAGGTGCCCTGCGCCGAGGTCGTCGTAGACCCGGCCGGCTGCGATCTCGATGCCCTAAGATCGCATTGCGCCCGTGCTTTGTCCTCGTATAAGGTGCCGCTCGAGTTTACCGTCGTGGATGCAGTCCCCAGGACCCCAAGCGGCAAGATTCGGCGATGAGAGTCGCGATTGTCGGCGCCGGACCCTCCGGCGCCGCCCTGGCCATCCTGCTGGCGCGCCAGGGTGCGAAGGTCACGCTCTTCGACGACGGCCGTCGTCCCGAGCTCCTCGTCGGCGAATCCCTGGTGCCCGCCGTCGTCCCGATCCTCCAGCGCCTCGGCCTCGAGGAGGAGACCGCGAGCTTCAGCCGTGTGAAGCCGGGCGTGTCCTTCATCTGGTCCCCGAACGACCGCTTCAGCTTCTCCTTCGAGCGCTTCGCGCCGGGCGTGTTCCCATACGCCTACAACATTCCGCGCCCGCGATTCGACGATGCGGTGCTCGCGCGCGCGGTCGCGTGTGGGGTCGCGCGCGTGGTGGCCCACGCGCGCGTGGAGCCGATCAGCGAAGGTGGGCGCGAGCTCGGCCTGGCGCCCGAAACCCTGGCCGCCGCGCCGTCGCTCGAAGGCCGGCAACCCGATCTCGTCGTGGACGCCACCGGGCGCGCCCGCCTCGGCGCGCGCGCCCTGAGCATCGGCGCCCGCTTCGGGCCGCGCAAGGACGTCGCGCACTTCGCCCACTTCGAGAACTTCGCCTGGGACGACGAGCCCGGACAGGTGCTGATCAGGCGTCTCGACGCGGGCTGGAGCTGGTGCATCCCGCTCCGCGAGCGGCTCTCGATCGGGATCGTGCTGGGGCGCGACGACGCCGCTCGGCTCGGCGCGAGCCCGGCCGAGCGGCTCGAGCGGGCCATCGCGACCGACGCGTGGCTGTCGACGATCGGCGGCGGCAGCAAGCGCGTCACCTCGGTCGCGACCTACGCCAACTACCAGCTGATCTCACACCGAGGTCTCGGGCCCGGCTGGGTGATGGTCGGCGACGCCTTCGGCTTCGTCGACCCGATGCTCTCGCCCGGCGTGCTCCTGGCGCTTCGCTCGGCCGAGCTGGTGGCCGACGCGCTGGCGCCGTTCGCGAAATCCGAGCAGCCTCCCTCGCTCGCGGAGCTCGAGGCGGCGCTTCGGCCGTACGCGACGATGCAGACGGCGATGCTCACCGCCTGGCTCGATCTGGTGGCGACCTTCTACGACGGCCGGATGGCGGCGCTCTTCCGCGCCGGACGCGACTGGATGGCGGTCGGGACCAACGCCATCAAGAGCGCAGCCCAGAACCACATCGAGCGTCACATCGCGCTACAGGCCTCCGGGATGGGCACGCTCCGTGGCTACAGCCGTGGCCTCCTGCGTTTCATGGGCCGCTACGGGTTACGCGGCGTCGAACCGACCGAGATGGCGATCCGCTAGCAGCGACGATCCGCCCGGATGGCGCTCCGGTTGTCGCCCTCACGGGCCTCCCTGTTAGCGACTTCACCCGCCCGCTGGAAGATGAGAATCGTAATCCCGTCGCCGACCGTTTTTGAGTCCGCGAGCCGCAGGCGCTTCTTGTCGGTCGTATCGCCGAACAGGCGTTTGCCGCTTCCGAGGACGACCGCGGGTCGAGGAGACGACATATTTGGGCATGCTGTTGAACTTGTCGCGAACTCATTGGTCCTCGACGGCCAGGCCGCAGCGAAGCCCTCATAGGTCACCCTCCCAAGCAGTAGCGCCTCGCTGTTGAGGGTCTCATTGAGCTTGAACTTGTCGCCCTCCTTTCCGCGATCGATCTTGAAGGTCCAACCTGCGTGCTTGTAGCCCTCTCCGCCGCCAGGAGCCTCCATGACACCGTCGAGCGAGACGAATTCTGTTACGACGATCCTTCCCATCGTGACCTCCGTCCGGTTGTCGCTTACCGACTAAGACCCACCGGTCCGCGAAGGTCGCGGCAGGTATCCCGATCCTGCCCAACGCTCACCATGAGCCTCCGCCGAGGAGCGAAGCGACGAGGGTACCGCAAGCAGGAGGCTTGCGGCGGTCACCCACCAAGCCCTGTAGGCGAGCGATCTCCTCGCGAGACGCCCCAGGATTCAATCGCACACCTTGCGTCCTCCAAAGCTCCAGCGTCTTGCGTACAGCCTCAATCATCAATTGTCCGTATAACGTGCATGGTGAGCGGCCGGCCGCTCTGGGCCGGTCCGCTCCACCATGTTGTTGGACGGCCCGGCGACACGGTACAGTACCCACATGAAAGTCACCATCGACCTGTCGCAGGCGCAGGGTGAGCGCCTACGTCGGGAGGCGGAGCGCCTTGGCCTCACGCCGGAGGATCTGGCCCGGGCCGCAGTTGCGGATCTGCTGGCGACTCGGGACGACGACTTCGAGGCCGCCGCCAAGCGTGTATTACAGAAGAACGAGGAGCTGTACCGGCGCCTCGCCTGATGCGCTACCTCACGCTGGGAGAGATCGTCGAACTCCATCGGCGTCTCTTGGCGGCGACAGGCGGCGCGTCCGGCATTCGGGACTTCGGTGCGCTTGAGTCGGCAGTCGCCCAACCCAAAGCCACATTCGGTGGTAGTGACTTGTACCCCACTCTTCCCGAGAAGGCCGCGGCACTGTGTCTGGCCTTGGTTCAGGGCCACCCTTTCGTCGATGGCAACAAGCGCGTCGGGCATGGCGCCATGGAGACTTTCCTGGTCCTCAACGGTCACGAGATCGATGCCGCCACCGATGCGCAGGAACACCTCATACTCGATCTCGCCACAGGTCGCCTCGACCACCGCCGGCTGACCGACTGGCTTCGTCAGCACATCAAACCTCTCGGGTAATTCTGTCCGTCCAACGACCGCGGTCAGCGGCCGGAGCTCGCGCTGCTCGCTCCGGCCGCTGTACTGCGATGTTAGACGGCTCGACGGTACGGTCCAGGGACATCGGTAACAATTTAGTCCGGAGACATGGGTGACACCCAAAACACTGGCAAGGCACCAAGGAGGTGCCGATGCCGTGGAGGGCTGCATCACCCATGGACCAGCGAACGCAGTTCATCGCCGACTTCCTTCGCGACGCGCTGTCGCTCACGGAGCTGTGCGCGCTGTACGGCGTCGCCCGCAAGACCGGCTACAAGTGGATCGACCGCTACCTGCGCCACAGGCCGGCGGGCTTGGAGGAGCGCTCGCGGCGGCCGCGCCGCTCGCCGAATCAGACGTCCGACGAGATCGTGAGCGCGATCCTGGCCGCCCGGCGTCGGCATCCGACCTGGGGCGGCAAAAAGCTGCTGGCGCTGTTGCACAAGCGCCAGCCGCGATGGCCGCTGCCCGGCCGTTCGACGGCGTGCGACATCCTGAAGCGGCATGGGATGGTGCCGATCAAACGTTACCGACGCCGCATCGGCCATCCCGGCAAGC
>QHSP01000096.1 GCA_003220495.1 Candidatus Rokuibacteriota bacterium | reverse complement strand
ACGCAATGGGACGTTCGGCGCTGCAGTCTTTCGAACCTGGTGGAGGTGCAACATGGCGCGCGACGGCTATCTGATCCTCGACAGCGACCTTCACATGATGGAGCCGGACGATCTCTGGGCCCGACCATGATCACGAAATTCGGCAGCCTCTTCGCGGGCCACGTCGATCTGGACAACGAGGGGCTGGAGGGCACGGCGGCCAACGACCGCTGGCTGTCCGACGAGCGCCTGGCCGAAGTGTTTCCGAAGAGCGAGGCGATCGCGAAGCTGATGGACCGGACCGGCTACGACACCTTCTGGCTGGCCGAGCACCACTTCCAGCGCGAGGGGTACGAGTGCATCCCGAACATCTTGATGCTGGCCCTGCACCTCTGCCATATCACCAAGAACATCAAGATCGGTTGCGGCTTCAACATCGCGCCGATGTGGCATCCGCTCCGGATGGCCGAGGACTACGCGACCGCCGACTGGCTGACCGGCGGCCGGGTCACCTTCGGCGTCGGACGCGGCTATCACACGCGTGAGGTCGAGGTCTTCGGCGCTCCGCTGCTCGACCAGGACGCCAACCGCGAGCTGTTCGAGGAGCAGGTCGAGGTCATCTTCAAATCGTTCAACCAGCGCGCGTTCTCGCACCAGGGCAAGTACTACACGCTCCCGCCCCAGGTCCCCTACCGGGGCTACGAGCTCCGCGACATCACCCTGGTGCCGCGTCCGAAGACGCTCCCCGTCGAGTGCTGGCAGCCGGTCGTGAGCGCCAGCCCGCGGGCGCTCGATTTCATGGCCAAGCACGGCATCAATGGCATCATCGGCGGCGGCGCGGCGCAGGGCGGGGCCAACGAGAAGGTCGTGCACGCCTTCCGCGAGGCGCGAGCCCGCGCCGGACGGGAGACCAAGCTCGGCGGCGATCTCTGCATCGGGTTCTCGTTCTACATTGCCGACAGCATCGAGCAGGGGATCAAGGAGGCGACGCCGTTCTTCGAGGAGAACATCAAGATGTTCGCCCCGCTCGGCTTCGTGCCGGGCCTGACGCCGGAGCAGATCGACGCCGTCGCCGACCCCAAGCGGGCGCGTCAGGCCGGGCTGCCGACTCTGCGCAACGCCCTGAAGGCGGGCACGTGGCTCATCGGACCCCCGGAGCTGATCACCGAGCAGCTGATGGAGGTCCAGCACAAGTACCCTGGGCTCGAGGTCATCAACGTCGGTCAGCCCGTCGGCACGCCCGAGGCGGTGATCCTCGAGCAGCTCGAGCGCTTCGCGGCGCAGGTCATGCCAGCCTTCAAGCGCGCGTAGTCTCGGGTGGCGCGCCGGGTGACCGGCGCGCCACCCGCGCGTCTACGCCGGTGCCGGCAGCCTGAATCCCTGCCGCGCCAGCAGCTTCCAGCTGCCGTTCTGCTTTTGCCAGACCTGAAGGGCGCCGATCCTGGTGGTCGTCGGCTTGCCCTCGAGCTCGGATTCGGCCAGGTAGATGTGGCGCGCGATCGCGGCATCGCCGACCACTGCCACCTTGAGCTCGGGGAACGCGAGCGACTTGACGACCTGCTTGCGGGTCATCACGCCGTTGATGAATTGGTCCTTGGTCTCGACCCGGCCGTCCGAATGGCCGTAGCTGATCTGAGCGGAGGCGACCTGCTCCAGCTTGGCCTTGTTGGCTTCGAGCAAGGCCTTTCGCAGGACCTCGACGTTCTCGGTGACCGCCGCCTCGTCGGCAGCGGCGTCGGCGCTGGTGAAGCCGCCGAGCAAAAGGCCGGGAGCGGCGAGAGCCACTGCGCCTGCAACCGCCAAGTCACGACGCGAGACGTCCATGGGTGCCCTCCTCGAGGCTGGGTCTAGGCCTGCTTTCGCCGAAGCGTACTCTCGTCCGGTCAGCTTGTCGAAGGGCAATTATTGGTCACGACGCTCTTGACAAGAACGGTCGAGTGCCTGAGATAGGAGGAGCCAGCACGCACCCAAAGCGGGTGAGAGGAGGGGACGATGGACGTCGCCGGAAAGATCGCCTGTGGCCCGATCGGCTTCGCCCTGCAATATCGTGACATCGACGGAGGTGCGCCTCACGGCCAGGGCGCGGGAGCCGGAGGCGGTAACCACGCCGATCAGGGCGTGTGCGTTCACGTGCTCGGCACCGTGGACGGCGCCGAGCGGGAGCTGCTCCGATTCGAGTGCTTCGACAATCACCCGCACTATCACTACGACCCGGCGAAGACGAACGTCCGCATCATGCTCGACCCCACGGTCACCGGGAATCCGCTCCGGTGGACGATGACCCAGCTGCGCCGGAAGCTGCCCGCGATGCTCGGGCGCGCCGGCTACGAGCAGCTCGCGCTGCAGATCGATCCCTCGCAGCTGCTGCCCGTGCTGGACGAGCTCGAGGCCAAGGCCTGCGAGATGGCGGTGCGGCGGCGCCGCACCGTGCGCCACAACCGGGGGACGGACGTGATCGAGGCCGGCAACGTCCGGTTCGGTCTCGAGATGCGTGTCGCCGGTCAAGGCGACGGCGGTCTCGCCATTCACGTTCTCGGCGACATCGCCGGCCAGGAGGTCGAGCTGCTCGCGTTCGACTGCTTCCGCATCTACCCGCACTACCACTACGGGCCGATGTACAAGAACGAGCGCATCTATCTCGACAAGACGCTCGTGCCGGATCCCTTCAAGTGGGCGCTCGAGCAGTTCAAGAGCGGGAAGCTTCCGGCCATGCTGACGCGCGCCGGCTATCCGACCGTGGCGGCCGCGCTCGACGAGGGGCTCGTGGCCGAAAAGCTCCGCGAGGTCGAGGCGCGGGCGCAGGCGATGCTCGGCTAGGCACCTCGGCTCAGGCGAGGTGCGTCTTGAAGAACGCGATCGTTCGCTCCCAGGCCAGCTTGGCCGCCGCTTCGTTGTAGCGCGGCGTCGAGTTGTTGTGAAAGCCATGCTGGGTCCCGGGGTACATGTGCATCTCGTACTGAGCGCCGCTCGCCTTCAGCGCCGCCTCGTAGGCCGGCCACAGCGCGTTGACGCGCTCGTCGCTCTCGGCGTACTGGATCAGCAGCGGCGCCTTGATGTCCGGCACTCGCGCCGTCTCCGCCGCCGCTCCGTAGAACGGGACGGCCGCTTTCAGATCCGCGCCGAGCGTGACCGCCAGGAAGTTGGTCGTGCTGCCGCCCCAGCAGAAGCCGATGACTCCCAGCTTGCCGGTGGACAGCGCATGCGCCTTCAGGAAGCGCGCGCTGTTGACCATGTCCGTGCGCAGCTTGCCCTGGTCGAGGCCGGCTTGCAGCGTGCGGCCGTCGTCGTCGTTGCCCGGATATCCGCCCACCGGCGAGAGCCCGTCGGGGGCGAGCGCCAGAAATCCTTCGGTCGCGGTTCGGCGAGCCACGTCCTCGATGTACGGGTTGAGGCCGCGATTCTCATGGATCACGAGGACGGCGGGGAACGGCCCCGGCGCATTCGGCTGGACGAGATACCCGCGCATCGTGCCCGAGGTGCCGCCCGGCGAGGGGTAGGTCACGTACCGAGCCTTGATCCGCGGATCGGTGAAGGAGATCGTCTGGGCCTGCGCGTAGCGGGGCAGCAACGCCTGAGCCATTGCGAGCGCCGACACGCCGCCGATCGTCAGGGCGCCGGCGCGCTGCAGGAACTCGCGCCGGTCGATGCCGCCGTGACAGTACTCGTCGTAGAGCTCGAACACGCGCCGGTCGATCTCGAGCTGGGTCAGGGGCAACGTGTCCGACGGGGGTGTCGACCGGTCCGCGGTGCATTGTTCGGTCATCGCTCGCGTCCTCCGCTCGAGTCGGGGTTCTCGCCTCGCCTTACTCGATGCAGCTCAAGCTTCCGAATCCGTAGTGATCGTCGTAGCGCCAGGGCGGCGGCAGCGGACCTTTCGTCGGGATCGTGCCGTCGGCGCCGGCGTGGAGGCCGATGGTGGAGCCGCGCAGGATTTTCCTGGTCGGTAGCCCGATCACGCGCGCCACCGCCGGCGCCTCGGGCACGGCCAGGGTGACGTTCTTGAAGAAGCTCGTGCTGACGATCGCGTCGGCCTCGGGCAGGGGCTCGAGCATCGTCGGGGCGCCGTCCGTCGCGTCGTCCTCGCTCGTGAGGAACACGGTCTTGATGCCGAGCCGCTCGCACGCCTGGATGCTGCGAACGACCTCGATGAACTCGTTGCCGCCCGCGTCCCACGTCACCACCGCGCCCTGAGCGCCGAGCTGCTTGGCGAGCTTGGCCGTCTGGTTGGCCATCAGCTGCTTCTCGGTCTGCGTGGTCCATTCGGTTCTGAGCGAGATGACGCCGAGGAAGTTCCAGTCCCGGCCGTGGCGGCGGTAGAGGTCGAGGAACAGCGGGTTGTTGGCGACGGTCCACGACATCGCGAACGCCGTGCGATAGGGCCCCGTGAGCGCGCCGTCCAGGATCTCGTTCGGGTGCAGGTACCAGGGCGGCGTGAGCTGCGTCAGGCCGTAGGTCGCGGTGCAGAACGCCGAGGGTGAGCCCGACATCGCCTGCGGCGAGTGCACGCACCAGATGTAGACGACCTTCGGGAGCTTCGGGTCGACCGGCGTCAGCTCGAAGATCTCGCGCTCGGGCGGCGTGAGCGCGCGCACCGCTTCGCCGAGCTGGTCGGCGACGGTGAGCGCGGCCTTGTGCACGGCGTAGTTCTTGACCTCTTCGTTCAGGGTCGAATCGGGCTCGACGACCAGGCAGAGATTCAGGAGCTTCTGGTAGGGATACATCTCGCCGTAGTGGCCGGACATGTCGAGGTACGTCTCGACGAAGTCGCCGCCGGCATCGTGCCAGTTGACGCTCGATACCTCGACCACGCCCATGCCGGCGAGGCGATGCGTGCGGCCGTCGCCCACCGTGGCGATCTCGCGCCCGCAGATGCCGGGATAGCACACTCCGGGGCCCTCGACCTTGACGCGCGGCTCGATCACGTCACGCACCGGCCAGATGCGAACGGACTCGCCAGGCTTCGCGATCTCGAGCGCGGCGCTGGCGATCCGCGGGTCCTGGCGTACCGCGGCGAGCACCGCGTCCGGGTCCACCGTGAGCCGGCCCGCGTCGTAGCGCGTCGTTCGGCCGAAGGCAATGTCCGTGACCGGGAAGGTGCCCATCTCAAGACGCATGAGCCGCCTCGGGGGCCATCGGATCGAAGAGCGTCGGCCCGGGCACGGCGATGGTCAAGGTCTGGAGCGCGGTGGTCACGATGCGCATGCCGAAGGCGTAGTCCTTCTCCGGGCTCAAGGTCGGGTCACCGCAAACGTGCTCGATCCGCGCACCGCGGATGACGCGATTTGCACCGGTCGTGAGGGCGAAGTTGTAGATGGCCGAGATCATCCCGACCGGGATTCCGACTCGCTCGATCTCCTTGGCGATCGTTGCGCCGCAACGATTGCAGGTCCCTCAGGTGGCGACGAGCAAGGCGCCGTCGACGCCGCCAGCTTTGAGATCCTCGGCGATGCTGCGCCCATGCCCAGCCGACACCGCGACCGGCGTGCTCACGCCGGGCAGCGCGTAGATCTGCTCGTGTACCCGGCCGACCTTGCCCTGGCGCTCGAGATCGCGCAGGAACGAGAGCGGCAGGATGTAGTTCGGGTTGCTGTTGACGATGTGGTTGAAGTAGCCGGCGTGATAGGCCTCCCACTCGGTCGGCGAGAGCGACTCGAGCTCCGCCACCGGGTGCCGGTGATAGCGCACGGCGTTCGCGGAGACCTGCCGGTCCGGATTGCCTTTCCGCACGAGGCCGCCGGTCGTGACCATCGCGATCCGCGCGCGCGAGAGGTCGGCGATCGGCGGGGCCGGGGAGACACGCTCGGGCGCCGCGTACGGCACTTCCGACCGATAGGGCCGGCCGTGGAGCTTGTCGAGCAGCATGTCGAGCGCGCGCTGGTGGCCCGGCCGCCCACGGTCGTGCACGCGACGCGTGCCGCGGGGCATGTAGCCCTCCACCTCGGACGGCCCCAGCGTCTCGCGCCGGCCCAGGCGCCGCGCCAGCGGCGCCAGCGCGTCGAGCGCGGCTTGCATCGACGTCGTCGACGCGCCGGAGGGCACGATGTAGATCCCGCGCCGGGCATTCGAGGCGCCCGGATTCTCCGGGTGCATTGCCGTGACCGCCGGAATGCCGCGGCCCTGCGCAACCTTGCAGGCGAGCGCGCAGGCCAGGCCGTAGCGCCCCGAGCCGAAGGCCGGGCCGGCCACGAGCACGTCGGGCTTGATGCGCTCGAGCTCGGCGCCGATCGCGCGCGAGGCTTCCACTTCGCTCTCGCTGGCGAAGTTGTCGCCGCAGACGATGGTCGCCACGACCCGCGCGTCGTCGCCCAGCGCCTTCTCGAGGATCCGGCCGGGGCCGACGGCTCCGTCTCGCACCGACACGCCCACATGCGCCTGATCTTCGCCGCCGATGCCTCCGAAGAACTGGTTCACGTAGTGCACGACGCGAAGCGGACCGCCCATTGGTGTCATCCCTCCTGAGCCAGCTGTCGGTGGGGATTCTGTCGTATTCTCGACGCATGGGCAACACCTGGGGGCAGCTGTTTCGCGTTACGACCTGGGGCGAGTCGCATGGCGGCGCCACCGGCGCCGTCGTCGACGGCTGCCCTTCGCGGCTGCCCCTGTCCCCGGCGGATATCCAGCCCGACCTCGACCGCCGCGCACCCGGGCAGAGCGCGCTCGTCTCGCAACGCAAGGAGTCCGACACGGTGCAGATCCTGTCCGGGGTGTTCGAGGGGCAGACGCTCGGCACGCCGATCAGCCTCGTCATTCAAAACGAGGACATGCGGCCGGGCGACTACCGGGAGGTCCGCGAGAAATACCGGCCGAGCCACGCCGACTATACGTACGACGCAAAATACGGGGTCCGCGACTGGCGCGGCGGCGGCCGGACGAGCGCGCGCGAGACCGCCGGCCGCGTGGCGGCCGCCGCCATCGCGCGCAAGCTCCTCGCCGTGCGCTTCAACGTGACCGTCGTCGCCTGGGTCTCGAAGGTCGGCCGGCTCGTCGTGGAGTGCGATCACGAGAAGGTGACGCGCGAGCAGGTCGACACGACGCCGATCCGCTGCCCCGACCTCGTCGTCGCCGAGCGCATGATCGCGGCGGTGGAGGCCGCGCGCAAAGACGGCAACTCGCTCGGCGGTGTCGTCACCTGCGCCGTGCGCGGTTGCCCGGCGGGTTGGGGCGAGCCGGTGTTCGATCGGCTCGAGGCCGATCTCGCCAAGGCCGTGATGAGCCTGCCCGCGAGCAAGGGCTTCGAGATCGGCTCGGGCTTCGCCGGGACCGATCTCTCGGGCGCCGAGCACAACGACGAGTTCTACGTGGAGAGCGGGCGGATCCGGACGCGCACCAACCGCTCGGGTGGCGTGCAGGGCGGCATCACGAACGGGGAGACGATCTACTTCCGCGTGGCGTTCAAGCCGACGGCCACGATCATGCGCGAGCAGCGCACGGTCGACATCTATCGCGAGGAGACGACCATCCAGGGGCGCGGCCGCCACGACCCGTGCGTGCTCCCGCGCGCCGTGCCCATGGTCGAGGCGATGACCGCGCTGGTGATCGCCGACCACGCGCTGCGCCACCAGGCGGTGACGTAGCCCGCGCTACTCCCACGCCCGGTTGTCGACGGTGTTCTCGTAGGTCGCGCCGGGCACGGTCATGTTCCACTTCACCGTCCACTGGTAAGTGTCCTCGAAGCGCTCGCGAGTGTAGGGCTGCGGTGCCGCGTGCAGCAGGCGCCAGGTCTGCAGCTCGTGCGGCTCGAGGAGACCGCCCGTCTCGCGCGTCAGATAATGCACGAACGGTGTCGGGTCGTGCTCGAGCAGCTCGACCGCGCGCGCCTGCGCGCGGAACATCCTGGCGAGCGTCGGACCGTCGAGGTCGTCGCCCGCGGCCTCGCTGCGCGTCGAGTGCGACTCGATCAGGATGCGCTGCCCCCACTTCTGCGCGACGCTGATCCACGGCTCCGTCAGGCTCGCCGCCGCGACCTGGCCGTCGCGCACGGCCTCGAGCCGCTTGAGCATCGACCCGACGTTGGCCCGCTTCACGTGCTCGGGCGTGAGAAAGCCTTCCATCATCTTCAAGGTGGTGAACTCGGAGCCGTTGTTCGGCGTCACCGCGATCGGCTTGTCCTTCAACATCTCGGGCTCGTAAATCTTCGAGTCAGCGGACACGACGATGGCGAACTTCGACATGGAGGCGCCCAGCGCCACGATCTTGCGCCCGCGCAGCCCCTGGGCGTTGGCCTCGACGGCGCGCTTCATGATGCCCCATTCGCACATGCGGTAGCAGTCGATGCCCCCCTCGTTGTAGACGGAGTCGAGCGGACGTTCGAAGACAGAATCGAACTTGACGGTGTGCGAGGTCGTGGCCTGGGCCATCCCCGGCGTCGTCACGAACTCGAGGTCGAGCCCCTCGTCCCTGAAGAATCCCTTGTCGCGCGCGACCAGAACGGGCAGGTCGTGGACCGCGTTCATGATCGCCACCTGGGGCCGGGTCCTGGTCTCGGGAGTCACGGCAGTCTCCTTGATGCGTCT
>QHSP01000158.1 GCA_003220495.1 Candidatus Rokuibacteriota bacterium | reverse complement strand
AAGACCCTGAGCGAAATCAACGCGCACCTGGGTCGTCGTGGCGCGCCACGATGTCAGCTGCCCCGTGTTGTCCTGGCCGCGATTGATGTCATGGTCCGTTATTGCCGTGATCCACTCACCATCGACGAGATCGCGCGAACGGTCGGCGTTTCCAAGGATCACCTGATTCGCGTCTTCCGCGAAACGTTCGGTCTGACCGCAGGGGCCTACTACATCCGTCTCCGCATCGCCGTCGCGTGCCGCCTGTTGAGGGACACCGATGAGAAGATGGACGACGTCGCCCTCCAAGTGGGCTACAGCGGCGCTGCGAATCTTTCGCGCGCGTTCAAAGAGGTGATCGGCATCAGGCCCGGCGAATTTCGGCGCTCGTCGGCCTGACGTGCTTGACTCGCCGGCCTGGCCCAACCCAAGGGGCTATGGCCATCCGTCACCAACCACCACCGTTGTGGCGGGCCGTGATTGCCATCTTTACCTTTCTCCAGGACGGGAAGTTAGCAACTGTCTCCCGTGTCAAGTGGTTGGCGAGAGATCGATATGGCGCCACGCGGTGTTCGTGCGCATCATCGCGTTGAGGATGGTGAGGAGCTTTCGCATGCACGCGGTCAGCGCGACGTTCTTCGGCTTGCCGGCCTCGAGGAGGCGACGATAGAACGCGCGGAGCACCGGGTTGCAGCGCGTGCCGACGAGGGCCGCCATGAACAGCGCCGCGCGCACGGGCGCGCGACCGCCCCAGACCAGGCGCTTGTGCTTCAGCGTGCCGCGGTCGCGGGCCAAGGGCGCGACCCCGACCAGGGCCGCGATCTGTTTGCGCGGCAGCGTCCCGAGCTCAGGCAGTTCGCCGATGAGCGTACGACTGAGAACCGGGCCCACGCCCGGCGTGGAACGCAACAGGTTTTCCGTGGCGCGCCAGACGGGACTGGCCTGAATGGTGTCGTCCAAATCCCGGTCGACATCGGCCAGCTGCCGTTCGAGCCACCGAATATGCTGGGTGATGCCGCGCCGCACCGTGGGCACGGCGTGCTCGAGTCGATTGCGCTCGGCGATCAGCATCTCCAGCACCTGACGCCGACGGGTCAACAGCGCGTCGAGGGCCTGGGCCGCGTCATCGGGCAGCGCGCGCGGGGCCGGGCGCACGCGCTCGGCGAAGAGCGCCAAGATGTCGGCGTCGATCCGATCGGTCTTGGCGAGCTGGCCGGTGGCCCGGGCAAAGTCGCGCACCTGGCGAGGGGTGGCGACCACCACCGGCAGCTGGGCCGCCGCGAGCGCGGCCACCGCCGCGCGCTCGTAGCCGCCGGTAGCCTCGAGAACGATGAGCGTCGGCGCGTGGCCGCGCACGCGCTGGCCGAGCGTGTGGATGCCCGCTACATCATTGGCGATCGTCCAGTGCTCTCCTGACGGGCGGATCGTGATGACCAACTCCGCCTTCGCGACGTCGATGCCGACAAACGCCGGCGCAGCCGATGACATAGCCGAGCCTCCAGAGGACGGACGGTTGAAACAGGCCCGGTCTTGCGTGATGCGGGATAGTACCCGCGCAACTGTTCGGGCTCTGAGTTTAGGGCGGGCGACGCCCACGCTAACTTTCGGTCTCGTCGACCGTAGACGCACCGAGCTGTCGCCCGCCACCGTTCGTCGCTGGCTCACTCTACCAATGCTCGTCTAGTTGGAAGATACAAGACCTCATGGACAAGGACGAACGCCGGTGACGACATGGCTTGTCAGGTCTGCCATTCTTGGTCTTGTCGCGTCGGGCGCAGCGTACGTAATTCTTCTCACGACGGACGTGTTTCAGGTCCGTCGCATCGCGTTCCTGATGTGGCCGACTGTTCTCTTCTTGTTGGCGAACGAGAGCGCCACTACGTCCGTAGAGGTAGCGACCAACTTTGCCAAGGCAATCGGAGGCAACGTCGCCCTGTATGTTGCGGTCGGCGCCGTAGTGTTCGGGGTGAGGGCCGCGGTTCGCAAGTTCGCCAGGCGGCCGACGCATGAGGTCTAACATCACGATGAACGGTTTGGCCCCCTCGCCGGCCGTCGACGCCAGCGCCTGGCAGCCCAGGAGATAGCGACTGAAGCCGTCCGCCACCGTCAGCGGATAGCAGTACCGCCCGTCGCCGGTGCGGAACTGCCCTTTGTAGTCCGCACTCCAGACATCGTTGGGCGCGAGGATCTCGCTCGTCGGCTTGCCGGGAT